>NZ_BAAAQF010000006.1:0-292473 GCF_039531525.1 Glycomyces endophyticus
CCGCCGCCGCCCGCGCGGCCGCCGCCGCCGCGGTAGGGAGCCGGCGCGCCGGTCGAAGGACCGGAACCGCCGGTGCCGCCCGCGGCGCCACCGCCGCCGCCGGAACCGCCGAACGTGCCGCGGTAGTTGCCGCCGCCCCCACCGGGACGACCGCCACCGCCGCCGGGACGGCCTCCGCCGCCGCCGGGTCCGCCGCGACCGCCGCCGCGGGCCCCGCGGGGACCGCCGTCACGGCCGCCGCCGGCCGGACGACCGGGCATCATGCCCGGGTTCGGCCGCGGGGGCATCATGCGCGGGCTGGGACGGGGACCGTCGGGGCGGTCGCCGCCGTCCTCGGGGGCGGCCGGGCGCGGCTTCGCGCCGGTGCCTCCACCGACGCCGAACGGGTTCTTGGGGCCCGGCTTCGGCGCGCCCGGACGGGCGGCGGGAGCGGGCTTGGGGCCGGGCTTCGGAGCCGCCGCGGCGACGCGCGCCGCATCGGCCTGCTCCTGCTGACGCTTGACCAGCTCCTCGGCGCGCTTCTGCTCCGCGGCCACCTCGATGTCGCGGGCGGACGCGGGCTTGACCTCGGGCTGGGCCGCGACGGGCGCGGGCTTGGGGCCCGGCCGCGGTCCGCCCGGCTTCGGGGCGGCCTTCTTCGCGGCCTTCTTGGCTTCCGCCTCGGCCTTGGCCTCGGTCTTCGCGTCCTTCGCGTCGACCTTGGCCTGCATGATCTTGGACGGGCTCGGGGCCGCCGGGCGCGGCCGGGAGGCCGCTGCCGGGGTCGCGGGCGCGGGCGTCGGGGACTCGGTCTTCCCGGCCGACGCAGCCGGGGCGCCCTGTGCCGCGTCGTACTCCAGGCGCAGTCGACGCGCCACCGGCGCTTCGACCGTGCTCGACGCTGACTTCACGAACTCGCCCATGTCGCCCAGGCGCGAGAGCAGCTCTTTGCTCGTCGTGCCCAGTTCCTTGGCAAGTTCATGTACGCGGGGCTTTGCTGCCACTGCACTCCTCACATTCGAGGCCGTACGGGCAGCGCCCGCCGACCTCAGCCTTCCACTGACAACCAGTTCATCGGGAGAACTTCATCGCGTGGTCTTCATTCGGTCTCTACCTGCTTCGTGTGCGGGAGTCGGCCTCTCGGCCGACTCCGACTCGACAAGGGTTCGCACCGCGGCGACGTCCACGGCTCCTTCTATCCTGAGCGCCCGGGCGAACGCACGCTTACGAACTGCCTGGTCAAGGCAGTTCGAAGAGTGGTGCACATGGGCTCCGCGTCCGCTGAGGCGGCGCTGCGGGTCCGGAATCAGCAGATTCTGGCAACCCTCAGAGCGTCGAACGACGACGCGCAGCAGCTCGGAAGCGGAAGCACGTCTGCGGCACCCCACACAGGTGCGGACTACCGCTGCGTCACGTTGCGATCCGTTAATAAGTCTACCTCCCGGAGCGGCGGCCGCCACCGGCCGGGCCGGTCTCCTCCTTCGCGCCGCCGGACACGTGGGCGTCGGACTTGATGTCGATCCGCCACCCTGTGAGCCGCGCCGCAAGACGCGCGTTCTGACCTTCGCGGCCGATCGCCAGCGACAGCTGGTAGTCCGGGACGATGACCTCGGTGGAGCGCGTGGACTCGTCCACGACCCGCACCGACAGGGTCTTCGCCGGCGACAGGGCGTTCGCCACGAACTGCGCGGGGTCGGCGCTCCAGTCGACGATGTCGATCTTCTCGCCGCCGAGCTCGCTCATGACGGCGCGCACGCGCGAGCCCATCGGGCCGATGCACGCGCCCTTCGCGTTGACGTCCTTCGTTGTGGCGCGCACCGCGATCTTGGAACGGTGACCGGCTTCACGTGCGATCGCCGGGATCTCCACCGCGCCCTCGTCGATCTCGGGCACCTCGAACGCGAACAGCTTCTTGACCAGGGCCGGGTGGGTGCGGGAGAGGGTGATCTGGGGGCCGCGGGCGGTGCGGTTCACCTGGATCACGATGGCGCGGATGCGTTTCCCGTGCTCGTAGTTCTCACCGGGGACCTGCTCGTTGAGGGGCAGGGTGGCCTCGATCTTGCCGAGGTCGACGGTGACGATCCCGCGCTCGTTGCGCTCTCCGTGGGCCTGGACGACGCCGGTGACGATGTCGCCCTCCTTGCCGGAGTACTCGCCGTAGTTGACCTCGTCGGCGGCTTCGCGGAGCCGCTGGAGGATGACCTGCTTCGCGGTCTGGGCGGCGATGCGGCCGAAGCCCTCGGGGGTGTCGTCGCGCTCGGAGACGACCTCGTCCTCCTCGTTCAACACTGGCACCAAGACATTGGCGATCCCGCTGTCGCGGTTGACCACGACTCGTGCGCGCTCATCGGCCCCGGGGGTGTGCTTGTAGGCGGTCAGCAGCGCCGATTCGATAGCGCCGAGGATTGTCTCGAAAGGGATGTCGCGCTCGCGTTCCAGCGACCGCAGCGCGGCCAGGTCGATATGCACCCGTTCTCCTTAAGTCTTGAGTTGTCCTCACCGCGGCCGTTCAAGGCGTGCGAGCCGGCGTCGCCATCGGACGCTCATCTCAGCTCGATCTGCACCTTGCCGGGCCCCAGCTCGGCATAGGTGGCCGAGCGGCGCGCGCCGTCGGCCTCTAGTTCAATCCCCCGCTCGCTGGCATCCGCGATCCGCCCTTTGACAGGCTCCTCCCCGATGTTCACGGCTACCAAGCGCCCAATATTACGCCGCCAGTGCCGAGGCTCGGTCAGCGGACGGTCGACCCCCGGCGAGGACACTTCCAGGGTGTATGCGGTGTCCGCGAAGGGTCCGCCGGTCGCGTCGGACTCGTCGAGGGCCCTGGAGCACGCTTTCGAGACAACGGCCACATCGTCCAGACTGATCCCGCCGTCCTTGTCCACAAGGACTCGCACGAGGAGTCTTCGCCCGGCCTTCGTGACGGCCAGCCCCTCGAGGTCGTATCCCGCGGCGGCGACCGCCGGGGACAGGATCGATTCCACTTCGGCGCGCTGCTCGGATCCCATGCGCACTCCTCTCGTATCGCCTATTTCGCCGAGATTAACCGCCCGGAGTCAGAATGGAAAGGCAGCCTGGGAAACTGGGTGGGTGTTCACGACTCGACGCGCACTCCTGATGGGCGCGGCCGTCCTCGCCGCGGCCGGCTGCACCGAGCAGGCGCAGATCACCACCTCCGACGCCGATCTCACCGCCGCCCTCCGCACCGCGCGCGCCCTGGCGCAGGGGGCCGAGGCCCTGGGCTACGGCGAGATCGCCGAGGACCACCGGACCCACGCCGCGACCCTGGAGCGCCTGCTGCGCCCCAACGCGATCACGGAGGAGGAGGTGGCGGCGCCGGCCGACGCCGAGGCGCTCGCCGCCGCCGAGACCGCCGGGAGCGACGAGGCCGCCGAGTCGTGCATGACCACCCAGTCGGACTACGCCGTGCTGTTCGCGGAGATCGCGGCCAGCCGCGCCGCCCACGCGGCGGTGATCGCGTGACCGCGACCGACACCGGCCTCGCGGCCGAGTACGCGGCCATCTTCGCCTACGGCGCGGCCGCCGTGCACCTCGACGGCGACGCGCGCGAGCAGGCCGAGGCACTCGACTCCGAGCACCGCTCCCGGCGCGACGCGCTGCTGGACCACTACGCGGCGGCCGGGGCCGAGGCGCCCGCCCCCGCGGCGGGCTACGACGTGGGCGTGGTCGCCGACGCGGCCGCCGCGCAGGAGCTGCTGACCGCGGTCGAGCTGGACGTGACCGCGACCTGGCGGGCCGGCGCGGCCGCGACCGATCCGGAGGAGCGGCGGCTGTGCCTCGACATGTACGCCGCCTCGGCGGTGTCGCTGGCGCGGTGGCGGCTCGCGATCGGGCAGGCCGTGGCCGACCCGTGGCCGGGACGGCCGCAGTAATTCACTGACCTGGGGGAACGACTCCACCCCATACCGCGTATCCCGTGTTTGCATACCCGCTATACCCTACTGAGTATCTCTTCGACGTGAAGAGTGTCCCCAGCGATGCGAGGTTGCACATGAGTGTCAAGCACAGCCTCCTGGCGCTGCTCGAACGCGGCCCGGCCTACGGCTACCAGCTGCGCGCCGCGTTCGAGAGCGCCACCGGCAACACCTGGCCGCTCAACATCGGCCAGGTCTACACCACCCTCAACCGGCTCGAACGCGACGAGCTCGTCGAGGCTCTGCCCGAGAACGAGTCCGGCCAGCGCCCCTACCGGATCACCGACTCCGGCCGCCGCCAGCTCGCGGGCTGGTTCGCCTCGCCCGTGCAGGCCGCCGACCGGCCCCGGGACGAGCTGACGATCAAGCTCGCCCTGGCCGTCACCACCCCCGGCGTCGACGTCGCCGACGTCATCCAGCGCCAGCGGACGGCGACCCTGCGCCTCCTTCAGGAGTACACCCGGCTCAAGGCCGCCGAGGACGACGCCGAGCTGGCCTGGCGGCTGGTCCTGGAGTCGATGATCTTCCGCGCCGAGGCCGAGGTCCGCTGGCTCGACCACACCGAGGCCGTCGTGGCCCGGACCGGACTGCCCGCGCCCTCCCCCTTCGCCTCCCACGTCGAGCAGCCCGAGACCGAGACCGTCCGAGAGCACCGGTGACCCCCATGACCGTCCTCCAGCTGCGGGCCGTGACCCGCGTCCACGGCGCCGGCGACAACGCCGTCCACGCCCTCGTCGAGACCGACCTCCAGGTCGCCGCCGGCGAGCTCGTCGCCATCATGGGCCCCTCCGGGTCCGGCAAGTCCACCCTCCTCAACCTCGCCGGCGGCCTCGACGCCCCCAGCTCGGGCCAGGTCCTCGTCGAGGGCACCGTCCTGGCGTCCCTGAACAAGAAGCAGCTCGCGCGCCTGCGCCGCCGCAGCGTCGGGTACGTGTTCCAGGACTACAACCTGATCCCCAGCCTCACCGCGGCCGAGAACGCGGCGCTGCCGCTCGAACTCGACGGGGTGTCCGCGGGGAAGGCCCGCGCGCAGGCGCTCGCCGCGCTCGAAGAGGTCGGGCTCGACGCCAAGCAGGCCGACCGGTTCCCCGACGAGCTGTCCGGCGGGCAGTCGCAGCGCGTCGCCATCGCCCGCGCCCTCATCGGGGAGCGCCGCCTCGTGCTCGCCGACGAGCCGACCGGCGCCCTCGACTCCACGACCGGGGAGGAGGTCCTCAAACTGCTGCGCCGCCGCTGCGACGCCGGGGCCGCCGGGCTCCTGGTCACCCACGACGCCCGGCACGCCGGGTGGGCCGACCGCGTGGTGTTCCTGCGCGACGGCCGCGTCGTCGACTCCTCCGCGCCCCTGCCCGCCGCCGAGACCCTGCTCGAAGGGGCGGGTTCCTGAGATGGGCAACGTGACGATCGCCGGCCAGCGGCTGGCGTTCAGGATCGCGCGCCGCGAGGCGCTGCGCTACAAGGGGCGGTCGGCGCTGTCGATCACGCTCCTGGGGCTCCCCCTGCTCGCCGTCGCCATCGGTGCGAGCGTGTACGACACCGCGATGCTCTCCGACGAGGAGACCGCGGCGCAGGTCCTCGGCGAGAACGAGGCCTACATTGAGTTCGCCGTCCCCGGCGCCCCGCTCGTCCAGCACTCCTGGAACAACCGCTGGTCGATGTACGACATGGACGACTACGAGGACCCGGGGCGCGGGGTCACCGACACCGAGATCCTCAACGCCCTCCCGGTCGGCTCCTGGATCGCCCCGTACACCCCCGACGCCAACTCGGGCGAGACCGCGCAGGTCGAGACCCCCGACGGGCTCGGGCAGGTCTTCACCTTCGGCTACAGCCTCGGCGACGGCCTCTACGAGGCCGCCGGGCTCGAGTACCTCGACGGCTCCGCGCCCGGGCGCGGCGAGGTCGTCATCAGCGGCGCCGCGGCCGACTACCTCGGCCTCGGCGTCGGCGACGACCTCGCGGTCGAGAGCGGGCCGGGCAAGGGCGAGCACGAGGTCAGCGGGATCGTCGAGCTCCCCTGGGACCTGAACGGCCGCTATGCGATCGGCGGGGTCTTCCCGATCCAGGCCAGCGGCTGGCTGGTCGACACCCCCGAACCGCTCACCAAGGAGCAGGCGGTCGCCCTCAACGGACTCGGCATGACGGTCTGGGCGCAGTCGCTGCTCGACGAGCCGACCACCGGCGCGTACGGCGACCAGCAGCTCATGATGGACGAGGCCGAGCTCATGATCTACGGGCTCATCGTCGTCGCGGTCGTCATGGAGGTCGTGCTCCTGGCCGGTCCCGCGTTCGCGATCAGCGCCCGCAGGCGCACCCGCGAGTTCGCGCTCATGAGCGCCAACGGGGCGACGCCGGGCCAGATCCGGAACACCGTCCTCGCCGGCGGCGTCCTCTTCGGACTGCTCGCGGCGTTCGCGGCGATCGTGATCGGCATCGGCCTGGTCGCCGCCGGCATGCCGTGGCTGGAGCAGCTCATCGGCCACCGCAGCGCCGGACTGCGCGTCATGCCGGCGCTCCAGGCCGTGCTCGTGGGGGTCGCGCTCGCCACGGGCCTGCTCTCGGCGCTCGCCGCCGCGATCAGCGCCTCCCGCATCAACGTCGTCGCGGCCCTGACCGGCCGCGCGGGCCGCCGCAAGGGCTCGAAGCGGTGGATGTTCACCGGCGTCGGCATGGTCGCGGCGGGCATCGCCGCGGGCCTGGGCGGCGTCGCGATCTGGAGCCTGCCGCTCATGGCCGCGGCGATCATCCTGGCGCAGCTGGGACTGGTCGTGTGCACGCCCGCGCTCCTGTCGTTCACCGCGCGCCTGGGCCGGTGGCTGCCGCTCGCGCCGCGCATGGCGCTGCGCGAGGCCGGGCGCAACCGCGGCTCCGCGGCCCCGGCAATCGCCGCGGTCCTCGGCGTCGTCGCCGGCGGCATGGCCTTCTCGATGATCGTCACCGCCGACTCGGTGCGCAACGAGCAGAGCCAGGAGCGGATCCTGACCCAGGGCGCGATGACGCTGACGCTCTTCAACAACGGAGACGCGGCCGAGGTCGACTGGGAGGGCGCGCGCGCCGAGGCTGAGCCGATCCTGGAGTCGCGCCTCGACGAGGTCGAGCTGACCCCGGTGACGACGTTCAGCCCGGCGGAGGACTGCGCCGGCGAGCTGGCGAGCGCCGACATGTGGGCCGACTGCGCGTGGACGATCACCAGGCCCGACGAGCACGTGTGCTCGTACTGGACCGCGGACAAGCCCGACGAGGAGGCCGACCGGGCCGCCGTCGAGGCGGCCCGCGAGGACCCGAACTGCGACGAGACCGGCGCCGACTACTGGGGCGCGGTGTACGACGTGCCGGGGTCGACCGATCCCGCGATCGTGGCGGCGTACACCGAGCTCGAGGGCGAGGAGCTCGACCGGGCGGTCGAGGTGCTGGAGGCGGGCGGCGTGCTCGTCAGCGACCGGCTCGCCCTCACCGGCGACGACACAGTCGTGCTCCAGAAGGCGGTCACCCTCTACGACGTCGACGGCGAGCCCGTCGACGACGAGCCCGCGATCACCGAGCTGGAGGTGCCCGCGATGGTCGTGGACCGGGGCCAGCTCGGCTACAACCGGCTCTTCCTGAGCCCCGGCGCCGCCGCGGCGATGGAGCTGGAGTCGGCGGTCTGGCAGCAGGTGTACCTGGTCGACACCGCCGGAGAGATGGAGCCCGGCACGGCCGAGGCGCTCGCGGAGGACTTCAGCCAGGAGCTCGCCGACGGCCAGGTCTGGGCGAACTTCACGGTGACCGACTACACCGACCCGTTCACGTTCTACTTCACGATCGCCGTGACGGGGCTGTGCGCGCTGGTGGCGCTGGGGGCGACCGCGGTGTCGACCGGGCTCATCATCGCCGAGCAGCGGCGGGACATGGCGACGCTCGGCGCGGTCGGGGCCGCCCCGGGCCTGCGCAAGCGGTTCGCGATGTGGCAGACCGTGGTGATCGCGGTGTTCGGCGCCGGGCTCGGCACCGCCGCCGGGGTCGTCGGGTACGCGCTCATCCGGGAGGCCCTGAACCGGCCGCTCCAGTGGACCTACCCGTTCGACGCGATGTACGGCTGGGAGCTCCCGTGGGCGAGCTTCGCGATCATGCTGCTGGCCGTGCCGCTCATCGCGGCCGCCGGGGCGGTCGTGTTCACGAAGGCGACGCTGCCGAGCGAGCGGCGCATCACCTAGGGCGCCAATGAGAGCAGGCCCGTCCGCGTTCGCGGACGGGCCTGCTGCGCGCTCGGGAGGCGGCGCCGGCTCAACCCCTCGGAGACATCGGCATCTCAGTGACCGGCGCCGCCCCGCCTCAGCTTAGGAAGGGACTGCCACTACAGCTGCCCCGCAGGCGTTCCGGCGGGCACCCCTGTGGACGGGAGGGTGAGGATCTCGAAGCCGTCGTCGGTGACCAGGAGGGTGTGCTCGAACTGGGCGGTCCACTTGCGGTCGCGGGTGACCGCGGTCCAGCCGTCGTCCCACATCTCGTGGTCGGCGGTCCCGAGGTTGATCATCGGCTCGATGGTGAAGGTCATCCCGGTCTCGATCTCGGTGGTGAGCTTCGGGTTGTCGTAGTGCGGCACGTAGAGGCCGGAGTGGAACGAGGTGCCGATGCCGTGGCCGGTGAACTGGCGGACCACGCCGTAGCCGAAGCGGGAGGCGTACGCCTCGATGACCTTGCCGACCACGTTCAGCTGACGGCCGGGCTTGACGGCCTTGATGCCGCGCCAGGTGGCCTTCCAGGTGCGCTCGACGAGGTCGCGGACCTCGGGGGCGACGTCGCCCGCGAGGAAGGTGGCGTTGCAGTCGCCGTGGACGCCGCCGATGAACGCGGTGACGTCGACGTTGACGATGTCGCCGTCCTCGATCACGGTCGAGTCGGGGATGCCGTGGCAGACGACCTCGTTGAGCGAGGTGCAGCAGGACTTGGGGTAGCCGCGGTAGCCGAGCGTCGACGGGTACGCGCCCAGGTCGCACAGGTACTCGTGGACGACCGCGTCGAGCTCGTCGGTGGTGGTGCCGGGGGCGACGGCCTTGCCGGCCTCCACGAGCGCGTCGGCGGCGATCCGGCCGGCGGTGCGCATCCGCTCGACCGTCTCGGCGTCCTTGACCTCGCTGCCGGTGAACGGCGCCGGCGCGGGCCGGTCGACGTACTCGGGGCGGGCGATCGACTCGGGGACGCTCCGGCGGGGACTCTGCTTTCCGGGACGCAGCGCGGGACGGGAACTCATCGCCACAGACTAACCAACGCGTGCCCCGGGACCTGCGGGGCCGCTGTGACTCCGTTATCGAGACGACGCGGAAAAGTGCGGTTCGCGAGGAGAAAACCTCTTGCGTTTCGAGTCCGGAATCGGCATCCTGAGTGCACCGGCCCGCTCCTTGAGCAGGCCGGACCCCGCGAGGCCTCTCCTGTCCGAGCCGACGCGGGGCGCTGCTCCCGCGGTAGTGCCGGCGACCTGGTTCCGTACCTGGAAGCCGGCGTACGACACCTCCCGCGGTCGAGCGCCCCGCCTGTCCAACCCAGGCGGCGTGCAGTCGCCCTGCGTCGGCTCACCACCTCGAAGTCGAAAGGCCCGCGTCCCCCCGTCAGGGGCGCGGGCCTTTCTCGA
Organism: Glycomyces endophyticus; assembly: GCF_039531525.1. Classification (NCBI taxonomy): domain Bacteria; kingdom Bacillati; phylum Actinomycetota; class Actinomycetes; order Glycomycetales; family Glycomycetaceae; genus Glycomyces; species Glycomyces endophyticus. The sequence goes on from NZ_BAAAQF010000006.1 coordinate 9,520, forward strand.
ATCCGCCGCTAGGCGGCTTCGAGCTCCTTGGTCGCGTCCTCGTCGGACGAGTCGGCCGCGGCGGCCGCCGCCTCGGGGGCGCTGACCTCCTGCGCGAGCCGCTCCCACAGCATCCCGCCGGAGTGCGCGACGGCGCCGACGATCGAGGGCACGAACGGCAGCACCCAGTCCGCGAGGAACCCGGCGTGCGGCATGTTGAGCACCAGCATCGCCGAGCCGGCGCACAGCAGGCCCTGGAGGGTGCCGCGCCAGGCCGCGCGGGTGCCGTCGATGACGGCCTCGCGGCGCTCGGTCGCCGGGTCGTGGAACTCCGAGAGCCCCGCCGCGTCGCGGCGCCCGAGGTAGGCGCCGACGGTCGCCTGGACCGCCGTGCCCGCGACGACCGCGGCGAGGAGGCTGTTCTTGGTGACGACGTAGATCAGCGCGAACAGGAGCCCGCCGCCGAGGAGCGTCAGGACGCCCCGGATCCAGTCGACCTTCTCGCCGGGGTACCAGTAGTACTTGGTGACGCCCTCGGAAATCTGGCGTTCGATCTTGCCCATGTCGGAGGCTCCCTTGTCAGCAGGCGCAGGCACGACAATTATGCGTGGCGCCGGACACGGTGCAGGCGGAATCCTCCGAGTCACCAATATGGAATTTCGCACACGATGCGTGCGGTGTCCGGTTCACCCCTGGCGTGAACTGCCGCTGCGTACAAGCGTAGTGAAGCGTCCGTTCGTCCGGAGTCGGCGATCCGACAGTCAGTGGACCTTGACGACCGGCCCGGCGAGCCCGCGGAGCTCCTCGGGGAGCTCGGCGCCCATCTCCTCGGCGAGGCGCACGGCCTCCTCGATGAGGGTCTCCACGATCTGCGACTCGGGCACGGTCCGGATGACCTCGCCCTTGACGAAGATCTGGCCGCGGCCGTTGCCGCTGGCGACGCCCAGGTCGGCCTCGCGGGCCTCGCCGGGGCCGTTGACGACGCAGCCCATGACGGCCACGCGCAGCGGGACCGGGAGGCCTTCGAGACCGGCGGTGACCTGCTCGGCCAGCGTGTAGACGTCGACCTGCGCGCGCCCGCACGAGGGGCACGAGACGATCTCCAGGCCGCGTTCGCGCAGGCCCAGGGACTCCAGGATCTGGTTGCCGACCTTGACCTCCTCGACCGGCGGGGCCGAGAGCGAGACGCGGATGGTGTCGCCGATGCCCTCCGACAGGAGCGCGCCGAACGCCGCGGCCGACTTGATGGTGCCCTGGAACGCGGGCCCGGCCTCGGTGACGCCCAGGTGCAGCGGGTAGTCGCAGGCCTCCGAGAGCAGGCGGTAGGCCTTGACCATGACGACCGGGTCGTTGTGCTTGACCGAGATCTTGATGTCGCGGAAGTCGTGCTCCTCGAACAGGGACGCCTCCCACAGCGCCGACTCGACCAGCGCCTCGGGCGTGGCCTTGCCGTACTTCTGGAGCAGGCGCTTGTCGAGCGAGCCGGCGTTGACGCCGATGCGGATCGGCGTCCCGGCGTCCTTCGCGGCCTTCGCGATCTCGCCGACGCGGTCGTCGAACTGCTTGATGTTGCCCGGGTTCACGCGGACCGCCGCGCACCCGGCGTCGATCGCCGCGAAGACGTACTTCGGCTGGAAGTGGATGTCGGCGATGACCGGGATCTGCGACTGCTTCGCGATGACCTTGAGCGCGTCCGCGTCGTCCTGGGTCGGGCACGCGACACGCACGATCTGGCAGCCGGTGGCGGTCAGCTCGGCGATCTGCTGGAGCGTCGCGCCGATGTCGGAGGTCCGGGTCGTGGTCATCGACTGGACGCTGATCGGGGCCCCGCCGCCGACGAGCACGCCGCCGACGTTGAGCTGCCGGGTCGTCCGGCGGGGCGCCAGGGGCTCGATCTCGTGATCGTGGCGCTTGGTGGGGATACCGAGGTTCACTGCGGTCATGTGGCTAAGTCTCCACCCAGATTCGCGGGTCAGTTGAAGATAGTGATCGGGTTGACGATGTCGGCGGTGATGGTCAGCAGCATGAAGCCGCCCAGGAGGACGATCACAGCGTAGGTCAACGGCATCAGCTTCAAGTAGTCAACTCGCCCGGGGTCCGGGCGCCCGCGCTTGGCGGCGACCCACGACCGGAACCGCTCGTACCAGGCGATGGCGATGTGTCCGCCGTCCATCGGGAGCAGCGGCAGCAGGTTGAACACGCCGATGAAGTAGTTCAGGACCACCAGCAGCATGAAGAACATCGCCCACTGGTCGTACTGGACCATCTCCCCGCCCAGGCGGGAGGCCCCGACGACGCTGACCGGGGTGTCCTCGGCGCGCTCCTCCCCCATGATCGCGTCCCACAGCGGCGGGATCTTCGAGGGCAGCTGGCCCAGGGCGATGAAGGTCTCCTTGAACATGTCACCGGTGTAGGTGACCGTCTCGCCGATGCCGGCGATCGGTCCGGCGCCCTCCGCGGTGTAGGGGATTGCCGGGTCGACGTAGACGAACACGCCCAGGCGGGCGACCTCCTCCACGACGCCGTCCTCGTTCTCGACCTCGGCGGCGTAGGGGGTGACCTCGACGGTCTTCTCGGCGCCGTCGTGCTCGACGGTGACGGCGACGGGCTGGCCCGGGGTGAGCTCGCCGACGGCGGCCAGGAGGCCGTCCCAGTCCGCGATCTCAGTGCCGGCGACGGTCGTGATCTCGTCGCCGTTCTCGATCCCGGCGGCGGCGGCCGGGCCCTCGATCTGGCCGTCGGCGCAGTCCCCGGCGGTGCCGGTGGCCGGGTCGGAGGTCTCGACGCAGGGGGCGACCTCGACGGCGACGTTCTCCTGCCCGGTCTCGGCGGCCTCGGCGTAGGCCGGGTTGACGCCGATCCCGACGAAGGCGACGAGGATCCACAGGACGACGAAGCCGAGGATGAAGTGGGTGATCGAGCCGGCCGCGAGCACGACGGTGCGCTGCCACAGCGGCTTGCGCCAGAAGACCCGCTTCTGGTCCTTCTCGTCGAGCTCTTCCTCCTCCTCTTCGAGGGGGGTCATGCCGACGATCTTGACGAACCCGCCGAGCGGGACGCCCTTGACGCCGTACTCGGTCTCGCCCTTGCGGAAGGACCACAGGGTCGGTCCGAAGCCCACGAAGTAGCGGGTCACCTTCATGCCGAAGCCCTTGGCGGTGAGCATGTGCCCGAACTCGTGGAGGCTCACGGAGATGAGGATCGCCAGCGCGAACAGCGCGATCCCGGTGATGTAGGCCGTCAAGTCGGTCTCCTTCTAACGCTCGGACGCTGCCAAGACTAGCTTCCGGGCGCTCGACCGCGCCCACTTCTCCGCTTCGAGTACGTCTGCGACACTGGCGGGTCGGCCGAACTCCGGGGCGGCCGCGAGGACGGCCTCGACGGTGTCGACGATGCCGGGGAAGCGGAGCCGCCCGTCGCGGAACGCGGCGACGGCCTCTTCGTTGGCGGCGTTGTAGACCGCGGGGAGGAGGCCCCCCGCGCGGCCGGCGTCCTTGGCGAGCGCGACGGCGGGGAACGCGGCCTCGTCGAGCGGTTCGAAGTGCCAGTCGGCGGCCTGCGTCCAGTCGACGGGGCGGGCGGCGCCGGGGAGGCGGTCGGGCCAGGCGAGGGCGTGGCCGATGGGCAGGCGCATGTCGGGCGGGGAGGCCTGGGCGATGGTGGAGCCGTCGGTGAACTCGACCATGGAGTGGACCACCGACTGGGGGTGGACGACGACCTCGATGTCGTCGTAGCCGATGCCGAACAGCTCGTGGGCCTCGATGACCTCGAGGGCCTTGTTGACCATGGTCGCGGAGTTGATGGTGACGACCGGGCCCATGGCCCAGGTGGGGTGGGCGAGGGCCTGCTCGACGGTGACGTTCGCGAGCTCGTCGCGGGTGCGGCCGCGGAAGGGCCCGCCGGAGGCGGTGAGGACGAGCTTGGCGACGCGTTCGGGGGCGCCCGAGCGCAGGCACTGGGCGAGCGCGGAGTGCTCGGAGTCGACGGGCACGAGCTGGCCGGGGGCCGCGGCCTCCCGCACGAGCGGGCCGCCGGCGACGAGGGACTCCTTGTTGGCGAGGGCGACCTGGCGTCCGGCCCGCAGGGCCGCGAGGGTCGGGGCGAGGCCGATGGAGCCGGTGATGCCGTTGAGGACCGTGTGGGCCTGCCAGGCGGCGATCTCGGTCATGGCGTTGGGCCCGGCGATGAGCTTCGGCATGCGGAAGCCCCCGCTGTCCCATTCGCGCTCCTTCGCGGCGGCGAAGAGGCGCAGTTGGACGGCTTCGAGCGCGGTGGCGTCGGCCACGGCGACGGCCTCGACGCCGAGTTCGACGGCCTGCTCGGCGAGGAGGGCCGGGTTGGCCCCGCCCGCGCCGATCGCGGTCACTCGGAAGCGGTCGGGGTCGGCGCGGACGATGTCGACGGCCTGGGTGCCGATGGAGCCGGTGGACCCCAGGAGCACGATCTCGCGTTGCTCTGCTTTCTCGACTGTCACGCGGCCATTATCCGCTAGCGGAAGACGACGGTCGAGTGGCCGTTCAGGAGAATCCTCTGATCGAGGTGGGCGGCGAGGCCGCGGGCGAGGCAGGTGGACTCGAGGTCGCGGCCGGCGGAGACGAAGTCCTCGGGGCTCATCGCGTGGTCGACGCGGGCGACCTCCTGGTCGATGATGGGGCCCTCGTCGAGGTCGGAGGTGACGTAGTGGCAGGTCGCGCCGATGAGCTTGACGCCGCGGGCGTGGGCCTGGTGGTAGGGCTTGGCGCCCTTGAAGCTGGGCAGGAACGAGTGGTGGATGTTGATGATCCGGCCGGGGAGCTTGGCGCAGAACTCGGGCGAGAGGATCTGCATGTAGCGGGCGAGGACGACGACGTCGATCTGCTCGGCCTCGATGAGGTCGAGGACCTGCTGCTCCTGGGTGGCCTTGCCGGCGGGGCCGACGGCCAGGTGGTGGAAGGGGACGCCGGAGGAGGCGGCGAGGTCGGCCCAGTCGGGGTGGTTGGAGACGACGGCGGCGGCCTCGCCGTGGAGGGCGCCGATGCGGAAGCGGTAGAGCAGGTCGTTCAGGCAGTGGCCCTGCTTGGAGGCCATGATGAGGACGCGGGGCTTGACGGCGCGGTCGTGGAGCTGCCAGTCCATGTCGAACTCGCGGGCGATCTCGGCGAAGCCGACGGCCAGTTCGTCGCGGGTGTGCGCGGTGGTGAACTCGACGCGCATGAAGAAGCGTCCGGAGCCGTGCTCGGAGAACTGCTGCGAGTCCTCGATGTTCGCGTCGCGGCGGGTGAGGAAGCCCGAGACGGCGTACACGATGCCGAGGCGGTCGGGGCACGAGACGGTGAGCACGAACTGGCTGGCCATCGGACCAATGATACGCGTGAGGGGACGGGCCGCGGCCCGTCCCCTCACGCTGGTGCGCTACGCCGCGCCGATGGCGGTGTTGGCCTGCTCGATGAAGGCCGCGGTCGTCTCCTCGACCGTGGTGTCGTCGAAGATCAGGGTCTCGAAGACGCCGAGCATGATGTCGGCGACGCCGCCGGAGCCGATCGGGGGCACCGGCGGGGCGTCGGCCAGCGTGGGCGTGATGGCCGCGATGTAGTCCGCGCCGAGCTTCTGGTCGGCGGGGAGCTGCGGCAGGATGCGCTCGCGCTGGGCGGTGTTGGACGGGAGGCCCCGGTCGCCGAGCATGAGGTCGAGGGACTCGTCGCTGTTGAGCAGGAAGTCCACGAGCTTGCCGGCGGCGGCCTTGTCGGAGACCGTGCGGGAGACCGACCAGTACATGGCCGACTTCAGGTAGAGGCCGGGCTGGGCGCCGGTGGACTCGCCGGGGACGCGGAGGAGGACCAGGTCGGAGCCGAGCACCGACTGGATCGCGCCGATCTGGTTGGTCCAGTAGAACTCGGTGACGCCGGTGCCGGTGGCGAGGGGCGCCTGGTCCTGGCCGGCGGCGAAGGCCTCGACGATCTGGCTGGCCGCGGGGATGGCCCCGGCGTCGCGCAGGTCGATGACCATCTGCCACCACTCGTTCATGGTGGCCTCGGTGAAGCCGAGCTTGCCGTCGTCGGTGTAGAGGCTCTCGCCCTTCTGGCGGGCGAAGACGTTGAACAGCGACTCGTTGCTGAAGGAGATCGCGGAGTTGCCGATCGCGTCGCCCTGGTTGGACAGGTCGGTGACGAACTGCGCGTAGTCCGCCCAGGACCAGGCGGTGTCGTCGGGGAGGGTCAGGCCCGCGGCTTCGACGAGGGCCGGGTTGACCAGCAGCGCGAAGGAGTTGACGCCCGTCGGGATGCCGTAGGTCTTGCCGTCGAACTGCCCGGTCTTGATGGTGCCGTCCTCGATGTTCGACAGGTCGATGTCGAGCTCTTCGAGCGGCAGGAGGGCGTTCTTGTCCGCGTAGTCGCGCAGGTAGCGCTCGTCCTGCTGGAGGACGTCCGGCGCGTTGTTGCCCGAGACGGAGACGTTGAGGGCGTCCCAGTAGGCGTCGAACTCGTTGGGGCTGGGCTTGATCGTGACGCCCTCGTTCTTGGCGAGGAAGGCGTCGATGATCTGCTGGGTGTACTCGTGGCGGGGGTCGGAGCCCCACCACCAGAAGTCCAGCTCGCCGTCGCCTTCGTCGCCGCCGCCGCCGCTGTCGTTGCCGCAGGCCGCGAGGAGGGGCGAGGCCGCTGCGCCGAGGAGGCCGGCTTTGGCGAGCGTCCTCCGCGAGACGCCCGAGGGGTTGGATGACTGCATGAGTTCGTCCTTTCAGGACTATGAGAGGTCGGTATGCCGGATGTTACTTGATGCCGGTCGTGGCGATTCCCCGGACGAGGTACCGCTGGCCGGCGAGGAAGAACCCGAAGATCGGGCCCAGGGCGACGATCGACATCGCGAACAGCGCCCCCCAGTTGGTCGTACCGGTGGAGTCCATGAACAGGCGCAGTGCCAGGGGCACGGTCTGGAGGTCCACGTCGCGCAGGTAGATCAGCTGGGAGTAGAAGTCGTTCCACGTCCAGATGAACGTGAAGATGGCGGTCGTCGCGAGCGCGGGCATGCACAGCGGCATGATGATCCGCAGGTAGGTGCCCCAGTAGCCGCAGCCGTCGATCGAGGCGGCCTCGTCCAGCTCGCGCGGCAGGCCGCGGATGAACTGGACCATGAGGAACACGAAGAACGCGTCCGTGGCGAGGAGTTTGGGGACGATGAGCGGCCAGAAGGTGTCGACCCAGCCGAGGTTGTTGAACAGGATGTACTGCGGAATGATCACGACGTGGATCGGCAGCATGATGGTGCCGAGCATCACGGCGAAGAGCATGCCGCGCATGGGGAACCGGAGCCGGGCGAAGGCGTAGGCGGCCATCGAGCAGGACACCAGGTTGCCGACGATGGAGCCGGCCACGATGAGCATCGAGTTCCAGATGTACTTCTCGAACGGGTGCGGCAGGGCGTTCCAGCCCTCCGCGTAGTTGCTCCACTCCCAGGTCGAGGGGATGAGCCCGGGGTCGGCGAAGATCTCGTCGATCGGCTTGAAGCTGGCCGAGAGCATCCACAGCAGCGGGTAGATCATGACCATCGCCGAGACGGTCAGGAGCAGGTGGAAGACGAAGCGCTTCAGGCCGGTCGCGGCGCCGCGCTCGGCGCGGCGGCGGGTCGGGGCCGGGGCCGGTGCGCCGGTCTCAGTCATTGTCGCCATAGAACACCCAGAATTTCGACATGAGGAAGTTGAGCGCGGTGAAGATCGCGATGATGGCCAGCAGGAGCCAGGCGATGGCCGAGGCGTAACCCATGTCGAACTGGGTGAAGCCCTGGTCGTAGAGGTACAGCGTCAGGAACATGGTCGAGTCGGCCGGGCCGCCCTTGCCGCTGGAGATGATGAACGCCTGGGTGAACGACTGGAACGAGTTGATGATCTGGAGCACCAGGTTGAAGAAGATGATCGGGGTCAGGAGCGGGATCGTCACGCTCCAGAACCGGCGCATCGGCCCGGCGCCGTCCACTTTGGCGGCCTCGTAGTACATGGTCGGGATCTGCCGCAGGCCCGCGAGGAAGATGATCATCGGGGAGCCGAACGTCCACACGTGCAGGACGATCAGGGTCCCGAGGGCGTAGTCGGGGTGGGAGACCCAGCCCTCGCCCTGGATGCCGAAGAGCGCGAGCACCTGGTTGACCAGGCCCTCGGTCCCGAAGATCTGGCGCCACATGATGGCGATCGCCACCGAGCCGCCGAGCAGCGAGGGCAGGTAGAACACCGAGCGGTAGAACGCCATGCCGCGCAGGCCGCGGTCGAGGACGATCGCGAGGAGGAGCGCGGCCGCGAGCTGGAGCGGGACCGAGACGAAGGTGTAGACCGCGGTGACCTTGACGGCGTTCGCGAGCCGGGAGTCGTCGAGCATCCGGGCGTAGTTCTCGCCGCCGACCCATTCGCCGTAGCCGAGGCTGTAGTCGGTGAACGAGAGGTAGAACGAGGCGACCATGGGCCCGATCGTGATGGCCAGCAGGCCGATGATCCACGGCGACATGAAGCTGAGGGCCGCCCACCGCTCTCGGTTGCGGATCGTCCCGCGGCCCTTGCGCGGGGCCGGTTCGGGGCGCTGCGCGGGTGCGGGAGCAGCCGGCCCGGGCGGTGGGCCCGAGCTGCGCTGCTTCGGGCGCACCACAGCGACATCGTTGTCGGTCATAGGGTATTGGGACCTTTCGGAGGGGGTTGGCTCCTAGATCACATCAATCTATGCAACCGCTTGCCTAAAGTCAATGGCTCAACTTAAATTCTTGGATATTGTTCGACCCGCGGCCTGCGGGCCGGGACGAATCGGACGTCAGTCCATCTGGGTCACTCCGGCAACGCGAGCGGGCCCGCCCGGAGCGATCCGGACGGGCCCTGGTTCCCCGGTGGTCAGGCGTTGACGGGCGTGCGGTCCTCCGCCGGCGCGGCGGCGTCGTCGGACTCCTTGATCCCGTACTTGGCGTAGAGGCGGCCCAGCGGGCCGGGGACCCACCAGTTGGCGCGGCCCAGGAGGCGCATCGTCGCGGGGACGAGGAGCATCCGGACCACGGTGGCGTCCAGGAGGATCGCCACGGCCATACCGAGGCCGATCATCTTCATGAACGTGATGCCGCCGAAGGCGAACGCGCCGACAACGACGATGAGGATCGCGGCCGCGGCGGTGATGATCGAGCCGGTGGCCTGCATCCCGCGCATGACCGCGGTGCGGTTGTCGGCGCCGAGGTCCCACTCCTCGCGGACCCGCGAGAGCAGGAAGACCTCGTAGTCCGTGGAGAGGGCGAACAGCAGCACCACCATGAGCAGCAGGTTCGACGGCATCAGGTAGCCCGAGGGCGTGAAGTCGAGGACGCCGGAGAGGTGGCCCTCCTGGAAGATCCAGACCACGACGCCGATGGCGGCGGCGAGCGAGACCAGGTTCATCAGGACCGCCTTGATCGGCAGCACGATCGAGCCGAACGCCAGGAACAGCACGATCACGGTGACGGCGACGATGTAGCCGACCATGAGCGGCAGGCCGTCCTCGATGGCGCCGAACATGTCGACGAGGTCGGAGGCGCCGCCGGTGACGTACAGGTCGCCGTCGATCGCGCGGGCGTCCTCGATGAGGGCGCGGGCCTCCTCGCTGAACGGGTCGGCCTCGTAGGCGACCTGGAGCAGCGTGGCGTCCGCGGTCTGCCCCGTCGGGGTCACGCCGGTGACGAGGTCGAGGCCGTCGAGCTCCTCGGCGACCGCGGCGCCCGCGGCGGCGTCGCCCATGACCATGACGTCGAAGCTCTCGGCGTCGCCGCCGGGGAAGTCGGCGGCGATGGTCTCGGTGACCACGCGCGACTCGGCGTCGGCGGGCATGTCGCGCTCGTCGGTGCCGCCCAGCGCGATGTCGACGACGGGGCTGGCGAGGAGCGCCATGAACGCGAGGACCGGCAGCAGGACGAGCACGGGGCGGCGCATGACCCCGGCGGCGAGGCCGTGCCAGAAGCCCTGCTCGGGGTCGGCCGGGCCGCGGTCGCGGCGGCGGCCGAAGATCCGGCCCTTGTCGACGCGGTCGCCGAGCAGGTAGAGCGCGGCGGGCAGGACCACCAGGGCCGCCAGCATGGCCACGGCGACGGCGGACATGACGCCGAACGCGATGCCGTGCAGGAACGGCACGTCGACGAAGAGGAGGCCGACCATCGAGAGCACGATGATGAGGCCCGAGACCATGACGGTGCGCCCGGCGGTGGCGACGGTGGTGAGGACCGCGGCGCGCTTGCCGCGGCCGTGGGCCATCTCCTCGCGGAACCTGCGCAGCACGAACAGGGCGTAGTCGATGGACATGCCCAGGCCGATGATGGTGATGACGTTGGCCGCGAACACCGAGACGTCGGTGAACTCGGTGATGACGCGGGTGATGGTGAAGCCGCCGAGGATGGAGAGGCCCCCGACGAGCAGCGGCAGGGAGGCGGCGACGAGCGCGCCGAACACGATGATCATGATGACCAGCAGGAGCGGCATCGAGATGAGCTCGGCGATCTCCAGGTCGTGCTGGACCTGCGTGTTGATGTCGTGGAAGATGGCGGCCGGTCCGCCGAGGGACACGTCGAGCCCGTCGGTGTCGCCGGCGTCGCGCAGGTCGTCCTGGATCGACTCGTAGACGCCCGCGAGGGCCTCGTCGGAGACGCCGCCGCCGAGGGAGACGGCCGCGAAGGTGGCGCCGCGGTCGTCGGAGACGAACGACTCGGCCCCGGTGTCGTAGTAGGTGGTCACGGTGCCGACCTCGTCGATGTCGGCGATCTCCGCCGCGGCGCTCGCCACGGCGGCTTCGAACGCGGGGTCGTCGACGGTGAGGGTGTCGGACTCGTAGAGGACGATCACGTCCGCGCCGGTGTTGCCGAACTCGTCCTCGATGGCCGCGGCGTCGGTGACCGAGGGGGCCTCACCGGAGACGAAGCCGCCGTCGGTGAACTCGTCGAAGACGCCGAGGCCCCAGGTCGCGCCGATGGCGAAGACCGCGAGCACGCCGGCCATGATCAACCAGCGGGTCTTGATGACCGCGCGGCCTAGCAGGGAATACATGGATTTCTCCTCTGGGTGTTCTGCGGAGAGGGAGGCGGTGACCGCTGGTGCCGGGGCTCCGGACGGCGGTACGATGTAACCGTCGATCATTTAGCTAACGCCGTTCACTCTAATGAACGCCCCTCATAGAGTCAACGCCGTTAACTAAGTTGTAAGAGAAGGAGAGCAGTGACTTCCAACACCGCGGGTGGCCCGACCCGTCGCGAGCGAATGCGCGCCGAGACCATCGCCGAGATCAAGGCGAGCGCCCGGAGGCAGCTCCAGGAGCACGGTCCGAGCGGGATCTCCCTCCGCGCGATCGCCCGGGAGGTGGGAGTCACCCCGGCGGCCCTGTACCGCTACTTCGACAGCCTCGACGCGCTCCTGCACGCCACCTGCGTCGACCTCTACGACGAACTTATCGCCGACACGGTCGCGGCCATGGACGCCCATCCGGAGGACGCGCACCTCGAACGGATGAAGTCGTGGATCTGGGCCTTCCGGGCCTGGGCGGTGGGGCACCGGCGCGAGTTCGAGCTCATGATCTCCTTCCCCGACGGCAAGGCCGCCATGCTCATCGACGGCGAGCAGCTCGAGCGCGACCCCGACCTGCTCTCGCGCAAGGCCCTGGAGCACTCGCAGCTGTGCGGGCGGGAGATGGCCGCGTTCTACCGCAAGGCCGAGCGCGGCGAGATCGAGGCGAACCGGCCCGCTGAGCTGCCGGCGATGTCGGAGGGGCTCAAGGCGGAGCTGATGGAGAAGTGCTCGGCGTTCATCGTCGGCGAGGACATGCCGCTGGCCTGGGTGTTCTCGTTCACCTCGGGGTGGGTGCGGGTGTTCGGCCTGGTCGTCATGGAGGCGTTCGGCAGCCTGCCGGTGAGCGAGAACGTCGACGAGTTCTACAAGACCCAGGTCTTGTCGATGATGCACGACTTCGGGATCGAGGGGTAGCGCGAAGGGCCCGGACGCGGCGCGTCCAGGCCCTCGACGACGGGTCAGGAGGCCGCCGGGGCCTCGTCGGCCGGGCACGAGCGGATGTCGTGGCCCACCGAGGTCATGCACTTGCCGGACTTCAGGTTCCACTTCCAGCCGTGCATCTGGCAGGTGAGCACGCCCTCCTCGATCTTCCCGAACACCGACAGGTCGGCCTTCAGGTGCGGGCAGCGGCGCTGGAACTGCCAGCCGTTCACGACGATGTCCTCGTCGTCGGGGCGCTGCTCGGCGTACCAGCCCTCGGCGTACTGGAGGCGCTCCTCCGAGAGGCACTTGAAGAACGCGTACACGTACTCGTTGTACTGCCCGATGCGCGCGGCGGTGAACCGGCACGACAGGAACAGCGAGTTCACCCAGTCGACCTCGCGGATGTGCAGCAGGTGCTCGATGAGGCGCCGCTCGGTGCGGAACCGGTAGCGGACCTTGCCGCCGTCGTCGTGGTGGATCTTCCGCTCCAGGAAGTCGAACACGATCGACTCCACGACCTCCTCGGATTCCGGCGCGGTCAGGTCGAACCGGACCGGACCGCCGATGCCCGTGGCGATGTGCTCGGCGGACTCCATGAGCGGCTCGATGCGCTCGCGCAGCGTCTCCAGGACGTCGATCTCCGGGTGCGACCAGGAGGCCTTCTCCGCGGCGATGCGCGGCTGCATGCGCTCCTTGAACTCGTCGAGGTGCTGCTTCTTGTTCTTGAACCACTCTCGGATGTCGTCCACCGGGTGCTCCACCGAGCCCGAGCCGTCGGCGAAGACCTCGGCGACCGAGCCGGGCAGCAGGATGATGTTCTTGTCGTGCCCCTGCCGCTCCAGCCACTCGACGTACGTCATCTGGTCGGGGAAGATGTTCCCCTCGTCCTCGAACACGTCGTTGAACTGGTACAGCGCGTCGTCCAGGAAGCACGGCGGGCCGGCGATCGGGAAGACCCAGTCGCCCGCGACGTCGTCGATGTACCGCAGCGAGCGGTCGAACCCGCGCTCGCGCTTCTGCTTCCCGAAGGCGCGCTTGGCGTTGTCGGGCAGCTCGTACACCATCGGGAACCAGATCGCGCCCGAGAACTGGAGCAGGTGCGCGTGGATCTTCCCGTGCTGCAGGAACACGCTCATGTCGGTCGGCCGGGCGTCGTTCTGGTTGAGCATCCGCGTGCCGTCGGCGTCCTCGACCCACAGGGAGGAGTCGCCGATCGGGCCGTCCGTGGGGCTCGTGAGCGCCTGGATCATGACCTTGACGCCGCCGGGGAGCTCCACGATCTCCTCGGACACGGTCTTGATGAACTTGTGGAAGCCCAGGGCCCGCAGCTCCGACTCCAGTTCGGAGGTCGGGTACTCCGGCAGCAGGACGGTCGTGTCCTTGCTGATGTGCTTGGTGAGGTTCTCCTCGTCGAAGTGGTCCCGGTGCAGGTGCGAGACGTACAGGTAGTCGGCCCGCCCGAGCGCGTCCCAGTCGAGCCGGGAGTTGTCGGGGAAGGGGAACCACGACGCGAAGTAGGCGGGGTTCACCCAGGGGTCGCACAGGATCGAACCCGCGGCGGTCTCGATGAACATGCTTGCGTGGCCGGTACCGGTGATGCGCACGGTTACCCTTCCGGACATGGGGACGACGACGCCTCAACTCTACAAGTCACAGCTCGGGCGGGGCCGGGACGCCGATCCATGTGGCGTGGGAGACTGTGCGGGATCAAACGAACGGTTGGAGGACCCAGCATGGCTGCCGAAGAGCAGATTCTCTCGCCCGATCAGCGCAAGCCCACCAGCCGCAAGGCCCTCTACTCGGCGCTGACCGTCGCGATCGTCATCAACCTGGCGTACCTGTTCGGCAACCACCAGGGATGGGTCGAGGACGCGTTCATCCTCATCACCGTCGCGGTTCTCCTGGCCGTCATCGTCACCGACGCCTGGATGGTCAAGGCCGGCCTGCGCTAGCCCGAGCATCGAAAGAGGGGCGGGACCGCGATGCGGTCCCGCCCCTCTCGCGTCGTCTCAGTGCATCATGCCGCGGCGCGCGAACATCTCGCGCACCTCGCGGAGCGCGGAGTCCACTTCGGCCTCGAAGTAGCCGCCCTGCACGAGCGAGAACTGGCTCGTGTCGAGCTCGCGGTCCGACAGCGGCACCGGGTTGCGCCCGGTCATCGCTGCCGAGACGGCGTCGAACATCTGGTCCACCTGGCTCGGGTCGTACCCGGAGCCGAAGCGGCGCGGCTGGAAGGCGCGGCGCAGCTGCTCGAGGCGCTGCACGTCGTCGGGCGTGAACGGGGAGTCCGACGCCCGCATCTCCGTGGTCATCTCCTCGCGGCCGTGCCGCCCGGGGGCCTCGAACGCGCCGCGGCCCTCGTACGGGTTGCGGCGGCCGAAGTCCGGCGGCGTCGCCGCACCGCGCGGCCCGGGGGCGGGCGGTCCGCCGTGGCCGCCGAAACCGCCGGTCGGGTCCTGCCCGGGAGGCGGTCCCGCGGGCGCGCCGAAGCCGCCCGTGGGCTCGTGCTGCGGTCCGCCGCCGTGGCCGCCGAAACCGCCGGTCGGCTCGTGCGGGCCGCGGTCGAACCCGCCCTGCATGGGCGGGCTCGGGACGCCGCCGCGGCGGCCGTACCCGGTGTCCTCCTGCTGCGGCGGGCCGCCGAAGCCGCCCTGCGTGCCGTAGTCGCGCCCGCGCTGGGCCCCGTAGGGCTCCGGCTGCTGCGGCTCGGGACGGCCCATCGGGCCCTGGCCCATGCCGGAGACGAGGTGCTGCGGGATCGCCTGGGTCGGCGCCGCGGGCGGCATCGGCTCGGGCTCGGGCTGGCCGTAGCGGTCGGCCCGCGGGATCGAGCCGGTCTGGTGCGGCGGCTGCCCCATCGGGCTCTGCTGCATCGGTGACTGGTGCGGCGCCGCGCGGCGGCTGCCGGTGTCGCCGAACTCGTCGTCGTAGGCCGCGCCGAACCCGGGGGCCGGCGGCGGCTCGGGGGCGCCGCGGCGCGGGCCCTGGCCGTAGACGCCCGGCTGGTCGGCGGGGCCGAAGCCGCCGCGGCGCGGGTCGGACTGGAGCGGGAGCTGCTCGGTGGCGCCGTGCGGCACGGGGCCGGCCTGCGGCCCGTCGTGCATGGGCCCTCCGGCGCGGGGTCCCGCCTGCGGGGGCGGCCCGAAGTCGCCGCGCACCGGCTCGGGTCCGCGCTGGCCGCCGTAGACGCCGGGGTCGGGGGCGCCGCCGCGCGGGCCGTAGCCGTTGGCGCCGTTCGCGCCGCGCTGCGGGGCGAACTCGTCGCGCCCGAAGTCGCCCTGGCCGGGGCCGAAGTCGTCGCGGGGGCCGAACTGGTCCTGCGGGGGGCCGCCGAACTGGTCCTGGGGCGGACCGAAGTCGTCGCGCCCGCCGAAGTCGTCACGGGGCCCGAAGTCATCGCGGGGGCCGCCGCGGCCGAAGTCCTGCTGGCCGCCGCGGGGGCCGCCGAAGTCCTGGCCGCCACCGCCGCCGCGCTTGGCGAACGGGTCGTCGTAGTCGTCGCCGGGCGGGCCGGCGAGGAAGCCGAAGCCCTCGTCGTCGTCGCCGCGGAGGTCGCCGAAGCCCTCGTTGTCCTGCGGCGCGGCCGCCCGGGGGGCGGGTCCGCGGCCGCGGCCGACCGGCTCGGGGGCCGGCGGCGGGGGCGCCATCTCGCGGGCGGCCATCATCTCCTGCGCGGGGATGACCTGGGTCGCCTGCACCTCGGGGGCGCGGCGGGAGCCGGGCCCCTGCTGCATCGGCGGCTCGTCGAAGCCGCGGCCGCCGTGCGGGGCCGAGGCGGACTCGGGCTTGCCGTAGTCGGGAGCGGGGGCGGTGCCGAGAACGCCGCGCTCCTCCAGTTCGGCGAGCTGACGCGCGACCCGGTCGAGGTAGACGTCGACCTGCCACTCGTCGTAGCCGCCGAAGCGCACCCTGAAGACGACGTCGTCGACCTCGTCCGCCGAGACGGGGCTGCCCACCGGCTCGCCGGCGAGCGTCGCCTCGACGCGGTCCAGGAACGCGTCGACCTCGTCGACCTTGTAGCCCCGGCTCAACGCCCGGCGCCGGAACCGGTCACCATGACTCGCCACTACCAAGCCACCCTTTCCGCCTACTCCGCGGCGCCGGAGGCGCCGGGCTTCGCACCGGCGCGGCCGGGCGTACCGGCCTCCCGGACCGAAGCGGCCAGCTGCCCGCAAGCGCCGTCGATCTCTTGGCCGCGCGTATCGCGCACCGTCGTGGACACGCCCGCATCGCGGAGGCGCCGCACGAACTCCGCCTCAACCGGCTTGGGACTCGCGTCCCACCGGCTCCCCGGCGTGGGGTTCAAGGGAATCAGGTTGACGTGGACCAGCTTGCCCTTCAAGAGCTTTCCGAGCAGGTCGGCCCGCCACGGCTGGTCGTTCACGTCCCTGATCATCGCGTACTCGATCGAGACGCGACGTTTCGTCACCCGAGCGTACTCCCAGGCCGCGTCGAGGACCTCGGCGACCTTCCAGCGGGTGTTGATGGGGACGAGCTCGTCGCGCAGCTCGTCGTCGGGCGCGTGGAGGGAGACGGCCAGCCGCACCGGCAGGCCCTCCTCCGCGAGCTTCTTGATGGTGGGGACCAGGCCGACCGTGGAGACGGTGACGTTCCGGGCCGAGATCCCGATGCCGTCGGGCACGGGCTTGGTGATGAGGTGCAGCGCGGACTTGAGCCGGGCCCAGTTCGCGAGCGGCTCGCCCATGCCCATGAACACGATGTTCGACAGGCGCCCGAGGCCGCGCTCCTCGGCGAGCCGCGCGGCGTTGACCACCTGGTCGACGATCTCGGCGGTCGTGAGGTTGCGGTCGAGGCCGCCCTGGCCGGTGGCGCAGAACGGGCAGGCCATGCCGCACCCGGCCTGCGACGACACGCAGGCGGTCACCCGGTCGGGGTAGGCCATGATGACCGACTCGACCAGCGCGCCGTCGTACAGGCGCCACACGGCCTTCACGGTCCGCCCGTCGTCGCACGAGTCGACGCGGATCGGCTGGAGGAGCCGCGGGAGCAGCGCCTCGCCGATGGCCTCGCGCGCGGCGGCGGGGAGGTCGGTCATCTGGGACGCGTCGCCGACGTGGCGGCCGAAGTACTGCTGTCGCAGCTGCTTGGCGCGGAAGGCGGGCTGCCCGATCTCGGAGAGGACGGACTGGCACCCGGCCAGGTCGAGGTCGGCGAGGTGCCGTGGCGCGGCCTTGCGAGGGCGCGGTTCGGTCAACGTGAGTGCTACAGACATGTCACGACCTAGTCTCGCATGACAGGCCCGCGGCCCGCCAACCCCGGATCGTCGAATTCACCCCGGGCCCTCCTTCAACGGATACACCAATCAGGACACATCACCCGAGCAGGTACCGGAACCACACATAGGCCACCGGGGCCACCATGAGGATCGAGTCGAGCCGGTCCATCACGCCGCCGTGACCGGGGATGAGATTGCTCATGTCCTTGATGCCGAGGTCCCGCTTCAGCAGCGAGACGGACAGGTCCCCCAACGTAGCGGCCAGGGCCACGCACACGCCGAACGCCACGCCCAGCGGGAAGGACACGCCGAAGAACGCCCAGAGGGTGATCGAGGCGCCGAGGGCCGCGGCCACGACGGAGCCGGCCAGGCCCTCCCAGGACTTCTTGGGGCTGATGCGCGGCGTCATCTGGTGGCGGCCGAACAGGACGCCGGCGGCGTAGCCCCCGGTGTCGGACATGACGACGGCGAACAGGTAGATGAGGACCTGCGCGGCGGCGCCGTCGATGAGGCGGGCCTCGCCGGCGTCGGAGGTGGCGAGCAGCATCACGAACCCGGCCAGGAACGGGACCTGGATGAGCACGAGCGTCGCCGCGGAGATGTCGGTGCGGTAGCCGGTGGCGCCGTCGGAGAGCCGCCACACGTACAGCGCGGCGACGGAGACGGCGGTGCCGAGGAGGAGGCCGGTGGCCCCGCCGAACCAGGCGAGGACCACGATGAGGACCCCGGCGGCCGCGAGCGGGATCACCGGGACGTTCTTGCCGCCCTTGCACATCGCGTTGCCGGTCTCCCAGCAGGCGACGGCGACGGCGACCACGGCGAGGACGAGGAACGCCAGCGGCTGGACCACGACCGAGGCGATGACGATCGCGGAGATGCCCAGGCCGACGCCGATCGCGACCGGGAGGTTGCGGCCGGCCTTGGGCCTGGTGCGGCCTTCAGCCTCGGCCTCGGCGGTGTCGGGCCCGTGCCCGGGCCCGTCCGGCGACGGGTGGGGGCGTCGGCCGGGCGCACCGTCGGGAATCGTGCTCATCAGATCTCGAGCAGCTCGGACTCTTTGGCGCTGACGAGGTCGTCCACCTGGCCGGTGAAGCGGCCGGTGAGGTCGTCGAGCTCCTTCTCGCCGGAGCGGCCCTCGTCCTCGGAGACCTCGCCGTCCTTGACGAACTTGCCGATCTCGTCCTTGGCCTTGCGGCGGACGTTGCGGATGGCGATCTTGGCGTCCTCGCCCTTGGTGCGGACGACCTTGATCATCTCGCGGCGGCGCTCCTCGGTCATCGCGGGGAGGTTCAGGCGCAGCTGGGTGCCCTCGTTCGACGGGTTCACGCCGAGGTTCGAGTTGCGGATCGCGTCTTCGATGTCCTTCATCTGGGAGGCGTCGAAGGGCTTGACGATCACCATGCGGGGCTCGGGGATCGCGATGGACGCCACCTGCGGGATCGGGGTGGGGGCGCCGTAGTACTCGACGGTGATCCGGTTGAACATGGCGGAGGAGGCGCGGCCGGTGCGGACCGCGGCGAACTCCTCCTTGGCGTGCTCGATGGCGCGCTCCATCTTCTCCTCGGCTTCGAGGAGGGTGTCGTCAATCACGGCAATCTCACATTCTCTCGCGGCCTGACAGCACTTCTGACCGTACCGTCCCGCCGTCGGTCCTCGGTGGCGCGGACGTCCCCATCGTCGGGGTCCGTCCCGCCGGGTCAGTCCTCGGCGGCGTGGATGAGGGTCCCGATCTGCTCGCCGATGACGGCGCGGCGCAGGTTCCCCTCGTCGTCGGCGCCGAAGACGCGCATCGGCAGGGCGTTGTCCTTGCAGAGGCTGAAGGCGGCCTGGTCCACGACCATGAGCTCGCGCTTGAGGGCCTCGTCGAAGGTGATGTCGTCGAGGCGCTGCGCGTCGGGGTCGGTCTTGGGGTCGGCGGTGTAGACCGCGTCGACGCCGTTCTTGGAGACGAGGACCTCCTGCGCGCCGATCTCGAGGGCGCGCTGGGCGGCGACGGTGTCGGTGGAGAAGTACGGCATGCCGGCGCCGGCGCCGAAGATGACGACGCGGCCCTTCTCCAGGTGGCGGATGGCGCGCAGCGGCAGGTACGCCTCGGCGACCTGCGCCATGGCGATCGCGGTCTGGACGCGCGTGTCGACGCCCTCCTTCTCCAGGAAGTCCTGGAGGGCGAGGCAGTTCATGACGGTGCCGAGCATGCCCATGTAGTCGGCGCGGGCGCGCTCCATGCCGCGGCGCTGGAGTTCGGCGCCCCGGAAGAAGTTGCCGCCGCCGACGACCACGGCCACCTGGACGCCCTCGGCGACGCCCGCGGCGATCTGCCTGGCGACGCCTTGGACGACGTCGGGGTCGACGCCGACGGAACCGCCCCCGAAGGACTCGCCGGACAGCTTCAGCACGACCCGGCGGAACGTGGCTTGACTCATGGCACTCCCTGCTCTGACTTTCCCTCGGCGGGCCCGGCCCCGTTGCGCGGTCTGCCGCCTCGGGCTCCGGTCGCCGGACATGGAACGAGGCGGCGGCCTGCGCCGCCGCCCCTTCCCGTGCTTACGGCTGGAGCCAGTGTAGTCCGCGTCCGCGGACCGCTCGCTACTCCTGGCCGACTTCGAAGCGGATGAAGCCCGTGACCTCGGTGCCGGACTCGGCGAGCACCTGGCGCACGGTCTTCTTGTTGTCGAGGACCGAGGTCTGGTCGAGGAGGACGAAGTCGCGGAAGTAGGCCCCGACCTTGCCTTCGACGATCTTGTCCCAGGCGCGCTCGGGCTTGCCCTCTTCCTTGGCGGTCTCGAGTGCGACGCGCTTCTCGGTCTCGATGATGTCGGCCGGGACCTCGTCGTTGCTGAGGTACTTCGGACGCATCGCGGCGGCCTGCATGCCGGCCTGGCGGGCGGCCTCGGCGTCACCGGTGTACGAGACGAGGATGCCGACGGCCGGCGGGAGGTCGGCGGCCTTGCGGTGCATGTACACCGAGACCTCGCCCTCCAGCGAGCCGACGCGGCCCAGGGCGAGCTTCTCGCCCAGCTTGACCGACTCCTCGGAGATGACCTCGGCGATGGTCTTGCCGTCGAGCTCGGACTGCTCGAAGGCCGGGCCGTCGACGGGGCGGACCTCGTCGGCGCGCTCCACCAGGGTCTGCGCGAGCTCGATGAACGCGCCGTTCTTGGCGACGAAGTCGGTCTCGCACAGCAGCTCGAGGATGGTGTTCCCGGACTGGGCGACCAGGCCCTGGGCGGTGGTGCGCTCGGCGCGCTTGCCCACGTCCTTGGCGCCCTTGATGCGCAGCGCCTCGAGGGCGGTGTCGTAGTCGCCGTCAGCCGCTTCGAGGGCCTTCTTGACGTCCATCATCCCGGAGCCCGTGGCTTCCCGGAGCTTCTTGACGTCAGCCATCGTGAAGTTGGCCATTGCTCCCCTTCTTACTTCTCGTGAGGTCCGATTACTCGGCGGAGGTCTGCTCGGTCGCCTCGGCGGCGGGGGCCTCGGCCGCGGGGGCCTCTGCGGCCGGCGCCTCGGCGGGCTTGTCCTCGACGAGGAGCTCCTTCTCCCACTCGGCGAGCGGCTCGCCCTCGGCCTTCTCGCCGCCCTGGCCGCCGGAGCGGGCCAGGAGGCCCTCGGCCGCGCCGTCGGCGATGACCTTGGTCAGCAGGGCGACGGAGCGGATCGCGTCGTCGTTGCCGGGGATCGGGAAGTCGACCTCGTCGGGGTCGCAGTTGGTGTCGAGGATCGCGACGACGGGGATGCCGAGCTTGCGGGCCTCGTCGACGGCGATGTGCTCCTTCTTGGTGTCCACGATCCAGATCGCGGCCGGGGTCTTCTCCATGTCGCGGAGGCCGCCGAGCGTGCGCTCGAGCTTGTCCTTCTCGCGCATGAGCTGGAGCATTTCCTTCTTGGTGCGGTTGGCCGCACCGTTGGCCTCGATGATCTCGAGTTCCTTGAGGCGCATGAGGCGCTTCTGGATGGTCTGGAAGTTCGTGAGCATGCCGCCGAGCCAGCGGTGGTTCACGAAGGGCATCCCGACGCGCTGGGCCTGCTCGGCGACGGCCTCCTGGGCCTGCTTCTTGGTGCCGACGAACAGGACGGCGCCGCCCTCGGCGACGACGTTCTTGACGAAGTCGTGGGCCTTGGCCGCGTAGTCGACCGTCTGGCGCAGGTCGATGACGTAGATGCCGTTGCGGTCGGTGAGAATGAACCGCTTCATCTTCGGGTTCCAGCGACGGGTCTGGTGACCGAAGTGCACACCGCTCTCGAGGAGCTGGCGCATGGTGACAACCGACACGGTTGTGTTCCTTTCGTTCCCTGGTTCGTTCGCGGGAGGCGCCCGAAGTCCGGGCGTCCCGCGCCTGGCACCCGTCTCCGGCGATCCGCAACCGGGAAGGACCCGGACCTGGGAGATCGCGAGGGCCGGACCGCACCCACCGCAGGGCTCGGACACCGAGCCGGCAATGGAGGTCTGGCCGCGACGAGTGCGCGAAGTCGGTCCGGCGCACAGTGGTGCCGTACCGCTTTGATCAGTGTACTTGGACCCGCGCGACCGCCGTCGAGGCGGTGGACCGCAGTGACCGAGGCGATGCGCCGCCCGGCCCCGCGAACGGGCGCCACCGCGGAAACCCCGCACGGCGCCACCGCAGGCGGAAAGCCGCTCACAAGGTTATCCACAGGCTGAAAAGATTTTTCTGGGCGATACCGGCCGCCTGATCCAACCTTGAGTCATGCATCAGCTACGCAGGGCGACGACCCTCGGCCTCGTCATTACCGTGATCCTCACCGCCACCGCACTCGCCCGCGCCGCCCCCGCCTCCGCGCAGGACCGGGGCCACGCGGCCGCCGGACCGTGGCGGCCTCCGACCGGCGCGCTCGACCTGCGCACCGCCTTCGACCCGCCGCCCCTCCCGTGGCTGCCCGGCCACCGCGGGGTCGACCTCGGCGCCGCTGACGCCCAGACCGTGACGGCCGTCGGCGCCGGCACGGTCATGTTCGCCGGCGACCTCGCCGGCCGCGGTGTGGTGAGCATCGCCCACCCGAACGGCCTCCGCACCACCTACGAACCGGTCGCGCCGATGGTCGATGCAGGCGAGACCGTCACGGCGGGCCAACCGGTCGGCACCCTGCAGGCGGGCCACGCCTCCTGCCCGGGCGCGGTCTGCCTCCACCTCGGCCTCAAGCGCGGTCCGCTCTACCTCGACCCGATGCTGCTCTTCGGATCCGGGAAGGTCCGGCTCCTCCCCCGCCCCGGCCGCGCGGCGGCCGCACCGCTGCTCTCCGCCTCACCGCTCCGCTCGGCCGCACCGCAGTGCTCGGGCGGCGCGTCATGAACCTCTCGCGAACACTCGGATCGGCACCGCCCGCACCCGCCGGAACCGATCTCCGCCGGCTCACCCCGCACCAGCTGGGCCGCCTCGGCGAGCGCCTCGCCGCGGCGCACCTCCAGCGGCATCGGATGCAGATCCTGGACCGCAACTGGCGCCACCGCACCGGCGAGCTCGACCTCGTGGCCCGCAGCGCCGACACCGTCGTGGTCTGCGAGGTGAAGACCCGCCGCTCCGACCGGTTCGGCGGCCCGCTCGGGGCCGTAGACGGCGAGAAGGTCCACCGCGTCGAACGCCTCGCCCGCGCCTGGCTGCGCGAGCACTGCCGCCCCGACCAGCCGTGGCGCGTGGACCGGCTGGCCCTGACAGTCGCCGGCACCGCGCATCTGGCACTCGAGCATCGCCGAGGAGCACGCCGTGGGTTACGCACGCACCAACACCGTCTGCATGGTCGGGGCCTCGGCCGTCGCGGTCACCGTGGAGGCGTCGGTCTTCAAGTCCTCCTCCAAGGGCGCCGACACCGTCCGCATGTCGGGCCTGCCCGACAACGTCGTCAACCAGGCCCAGACCCGGGTCCGCTCGGCGATGGCGAACTCCGCGCTCCGCTTCCCCGACAAGTCGATCTCGGTCAACTTCGCGCCAGCGTCGGTCCCGACGACCGGCTCGGCGGCGGACCTCGCGCTCGCGGTCACGATCATGTGCGCCGACGACCTGCTGCCGACAGAGCGCCTCGCCGACGCGGTGCTGCTGGCGGAGCTGGGCCTCGACGGGAGCCTGCGCGCGGTCCCGGGCACACTCCCGGCGCTCATGGAGGCCCGCCGGAGCGGCCTGCGCACCGCGATCGTCGCCCCCGAGAACGCGGCCGAGGCCGCGATGGTCGCGGACCTGACGATCCTCGCCCCGCGCGACCTCGCCACGCTCGTCGCCTGGGTCTTCGGCCAGACGCCGCTCGACCCGGTCCCCCGCCCGCCCGCGGGCGAACCGCCGCGCCTCCCGGACCTCGCCGACGTCCGCGGGCAGCCGCTCGCCAGGCGCGCCTTGGAGATCGCGGCGGCGGGAGGCCACCACATGCTGATGATCGGCCCGCCGGGCGCGGGCAAGACGATGCTCGCCGAGCGCCTCCCGTCGATCCTGCCGCCGCTCTCGGACGCGGAGGCGGTCGAGGTGACCTCGCTGCACTCGCTGCGCGGCAGGCTCACCGGGGGCGCGGCCGCGCTCCTGCACCACGCGCCGTTCGAGGCGCCGCACCACTCGATCACGATGCAGGCGCTCGTGGGCGGCGGCAACGGCAGCGTGGGCCCGGGGTCGCTGGCGCTCGCGCACCGGGGCGTGCTGTTCATCGACGAGGCCCCGGAGTGGCCGCGGTCGGTCCTGGACTCGCTGCGCCAGCCGCTGGAGTGCGGCGAGGTCCGCATCCGCCGGGCGAACACCTCGATCAGCTACCCCGCCAAGGTGACGCTGGTCCTGGCCGCGAACCCGTGCCCGTGCGCGCCGAACCGGCCCGCGGACTGCACCTGCCCGCCGCTGAAGCGCCGGGGCTACCTCACCCGCATCTCGCGGCCGCTCATGGACCGGATCGACCTGCGGGTCCACCTGCCGCCGGTGCCGCCCTCGGCGATCCTGACCGACCTCTCCGAGGCCGAGCCGTCGGGGTCGGTGGCGAAGCGGGTCCTGCGGGCGCGGGAGGCGGCGGTGTCCCGCTGGTCGGAGTCGGGCGAGTCGTGGGGCGTGAACAGCGAGGTGCCGGGGCCGGCCTTGCGCTCGGCCCGGTGGCGGCTGCCGCCGCCGGTGCGCAAACCCGTCGACGACCTGCTGCTGAAGGAGCGCATCACGGCCCGCGGCTACGACCGGGTCCTCAAGCTGGCGTGGACGATCGCGGACCTCCGCGAGCACGGCAGCCCCACCGCCGACGACGTGGCCGAGGCCGGCGGCCTGCGACTCGGCTACCCGCTCAGATGAACCGCGGCGTGAGGACCGGCCCGGCCGTCGGCGAGGCCTGCGAGGCGGTCGCGCGAGCGGCGCGTCTTGACCGGCGGCGCGGACCGCCGCACATGGCCGGGACCCGACCGCCCGGACCCGACCGCCGGGACCGGCGAGGCGCTTCCGGGGCGGCCCGGAAGCAGAGGCACTACCCGACCGCGGACCGCGGTCGGCGAACTGGAACGGAGGACCGGTGACCAACCTGCCGAACGACGCGCGACGAGCGCTGATGCTGCTGTCCGAACTGGTGGAGCCGGGTGACGCCGAGCTCGACGACCTCCTGGACGAGGCCGAGCCGATCGAGGCGGTCAAGCGGATCTGGGAGGGCGACGTGCCTGACCGCCTGCGCCGCTTGACCGGCGCCGCGGTCTCGTGCACGCCCGACCCGGCGGACCGGGCGGAGCAGATCGCCGCGGTGACCGAGGCCTGCGGCGCGCGGGTCCTCGCCCCAGGGGACCCCGACTGGCCGGGGCAGCTCAACGACCTCCACCTGGTGTGCGACGCCGACGAACCGCACGTGCGACCGCCCCGGTGCCTGTGGGTCAGAGGGCGGCACGACCTCGCGGAGCTGTGCGCCACCTCGGTCTCGATCGTCGGCTCGCGGGCCGCCAGCGAGTACGGCCAGCACCTGGCCGACGACCTCGCGGCCGACCTGACCGCCGCGGGCTGGACCATCGTGTCGGGCGGCGCGCTCGGCATCGACCGCGCGGCCCATCTCGGCTCGCTCGCGCGGGGCGGCGCGACGGTCGCGGTGCTGGCCTGCGGTGTGGAGCTGCCGTATCCCAAGGCGAACCACTCGATGTTCAACCTGATCGCCGAGCAGGGGATGCTCCTCAGCGAGTGGCCGCCGGGCTCCTCGGCGATGAAGCACCGCTTCCTGACCCGGAACCGGGTGATCGCGGCGCTCACGGCGGGCACGGTGGTCGTCGAGGCGGCCGACCGCTCGGGGGCGCGGAACACGGCCCGCTACGCGGCCGAGCTGGGCCGGGTCCTGATGTTCACGCCGGGGCCGGTGACCTCGTCGCAGTCGATCGGCGTGCACCGGTTGGCGAGGGAGCCCTGGGAGGCGCGCCTGGTGACCAGCGCCGAGGAGGTGGTCGAGGACCTGACCGGCATCGGCGGCCCCCTCGCGACACCGCCTCCGGCCCAGCGCCGCCCGATCGACCGCCTCACCGAGATCGAGGCCCGCCTCGTCGAGTCCCTCCCCCGCGGCTACGTAGTGGAGACGGCCCGCCTCGCGGCGGTCGCCGGCCTCCCCACCGAGGTCGCGGCCGAGACCCTCGAGCGCCTCCAGCGGATGCGCTGGGTCGACCGCATAGACAACCGCTGGCGCCTCGCGAGAGGCTCGCAGCCCTGATCCGAACGAGGCAGGCGGCCTCAATCACAGACGCACCGCCCGACTGAACCGCACTGGTGAAGCAGCACCGTGACAGACGCCCACCGCGGAAGGAGGCCCCGCACTGAACCGAATCCGAGCTCCGCCCGAACACGGGCCCCGCGCCTCACCGACCCCCGGCACCCAGCCGGGCCGAACCCGGGCGCTCTGAGCGCAACACGCCGACAACGCGGTGCACCGCGTCCGAAATCGATGGGTGGGAGGGGTGGGGGCGGGGGGGGGAGGGCCTCCGAGGCCGTTGCCGGGCTAGGGGATCGGGGGCGGCGGGGGCACGGGGTAGTCGAGGTTGACAGTGCGGGGGTTCACGAGCTCGGCGAGGGGCGCCCAGCATTCGTAGACGCCGCGTTCGACGCAGGTGGCGTCGGCGGCCATGATCGCCTCGATGTCGGGCTGGCTCAGGCGCAGGCGGACCCAGTCCTCGTTGCGGCCCAGCGCGATCACCTCGGTGTCGCGCCAGCGCGCGCGGGTGTGGAAGCGGCGCGGGCCGACGATCGGGTTGCGGGTGGCCGCGCCGCGCTCGTAGGCATGGAAGCCGTGGCCGGGGTCGGCGGTGATGGGGACGCGCTCGCCCTCGTGCTCGCCGGTGAGTCCGGCGTGCACGGAAGGGTCGACGCGGAAGAGGGTGCGGCCGGTCTCGAGGCCGGGGATGCGGTTGACGAGGTCGCGGTGGCGGGCGCCGGCGACGCGGGTCCACACGTTCGTCTGCGGCTGGTACTGGAACAGCGCGATCTCGGCGCCGTCGGGCGTGTACGCGAGGATCTCGGCGCGTGCGGTGAGCGGCAGGTCGGCGAGGCCGGCGGTGGCGAACTCGGCGATGAGGTGGGTGCCGCTGGGGAGGAACCCGGTGCCGAGCACCATCGAGCCGCGGCGTTCGCGGCCGGGGATGCCGACCAGGCCGGGGAAGTGCACGAGCTCGGTGCTGGTGTAGTCGTCGGGTCCGATGGCCCGCCAGCGCAGGGCGAAGGCGAGGTCGCGCACGTCGTCGGGGTCGCCGGAGAGGACGACGCGGTCGCTCGGGAAGCGCAGGTGGGCGACGTCGGACTCGCGGAAGCAGAGGCCGCTGACGAGGGGCGCGGCGGTGAGCTGGCGCGAGACCTGGTGGCGGCTGAGGGGTTTGACCATGCGGGTGCCGGGGGTGATGAAGGCGGTGGCACGGGTGGCGGAGACGAGGGCGCGCTCGGCGGGGCCGATGCGGGGGTTCTGGCTGTACTGGTGCACTGTGGACGCGTTGATCCCGGGCATGACCGGGATCGCGAGGGGGGCGACGCCGGCGAGGAGCATCTCGCCGCCGGAGCTGGTGGCTTCGGAGGCGTGGACGAACCGGTGGAAGGTCGACCCGCTCGGTTGGAAGCCGGGTTCCGAAGTGTCCGAATAGATCTCGAATGCGGCGCCGCCGGCGACCGCACGGGCCCGGTACCGCCTGTCATGCCAGACGATCTCAGTGATGCCGGTCTGCGCGGCAGGTGGGGCCTGCATGACGCTGAGTGTACGGAGGCGGGTGAACGCTTCGGTGAACCGAAGGTGAACACCAGCCTCCGCGACGCCGCGGACCTGCGATCACACCGTCTCGGTGACCTTCTTGAGACCTCTTGGGGCGTCGGGGTTCTCGCCGCGCTCGATGGCGAGATGGAGTGCGACCCGTTGCAGCGGAAGGATGTCCAGCAGTGCGGCGATGCGCTCGTCGACCGCGGGGGTGGCGAGGCGGGCGGTCTGGCCGGGGACGTCGGCGGCGCCGACGATGACGACGTCGGCGCGCTGCTTCTCGAGCCGGGTGAGGACGTTCCACATGGCGTGGCCGCCGGGGCCGGAGCCGACGACGGCGAGGACGGGGACGCCGGGGTCGGCCATGGCGAGGGGGCCGTGGAGGAGGTCGGCGCCGGAGAAGGCGAGCGAGGGGAGGTAGGAGGTCTCCATGAGCTTGAGGGCGGTCTCGCGGGCGGTGGGGTAGGCGTAGCCGCGGCCGGTGGTGACGAAGCGGGAGGCGAAGCGGTAGCGGCCGGCGAGTTCGGCGGCGCCGGGGTCGTCGAGGACGCTCTGGGCGAGTTCGGGGAGCTTGTCGAGGGCGGCGGCCTCGGCGGCCTCGAGGCGGCCGGTGCCGGTGCGGATGCCCTCGATGAGGAGCAGGAGGGTGAGGAGTTCGGCGGTGTAGGTCTTGGTGGCGGCGACGGCGCGCTCGTGGCCGGCGCGCACGTCGAGGTGGAGTTCGGCCTCGGTGGCGAGGCGCGAGGCGGGGTTGTTGGTGACGGCGAGGGTGAGGGCGCCGCCGGCGCGGGCGGCGGCGACGACCTGGGCGAGGTCGGGCGAGCCGCCGGACTGGGAGACGGCGATGACCAGGCTGTCGGACCAGTCGGGTCGGGCGTCGAAGACGGTGACGACGGAGGGGCTGGCGAGGCTCGCGGGGAGGCCGAGGCGGATCTCGGTGAGGTACGCGGCGTAGAGGGCGGCGTGGTCGGAGGTGCCGCGGGCGGTGAACACGATGGAGCGCGGGCGGCGCTCGGCGATGAGCGCGGCGATCCGGGCGATCTCGGGGGTGCCGTGGTCGAGCACGTCGGCGTAGACGCCGGGCTGCTCGGCGATGTCGGCGGCCATGCCGATGCCGGGGCGCTCGTCGGCGCCGGTGGTGTCGGGGACGCCGGCCTGGGGCTGGTTCACGGGACGCTCCTTGTCAGACGGATACCGCAGTGAAATATTAAATAAACCTTCATAATGAAGCCTAGTCGACGCCCGCCAGGGCCGTCCACCGCCGCCGGGGCTTCCCGCGGACCGGGCGGGCGCCCCGCCGCGCCCCCTCAACCCTCCGCCGATTTCACCCCGTCGTCAACGCCCTCCGGACGGTCGCGCAGGTACCGGTAAGGTTGGACCACCGAATTCCCGACCACCGAGGAGGAAGCCATGGCGAAAGCAGCTCGCAAGCGCAAGTCGCGTAAGAAGAAGGCCGCGAACCACGGGAAGCGGCCGAACAGCTAGCGCTTGGCGGGGCAGGCGGCCGTGGCCGCGACTGCCCCGCGATGGCACTGGCCCGAGGACAAGAACGAGACTCGCCCACATGACCGAAGCGCCGCGCGAAGCGCGCGAGCAACAACAGCCGAGCACCCGCGAGCGGATCCAGCAGACCGCGATCGCGCTCTTCAGCGAGCACGGCTACGAGCACACCTCTCTCAGGGAGATCGCCGAGCACCTCGGCGTCACCAAGGCCGCGCTGTACTACCACTTCAAGACGAAGGAAGACATCGCGGCGAGCTTCTTCGAGTCCTACGCGAACGACCTGGACGCCATCTGCGACTGGGGAGACACGCAGCCGAGGGAACTCGACACCCGCATCGAACTGCTGCGCCGCTACGCGGAGGTCATCCGCGCGCACGTGCCGGTGCTGAAGTTCATGCAGAACAACCAGGCCGCGCTCACGCGCCTGGACCGCATGTCGGTGTTCCGGCTGCGGCAGCGGCGCCTGCACGCGCTGCTCGTGGAATCGGACGCGCCCCTGATCCAGCGCATGCGCTCGTGGGACGCGATCACGACCCTCTACAGCAACTGGATCACGTACCCGCGGGTCGACGACTCCGAGGACGAGATCCGCGAGGCGTCGCTCCAGATCTCGATCGGCATGATCGAGGCGAACGCCGCCTCGTGAACGGGGGACGCCCGGGCGCGGTCAGCGGTCGCGCTCGGCGACCTCGCTGAACAGCTCGCTGACCTGCTCGATCGCGCTGAGCTTCTGGCGGAGGCGCTCCTTGACGTCGTCGGGTGCGACCTCCTTCGAGCAGCAGCGGTGCACGATGGCGCGCACCTCCTGCTCGATGCCGTACTCCGAGAGGCAGGGCGAGCAGTCCTCGAGGTGGTCCTTGATGACGCCGCGGCGCACGTCGGAGCACTCCTCGTCGAGGTAGAGGTAGACCTCTTCCAGCACCTCGCGACAGTCGAGCCTGGGCTTGTCCGGTTCGCTGGTCACGACTGCCCCTCCTGTGCGGGCGAAAGGCCGCGGTCGGCGGCGTACGAGCTCAGCAGCTGCCGCAGCTGCCGCCGGCCCCGGTGCAGGCGGGACATGACGGTGCCGATCGGCGTGCCCATGATGTCGGCGATCTCCTTGTAGGAGAACCCCTCGACGTCGGCGAGGTACACCGTCAGGCGGAAGTCCTCGCCCAGGCGCTGGAGGGCGTCCTTGACGTCGGAGTCGGGGAGGTGGTCGAGGGCCTCGGTCTCGGCCGAGCGCAGCCCCGTGGCCGAGTGGGACTCGGCGTCCGCGAGCTGCCAGTCGGTGATCTCGTCGGTCGGCGAGGTCAGCGGCTGGCGCTTCTTCTTGCGGTAGGAGTTGATGTACGTGTTCGTGAGGATCCGGTACAGCCACGCCTTGAGGTTGGTGCCCTCGCGGAACTGGTGGAACTTCGAGTACGCCTTCAGGAAGGTCTCCTGGACCAGGTCCTCGGCGTCGGCCGGGTTGCGCGTCATGCGCAGGGCGGCGCCGTAGAGCTGGTCGATCAGGGGCATCGCGTCGCGCTCGAACCGCGCGCGCCGCTCCTGGGCGGTCTCGCTTCCTGCCTCGGTCACCGTCTCCCTCTCGTCGGCCTCAGAAGCCGAGCCTACGGCAGGGCCCTGGGCGGGGACGGCGGAAATACCGGCGGCGGTGACGCCGCCGACGGGATCGGTCCCGTAGGCAGGGGACCATTCGGGACCGCTCAGCAGCGCGGCGAGGCGCTCGTCTTCACGTCCGCGGACGGTGGTGGTCATCAGCGATGCGCTCCTTACAGCGAGGTCGGAGACTCGTACCGCTCAACAGCACGGGGGTCGGGTTCATTCCCCGTGGGCGAAACCCCGCGAGTCTGCTCCGCCACACCTCCGGCGCCGCGGATCGCGAAGCGTGCGAAATTCACGAAACCATCCGAAATTATTACTTAAAGGATCGAATCGGTAACTTTCGGTGCGGGCACTCGTTATCACCGGTGGACCCGGAAGGGTCTTGATCGCGGCGATGACACGTCGCCGCGTGAACTCCCAGTACCTGCCCCGGGCCGGCGGACATGACACCGCCGCCGGTCCGGGGAGGCTGCGGCCCCCGACCCCGGACAGGCGAAAGGCCGCGACGGTCGCCCTGCGGGGCGGTCGCGGCCATCCGAATCGGTGAGCGCTACGCGCCCACGGCCAGGGGGTTGATGTCCTTCCAGACCTCGATCATCGCGCGGCGCTCGCGGGGCGCGGTGGCCCCCAGACGCCGTGGCGGTCGCGGGCCTCCAGGGCCCGGACGAGGCAGGGGGTGCGCACCGGGCAGGACGCGCACATCGCCAGGGCCTCGTCGATGGGCTCGCGGGGCTCGGGGTACATGACGTCCGGCTCGGCCTCGGCGCAGTTGCCGCTGCGCAGCCAGTCGTCGCCGCTCATCCGGTACGAGCCGCCGAGCGACTCGCTGCGGTACTCGGCGGCGTCGAGCAGCCGGGGGTCCTTCCGGGCGCGGGCTACTTCCTCGGGGCGGATTCGCCGCATTGCTGCCTCCCATTTTCCATTGCCGCCGCAGCTCCCCCGCACGTCTTCGCCTCGATGCGCGGGGTGTTCCCTTCAGCCGGCGACGGCTTGTACACGAAAGATCGACGAGTTGTGGTACAGATACCGATGCGGCAGTGTGATTGACTTCACAATCCTGGGAGTGTCGACGGACCCGCCTCGCCGTCCGCGGGGCGGACCAGTTCCGGCCCGTCGTTGGTGGCCCGGCCGACCCCGCGGCCGACCTTCCGGATCTCCAGGTCCCCCGGCAGCGACAGGAGCGGGCCCGCGAGCAGCTCGCTCTCGGCCGCGTCCTCCTCCCCCAGCCAGGCGGCGTACCGCTCGGGCGGGAGGACGTAGGGCATGCGGTCGTGGATGGTCTCCATCGCCTCCCCCATCGCCGGGCAGGTGAGGACCGTGAACGTGATGAGGGTGAGGTCGCCGTCCTTCCAGGTGTCCCACAGGCCCGCGAAGACCACCCCGCCGGGCCTGGTGAAGAAGTACGGCTGCTTCCCGCCCCCGGGGAGCTTGCGCCACTCGTACCAGCCGTCGGCCGGGACGAGCGCGCGCCGCGACGCGAACGGGCGCTTGTACGCCCGCGAGCTCGCGACGGTCTCGATGCGGGCGTTGAACATCCGCGCCCCGATCCCCGGGTCCGAGGCCCACGGCGGGACCAGGCCCCACCGCGCGAGCTCGACCACCCGCTCGTCGCGGGACTTCGAGCGCCGCACCACCGGCGCCTGCGTCGTGGGCGCGATGTTGTACCGCGGGTCCCACGCGCCGGCGATGAGGTCCTCGGCGTCGAAGAGCGCCGCCATGCTGGGGCTCGACTTGCTGTTGGCGTACCTTCCGCACATGCCCACACGGTAACCCCGGCCACCGACACCGCGGCTCATCAATTTCCGACGCGGAATGCGGCGCGCCCGGCCCGCGCCACCACGGTCCGGCGACCACCGGGTTCCCGCACACCGGACCACTAGACTGGCGGGCGTGAACGCAACCGCCGCCCCCGAGAAGCGCCGCTGGGAGGCCCCGTACGCGGAGGCCGAGCTCGACGCGGTCGTCCGCGTGCCCGGCTCGAAGTCGATGACGGCCCGCGCCCTCATCCTCGCCGCGCTCGCCACCGGCCCCAGCACGATCCAGCGCCCGCTCATCGCCCGCGACACCCTCCTCATGGTCGAGGGCCTCCGCGCGATCGGCGTCGGCGTCGACACCGGCGACGACGCCTCCTGGACCGTCACGCCGGGCGAGTTCCGGGGCGGCACCGCCGTGGACTGCGGCCTCGCCGGGACCGTCATGCGGTTCCTCCCTCCCGTCGCCGCCCTCGCCGACGGACCCGTGGCCTTCGACGGCGACCCCCACGCGCGCAAGCGCCCCAACGACGGCGTCATCAAGGCCCTGCGCGGCCTCGGCGTCGACATCGAGGACGGCGGGAGCCTCGCGCTCCCGTTCACCGTGAACGCCACCGGGCGGATCAAGGGCGGCGACCTGGAGGTCGACGCCTCCAAGACCTCGCAGCTGGTGAGCGCCCTCCTCATGGCCGCGCCCCGGTTCGAGAACGGCCTCGACCTGCGCCACACCGGCGACCGGCCCGTCCCCAGCCGCCCCTACCTCGACATGGTCGTCCAGATGCTCCGCCACGCCGGGGCCGACGTCGACGACTCCGAGCCGAACCGCTGGCGCGTCGCCCCCGGCGAGCTCCAGGGCCGCGAATGGGTCATCGAGCCCGACCTCCAGAACGCCGCCCCGTTCCTGTGCGCCGCCCTCGTCGCCGGCGGGCGCGTCACCGTCGAAGGCTGGCCCACCGAGACCACCCAGGCCGGCGACGCGATCCGCGAGATCCTCGTCCAGCTCGGCGCCCGCGTCGAGTGGACCCGCGGCGGCCTCACCGCCTACGGCTCCGGCGAGGCGCTCCCGTGCGAACTCGACCTCGCCGACGCCGCCGAGCTGACCCCGTCGCTCGCCGCCGTCTTCGGCGTCAGCAAGGGCCCCTTCGTGGTCAGCGGCGTCGCCCACATCCGCGGCCACGAGACCGACCGCGTCTCGGCCCTGGTCACCGAGCTGCGCAAGATCGGCGCCGACGTCGACGAGCACGAGGACGGCTTCCGCGTGCGCACCGGCGGCCGCGAGCGCGGCACCTGGTCCACCTATGCCGACCACCGCATGGCCCACGCCGGCGCCGTCGCGGGCCTGGCGATCCCCGGACTCGTCCTCGACGACGTCGCCTGCGTCTCCAAGACCTGGCCCGACTTCGCGGAGGTCTGGGAACAGGCCGTGCGCGGGAAGGGATAGCCGTTGCCGAGGCCGGAATGGGACGTCGACGCCGACGACGATGACGACGAGTGGGACGAGGACGACGTCCCCGTGCGCGCCTCGCGGCGCTCCCGGCCCCGCACCAAGATCCGGCCCAAGCACGAGAACGCCGTCGAGGGCTTCGTGACCGCCGTCGACCGCGGCCGCTACACCTGCCGCGTCGGCGGCACCGCCGTCACCGCCATGAAGGCCCGCGAACTCGGCAAGCAGTCCATCGTGGTCGGCGACCGCGCCGGACTCGTCGGCGACCTCACCGGCGCCCCCGGGACCCTCGCGCGCATCGTGCGGATCGCCGAGCGCCACGGCGAGCTGCGGCGCTCCGCCGACGACGAGAACGCCACCGAGCGGGTCGTCGTCGCCAACGTCGACACCCTCGTGGTCGTCGCCTCCACCGTGGACCCGCCGCTGCGGTACGGGTTCGTGGACCGGTGCCTCGTCGCCGCCTACGACGCCGGGGTCAAGCCGATCCTGTGCCTCACCAAGAACGACCTCGCCCCGCAGATGGTCGACGAGGTCCGCGCCTACTACTCGCAGCTCGACCTCACCATCGCCGCCACCGAGCCCGACAGTCCGCTCGACGAGCTCGTCGACCTCCTGCGCGACAAGGAGAACGTGTTCTTCGGGCACTCCGGCGTCGGCAAGTCCACCCTCGTCAACCGGCTCGTCCCCGGCGCCGGCCGCGCCGTCAGCGAGGTCAGGGCCATCGGCAAGGGCTCCCACACCTCCACCAGCACCGTCTCCTTCGAACTGCCCGGCGGCGGCTGGGTCATCGACACCCCCGGCGTCCGCTCCTTCGGGCTCGCGCACGTCACCGCCGACTCGATCCTCAAGGCGTTCCCCGAACTCGCCGCGGTCGCCGCGGACTGCCCGCGCGGCTGCACGCACACCCCCGAGATCGGCGACTGCGCCCTCGACGCCGAGATCGGGCCCGACGACCCCCGCGCCGGACGCCTCGCCTCGTTCCGCCGCGTCCTCGCCTCCCTGCACGAGGCGGACTCGAAGAACTGAGCGGCGGGCCCCGGCCAGTAGGATGAGGCCATGCCCTCTTCCAGCTACAACGACGATCTCGGCCTCGCGCACCTGCTCGCGGACTCCGCGGCCCAGATCGGGACGAGCCGGTTCCGGTCCTCGGACCTGCGGGTCTCGTCGAAACCGGACATGACCGAGGTCTCCGACGCCGACACCACCATCGAAGAGGTGCTGCGGTCCACGCTCTCGCGGGCGCGCCCCCGCGACGGGATCTTCGGCGAGGAGTTCGGGGACAACCCCGGGGCCTCCGGCCGCAAGTGGGTCATCGATCCGATCGACGCCACCCGCAACTACGTTCGCGGCGTGCCGATCTGGGCCACGCTCATCGCCCTGTTCGACCGCGGCGAGCCCGTCGTCGGCGTCGTCAGCGCCCCCGCCCTGGGCCGCCGCTGGTGGGCCATGAAGGGCGCCGGGGCCTTCGCCGGGCGCGACCAGCGCGCCGGGAAGCGCATCCACGTCTCCAAGGTCGCCGCGCTCGCCGACGCGTCGGTGAGCATCTCCTCCATCACCGGCTGGACGAAGCTCGACCGGCAGGGCGCCATGCTCGGGCTGCTCCACGAGGCGTGGCGCGAGCGCGGGTTCGGCGACTTCTACTCGTACTGCCTGCTCGCCGAGGGGGCCGTGGACATCGCGGCCGAACCCGAAGTGGCCCTGTGGGACCTGGCGCCGCTCGCGCTCATCGTCGAGGAGGCCGGCGGGAAGTTCACCGACCTGCGCGGGCGGTCCGGACCGGACGGCGGGTCGGCGCTCGCCACGAACGGGCTGCTGCACGACCAGGCGCTGGAGCGGCTGAAGATCCGCGAACCGTAAAGCACGGCGAAGGGGCGGGACCGAGCGGTCCCGCCCCTTCGCGCGTCCTAGACCTCGGCGAGGAACTTCAGGTGCTCGCCGCGCTGGTGGATGCCGCCGCCCTCGTGGCGGTTCCAGGGCCACACGGTGATCCGCTTGTCGCCCTGCCAGCGGTTGTAGGCGGCGAAGACCGTGGACGGCGGGCAGATGTCGTCCATGAGGCCGACCGAGTACAGCGCGGGCGCGGTGCCGCGGGCGGCGAAGTGGAGCCCGTCGAAGTAGTTCAGGGTCGCGAAGACGCGGTCCTCGCGCAGGCGCTGGCCCGAGAGGAACTCCACGATCTCCTGGTAGGGGAAGGCGTCGGTGATGGTGACGGCGCGCTGGAAGTGCGTCAGGAACGGGACGTCGATCATCGCGCCGGCGAGGTCGTCGCGCAGGCCGCCGACGGCCTGGGTGATGCCGCCGCCCTGGCTGCCGCCGGCCACGACGATCCGGTCGGGGTCGATCCCGTCGAGGCCCTTGGCGACGTCGACCGCGCGGTAGGCGTCGGTGAAGACGCGGCGGTAGTAGTAGTGCTCGGGGGCTTCGAGGCCCTGGGTCATCCAGCCCTTGTTGGTGGGGCCGGTGGTCCCGTAGGGGTCGGCGGTGTCGCCGGGCTGCCAGTTGCCGTAGCCCTGGCCGCGGGTGTCCATGACGAGGTGGGCCCAGCCGGCCGCGGGATAGGTGGTGTGGGCCCAGGGGTAGGAGCGGCCGCCGGAGTAGCCGATGTACTCCACGACGCACGGGAGGAGGCCCTCGGCGCCCTTGGGCTTGACCAGCCAGCCCTTGATCGGGTGGCCGCCCCAGCCGGCGAAGGTCAGGTCCTGGACGTCGAGGTTGACGAGCCCGGTCTCGTACGGTTCGAGCCGCACGTCGAGGTCGAAGCCGCCGGCCTCGCTGAGGGTGGTCTTCCAGAACTCGTCGAAGTCGGCCGGTTCGGGCACGTCGGGCCGGTACTCGCGGAGCTGGTCCAGGGGGAGGTCGAAAAGAGCCATGGGGAAATTTCTAACACGACCCAACAAATAAGTCCACCGCAACCGATTGCCACACCCGTTCCGCCTCGTATCAGCGCTTGCCAGGCGCCAGTCGGGCCCGGCGACTCGCCGTCGGTCCCGTGCCTTTCTATTTCGGGCCGAAGTCTTGCAAACGCTGTCCGTCCGGGCTTACCGTGAAAAATAGACACATATCAATACGTTGTGTCTCCCCCTCCAACGAAAGGACGCTCGTCAATGTCGACGACCATCTCTCTCACGGCCAGGCGGGTCCTCGGACTCGTCGCGGCGGTGGTGCTGGCCGCGCTGTCGGTCACCGCCCTCGACCCGGCACCGGCGGTGGCCCAGTCCGGACTCACCGGCTGGGCGACGCAGAACGGCGGCACCACCGGCGGCGCAGGCGGCCCCACCACCACGGTCACCAGCGCCTCGGCGTTCACCTCCGCGGTGTCCTCCAGCAGCGCCAAGATCGTCCGCGTCAGCGGCACGATCGCCCTCTCCGGCATGGTCAACGTCGGATCCAACACCACGATCATCGGCAACTCCGGCGCCACCTTCACCGGCGGCGGCCTCAACTTCGACTCCGACCGCAACGTGATCGTCTACAACATGCGGTTCAACAACTGGTCCGACGACGCGATCAACGTCCAGGACGGGTCCACGAACCTGTGGTTCGACAACAACACCTTCGGCACCGGCTACGACGGCGCGCTCGACA
Organism: Glycomyces endophyticus; assembly: GCF_039531525.1. Classification (NCBI taxonomy): domain Bacteria; kingdom Bacillati; phylum Actinomycetota; class Actinomycetes; order Glycomycetales; family Glycomycetaceae; genus Glycomyces; species Glycomyces endophyticus. The sequence continues at coordinate 46,710 of NZ_BAAAQF010000006.1, forward strand.
TCAAGCGCGGCTCGGACTTCATCACGGTGTCGTGGAACCGGTTCAACGGCACCGACAAGACGATGCTGCTGGGCCACTCCGACTCGAACGGGAGCCAGGACATCGGCCACCTGCGGGTCACCTACCACCACAACTGGTTCAACGGCACGAACCAGCGCACGCCGCGCGTGCGGTTCGGCGAGACCGTGCACGTCTACAACAACTACTACGTCAACATCGGCTCGTACTGCGTGGCCACCACCGAGAACGCGGGCGTCCTGTTCGAGGGGAACTACCTCGAGAACGCGGACGACGCCGTCCACATCGGCGAGGGCTCCTCGGACGACGGCCGGATCGTCTCCAGGAACAACCACCTGGTGAACACCTCGACGCCGGCGTCGAGCGGATCGGTGGGCGGTGTCCCGTACGGGTACTCGCTCACCACCCCGTCGCAGGTGAAGTCGGTGGTGACGGCGAGCGCCGGGGCCAGTTAGCCCCGCCTGTACCAGCGCTTGCCATGCGTCAGACGGGACCGGGGAGTCATCGCCGGTCCCGTCTCTTTCTATTTCGGACGGACCTCTTGCAAACGCTGTCCTCGGGACGTTACCGTCAACATCGAGGCCCATCGATATGTTGGACCTCCCCCTCCATCGAAAGGACCTCGGTCTCATGGACACCAACCCCACCGGCGGCCACACCAGACGCGGCTTCTGGAAGATCGTCGGGCTCGGCGCGGCCGTGCCCGTCGCCGCCTCCGCCGGACTCCTCGCGGCCGCCGCCCCGGCACAGGCGGTCACCCCCGGCACCTGGTACTTCATCAAGTCCCGCCACTCCGGCCTGGTCCTGGACGTGCTCAACATGAGCACGGCCGGCGGCGCCGAGATCATCCAGTACACCCAGACCGGCACGACCAACCAGCAGTTCCGGTTCGTCGACTCGGGCGGCGGCTACTACCGCATCCAGGCGCGGCACTCGAACCTCGTGCTCGACGTGTGGGAGTGGAACGCCGCCAACGGCGCCACGATCGCGCAGTGGAACGACCTCAACGCCGACAACCAGCAGTGGCGGGTGACCGAGTCGGGCGGGTACGCGACCTTCGTGAACCGCTTCTCCGGCAAGGCCCTCGACGTGTGGGAGTGGTCGACCACCCCCGGGACGCGGATCTCCCAGTACGACTACCTCAACGGGTACAACCAGCAGTGGCAGCTCGTCCCCGCCGGCGGCACCACGCCGACCACGGGCCTGGTCGGCTGGGCGACCCAGAACGGCGGCACTACCGGCGGCGGCAGCGCCTCGGCGACCACGGTGACCTCGGCGTCCGCACTGGCCTCGGCGGTCAGCGGCACCTCGGCGAGGGTGGTCCGCGTCAGCGGCACCATCAACGTCTCCGGGATGATCAACGTCGGCTCCAACGTCACGATCGTCGGCAACTCCGGCGCGCAGATCACCGGCGGCGGCTTCCACCTGAGCGGCTCGCGCAACGTCATCATCCAGAACCTGCGGTTCAACGGCTGGTCCGACGACGCGATCAACATCCAGGACGGCTCCACCAACATCTGGGTCGACCACAACACCTTCGGCACCGGCTACGACGGCTCCTGCGACATCAAGCGCGAGTCCGACTTCGTCACGGTCTCGTGGAACCGGTTCGACGGCAGCGACAAGAACATGCTGCTGGGCCACTCCGACGACCACACCGCCGACATCGGGAACCTGCGGGTCTCCTACCACCACAACTGGTTCAACGGCACGCAGCAGCGCAACCCCCGCGTGCGCTTCGGCGAGCCGGTGCACATCTACAACAACTACTACTACGACATCGGCGACTACGGCGTCGCCACCACGATGAACGCCGGCGTGATCTTCGAGGGCAACTACATCGAGAACACCGACTCCCCCACCGAGATCGGCCAGGGCGACTCCGCCGGCGGCCGCATCGTCTCGCGCAACAACCACCTGGTGAACTCCGGCACGCCGGTCTCCAGCGGCTCCGTCGCGAGCGTCCCGTACGCCTTCACGCTCGACACCCCGTCGAACGTCAAGTCGATCGTGACGGGGGGCGCCGGGGCGCGCTGACGAACGGGATCATCGGACGCTCGGGGCCCTCTCGCCGGGGCCCCGGCTTCGGTGCCGGCGGCTGGATCGGGGCGAACGTGAGGGTCGGGCGATTCTCCAGTGCGCCGATCCACTCCTCGGCACGGCACCGCTCGCCGTCTGCGACGCGGACGGCGAGCTCCGCCACCGGGCCACCGAGCCGGCCGAGCTGCTCGGAGTTCGCGGCGACCTGAACCGGCGTGATCTTCGGCTCGACCAGGAGCACTCGAAGGATGAGGAGTGCGAGCTTGAACCGGTCGGAATCGAAGGTCGCGGTGCCGACCTCCTGGTCGGGGTCGGCCCAGTCGGGGGTCTGCGCCTGCGGCATCGGCGGCAGGTGCCCGGCGATGCGGCATCCGTCGCAGTCGAGCATGTACACGGCCGGTTCGGGTTCGATCGTCCAGAGCAGGTTGCGCGGGGAGACGTCGCCGATGATGACGTCGATGGCGTGCAGGGCTTTGAAAAGCCGGGCGTAGCGGAGGAGCAGTGCGCGCCGCTGCGTCTCGTCGGGGAGTCGGAGGTTCGACCAGCCGGCCTTCTTGCGGAAGATGAGGAACTGCAGTTCGCGCAGTTTGCGCGCCTCGCCGATGTCCGCGGTGAAGTGGTCCGGGGCCTCCGGCATGGTGAGGCCGCAGTGCACGCCGCCGTCGAGGACGACGCCGCTGGGCCAGGCGGCGCTCGAGAGGATGAGGTTCCTGTCGGGCCCGGGGCGCATGTCGGTGTGGACGAGCCGGATGAGTCGTTCCAGTTCGACGACGTTGAGCTGCTCTCTGGCGTGGTACTGCTTGTAGAGCACGCCGGGCATGCGCGAGGTGCGCTTGACGACCCCTTGGCCGCCGTCGCCGATCACGGTGAGCTCGCCCAGGTCGTCGAGGCTGCTGGGTCGGTCGTGGTGTGTCATCGTTCCCCCCAGAGGACGACCGCGAACCGCTCGCGTTGGGCCGTGCCCCGTCCGAGCAGGTCGATGGTCTGGAGCGGTCCGGGGCGGAGGTGCACCCGGTCGATCAGCGCGGGGATGAGGCCGTAGGTGAGCAGGAGCGTCTTGTCCTCGTCGAGATGGTCGGCGTACAGGCGCATTTCGGGCTCGCCGGCGGTCCCGGTGAAGACGCGGCGCGGTTCGCCGAGACTCTGCTGGATCCCGTCGCCCGCGATGAGGGCGGACGGACCGCCGGAGAGGCTGAGCGTGTAGTGGACCGAGCCCGCGGTCGGCTCGACGCAGATCAGCGCGGCGGCGATGGCGTCCAGGTGGATCTCCGGATCGTCGCGCAACGTGCGGACCGCATGCGTCCAGGGCAGCACCGTCCAGTCCTCCGACGGCTGATCCGGGGGCATGAGTTCGACGGCGGCCTGCAGCGTGCTGGTCCACCGTTCGACGGTGCGCTCCGCCCCGAGGACGATGGGGGCGGCGACGATGGCGACGATCCGATCGGCGTGGGCGGCTATCAGGATCCGCGACCGCCGCGGGATTCCGGAGGCCTTGCTCAGATCGCTGCCGGCCACCGCGGCGCGCACCTCGATGTCGCCGTGCCTTCCGGCGCGGAGTTCGAGATCTCTGGGCAGGGTCGGCCCGATCGGCAGTGCACCGGCCGGGAGCAGCGGCGGCGCAGGCTCCCGGTGCTCGGGGAGCGCGGTCCAGAAGACCGCTGCCGAGCGGTCGTCGTCGAAGGACTTGCGGCGGAGCTGGGTCTGGCGGAGGAAGTCGAGCGGATCGGGTGCGCTGCTCCAGCGCTCGCCGAAGTGGTCCCGGGAGTCGTCCGCGATGGGACCGCCGCTGCGGGCCGCGCGGTGCCCGTCGGTCGTGATGAGGTCCCCGATCCCGTCGCTGACCAGTGCGAGCGCCTGCCCCGGGGAGAGCAGCCCCATCCGTTCGCGGAAGCAGTCGCGAAGCGCTGCGGTCGGCATCGCGGCGGTGACGGTGCTGAAGTCCTCGTCGCGTTCGAGCGGGAAGAGCTCGATCAGGCGCCGCTCGTCGATCACGTACGCGGGGCTGTCGCCCACGCGGGCGATCCAGTACGGATAGAACCCGTCGCCGTCCGGCTTCGCGGCCATGGCCGCGACCGTGAGGGTGGTCCGGGGCCCCTGCAACCGCTCGAGTCTCGTATTCACGTGCTTGAACAGCGCGCGCCCCTGCCGGAACGCATCGGCGCCCGACGACTCGAGACGCCTTGCCAGGTCCTCGATGCAAAGGCGCACTGCGGCCTCGGCGGCGACCTGGCTGTGGTCGACGGAGCCGACGCCGTCCGCCACGGCGGCGACCGCCCAGGCACCGCCTGCGCTTCGCGCCAGCGCCGAGTCCTGGCGGGGCTTGCCCTCGTAGCGGTGCTTCGCGCCGCGGACGGCCGCTGCGGCGACGGTGACGTCGCCTATGCGGCCCTGTTCGTAGACGGTGTCGGGGTAGGCCGGGTCCGGATCGAGTTTCCATGCGGCCTCGGCGGTTCGTGCGCGGCGGCCGAGGGTCTCGGGGACCCAGGGCGGCTCCCGGTCGCCCCAGGCGGCCGTCGGCCGGCCGGGGGTGAGCTGCAGCCGGTTCTGGACCGTGTCGTCCATCGTCAGATCTCGTCGGCTTTCAGCTCGGTGAAGCCCGGTACCTGATCGGGGACCTTGAGGGTGACGTCTCCCGCGTTGGTCATGCTGGTTCCGGACTGGACGATCGACTTGGTGAGGGCGGAGGCGAACTCGTGGAGGGCCTCGGCCGGGCCGATGGTGTTGTCCGCGATGAAGGACTTGAAGGTGCCGATCTCGGCGATCGTGCTCTCGTCCACGGCGCCGAATCCGAAGGCGACGATGTTGGGCCTCGACTTCCAGGAGGGGTCGGTGAGCCGGGCGAAGTCGCTCCGCCAGTCGTAGTTCGGCTGCCCGTCGGACAGGAAGAACGCGGCGGGTCGGTAGACGCGGCAGCCTTCGGCCTTGAGGTTCGCGACGTCGCCGTCGATGGTGTCGCGCAGGAGCCGGAACGCGGCGCCGTAGTTGGTGCCGCCCTTGACGACGAGGCCCTTGGTGGAGGTGACGTCGCTGAGGTCGGAGAGTTCGAGGAGCACCTCGGCGTCGTCGGAGAACCCGATGATGCAGAAGCGGGTCTTGTCCGCCACCACCGGATCGGAGCCGACGGCGGCGTGCAGTTTCTGGAGTCCGTCGTTCAAGGCGTCGATGTGGTCTTCCATCGAGTAGGACTCGTCGCAGATCACGTAGAAGGGGAGGACTTGCTCCATGGTTTTGCCTTTCTCGTTCAGCGTCCGAACCAGCGCCGCTTCGGCGTGACCGGAACGGGCAGGTGCGGTTCGCCGAGGCCTTGACCGAGCCGGTCGACGGCCTGGGCGAGTCGGTCCACGGTCATGGTCATCTGGTCGCCGGTGCGGGCGATCTGGTCGAGCCGGTCGCGAAGCTGCTGGTCCGCCTCGATCTCGACGACTCCGGCGAGCTTCGCGGCGATGTCCTCGCCCGCGCGGCGCATGTCGTCGGCGAACCGCGACTGCTCGGAGGCGATCGCTCGGGCGAGCGCGCTCGCGTCCTCTTCGCGGTTGTCGCGGAGGAGCCGGCCAAGGGCGTCCCGGTGCCGTTCTCCCTGCCCGACGGCCTCGATCACCGAGGCGCCGACTTCTCGGAGGATCATGGCGGCCTGGTCTTGATGTTCGGCCGCGTTGTCCTGCAGGCCCTGTGCCGCGACGCCGATGGCGGCGGCGGTGGCGATGCCGGCGTCGTGGAAGGCCTGGACCGCACGGTCGCGCTCACTTGCGACGGTGGTGTCGAGCCGCGTGGCCGCGTCGGCGATCGAACGGGCGCCGGACTCGAGGCCGGTGGCGACTGCTCGGAACTCGCTTCCCGCGGCTTCGAGGGCGGCGAGTTCGCCGTTGACCGATTGCGCGGCCTCGACGAGGGTGACGCCCAGGTCGGCCGCGAGGCCGACGGTCTCGCCGAAGCGGCGTTCGAGGGCTTCAGCGCTGAAACCGGGGGTGGCCCGGAGGTGGAGGGCGGCCTCGGTCAGTGCGCCGTCGAGTTCGCCGCGCAGGCCGGTCTCGATCGCCTCGGTCTCGGCGGCGACGCTGCGCTGGAACCACTCGATGGCGACGGACACGGCGATGAGGATCAGGACGCAGGCGACGACGGCTCCGGCCATGCGGTCGAAGCTGAGCCAGAGTTCCCCGTCGAACCCGCTGAGCCATTCGCGGAAGAAGGTCTGCGCGCCCTGTTCGGCATCGGTGCCGAGCCGGTCCCGGTAGGCGCTGACGGCGCCGTGGATGCCGACCCAGGAGACGAGGAGCGGCAGGAAGATCGCGGCGGCGCGGACTGCGTAGAGGCCCTGCAGGACGCGTCCGCGCGCGGGCTGCCCGGGTTCGCCGGAGACACCGGCGAAGACGTCGTGGAGGGGCAGCTCGCGCCACAGCGCGGCGGTCTCGGCGTCGCCGAGTGCGTCCGCGAGCGCTCGGAGCGGCCGCCGGTGCGAGGCGAACCGGGAGTGGTCGGCCAGCGACTTCAGTCGGGAAGCCGTGCCGTCGGCGGCCGGTGTCCCGGGGCCGTAGTCCGCGGCGGCGGCGGGCATGGGGGCGGTGGTCGGCGCCGGTGGCGGCGCGGCTTTGAGGAAGTCCAGCATCGTTCTCCAGGAGGGCTCAGACGGCCAGCAGATACAACTCGACCTGCAACGTGCCGACATCGATGCCGTCCTTGTTGCTGGAGGTCCAGAAGTGCCGCATGGGTGCGGTGCCGAAGAGCTCGGGGAAGCCCTCGGCCAGGACCCGGTTCGACGCCTCGGCGATGTCGCCGCCGAACGCGGGCTCCTCGGCGCCGCCGAAGGTCAGGGCGAATCCGACCTTGTAGCCCTGCGCGACCAGTGCTTCGAAGTCGTCTCGCAGGGCGGCGGTCAGGGCCGCTTCGGCATCGGCGTCTCCCGCGACGATTCCCGCTGCGTCGGTGTCGACGTAGAACACGTGCGGTTCCGACTCGACGCCGGGCTCGGCGGTGGGCGTGGGCTCCGGCGTCGGTGACGCAGCGGCGTCGGGCGTCGCCGCGGCTTCGCTTCCCGCCGAGTCGTCGGGAGGGAAGTCGGCGGCGACGGCCACCGTGACGATGAACAGGAGCAGCGCCAGATCTGCGAACAGCCAGCCTGCGAGTGAGACGGGGGACGGGGAAGCCGCGCCCGGACGCGGCCTGCGTTTCAGCATCATCTTGAAATCCCAGGGGGTACGGGAAGACTGCGGGCAGCGGATACTCTACCCGGGCAATGCAAAACACGAACGGGTGACACGCCTGATCCTCGCGTTCGGAGAGTGGATTGTGGACAGACGTTCGAATTCATCAAGGCCCGGTGTGCACGTAAGCGGCCCACCAGATCGGTTCGGGCGACTGGGCGCGCAGATTCGCGACGGCTTGGTGCAGCGCACGGGCGGCCCGGTCCGGATCAAGTCCCTCGCGAGTGCCGAGACCTGCATAGAAGCCGTCCGAGATGTCGAGCGCATCCTGGTCCTGCACCTTCCATTGAGCTGCGACGACATGGGTGAAGCCCGCGATCTGCAGGGCGCCGGAGAGGTGGAGGGCCTCGTCGGGGAGTTCGGCGGTGCCGCGGGCGGTCTCGCAGGCGGAGAGGTAGGCGAGCCGGGCCCGGCGCAGCCTGAGGCGGGCGATGTCGGCGGCGGTCAGCGGTCCCGCGTCCTGGTGGTCGTGGGTGTAGAGGGCGCCGCCGCCGAGGTCGCTCCACTGCTGGCTGCCGTGGCCGGCGAAGTGCAGCATCGAATGATGGGGGAGCGCGGTGAGGACTTCGGCGCGAAGTGCGGCGGGGCCGTCCAGTCGCGTCATCGAGGTCGCCCGGCCGGCGAGGTTCGCGATCTCGTCCTGCGCGCGCGGCAGCGGGGAGAGCCCCGGGGTGGCGGGCTGCGCGATCGCGAGCAGGCGGTCCTTGGCTCCAGGCTCGACTTCGTGGCCGCGCATCGCGGCGAGTGCCCGAACCGTGCTGGTGTACGAGCACACGAACCGGGAGTGGAGGTTCTCGTCGGGGCCGTCTTCCGGGCCGTAGCGTCCGGCGGCGTGGAGCGGCAGCAGCGTGAGCAGGCCGGTCGGGCACCACCACATGCGGGACGGGCGGTCGCCGCCCGCGCATGTGCTCGGTTCGAGGCTGCCCAGGACCGGCTCGGCGATGGTCCTCCACAGCCATGCGAGCGTGTCGGCCATGCGGATCTGGGCGGTCCAGGTCTCGGCGATACTGCGGCCGATCCGTTCGAGCGCGGGGAGGAGCGCGTCGGATCGCGCTTCGATGCCCTCGGGACCTGCGAGGTGCAGGTCCCGGAGCGGCACCGGGAGGATGCGGTCGCGGGTCACGATGATGGCGTCGCAGCGGAGTGCGCTGGTGTTGACGACGACCACGGGCCCACCGGCCGCGGCCGCTTGCAGCCGTTCGATCGAGGGCGGCCGTTGGAAGTCCTCGAGGCCCGGCAGCGCCCGCACCTGCCGCACGAGGTCGTCGAGGTCATGGGTGAGGCCGCGACGCCGCTCGGCCTCGGCGCGCCCGCGCCTGGCCTGGTCGCCTGGACTGGGGTCCGAGTCGCCGAAGTCCCCCGGGTCCGGTTCGGCGTCGAGCAGGGCGCGCAGATCCCGAATTCGAGCGGCGAGGTCGGGTCGCCGCTCGCGGAGGTCCGCCAGGTCGTCGCGGGCGTCGATCGCATCGGCGAGCAGGAGGCCCCTCCCCAGTTCGAGCAGTCGGAGCGCGGTCTCGGGTTCGCCCGCGTTGAGGGCGACCGCCGCCGCGTCACTGGAGAGCCCGGAGATCCGGCCGAGCGAGGACAGGCGTGCCTCGCGGTCGAGGCCGCGCCAGGCGATGTTCGGGAGTTCGGCGATGACGGCCTGGTGGGCTTCGAGGGCCTGATCCCAGCCGAGCCGCCCGGATCGTGCGAGCTCGAGTGCGAGTCGACTCCAGGCGCCCGCGATCCGGAACCGGGTCTGCGCCGGCGCCGACGGGGTCCTGGTGGCTTCGCGGAAGCACGCGATGCCCCTGTCGAGGCTCTTGTCCGCGTTCCATGCCCTGGCCCTGCCGAGCAGCGCGGTACCGAGGTTTCCCAGCGTCCTGGCCCGTTCGGGGTGATCGGCGGGAAGCATGCGGAGCGCCTGTTCCGCCGCCTTGACCGCGCGCGAGGCGTCCCTGGGGTGGACCGGGTCCTCGATGCTCCTGGTGCTGAAGGCGACCGAGAGGTTGGAATGGACGATCGCCAGCGAGGGATGTCCCTCCGGGGTGTCGCGGACGGCCTCGCTCAGGATGGCGACGGCCTCATCGGTGTCACCGTGCCGCCGGTGCGGGGAGGAGTTGCGGATGCGCAGAGCGGCGGCGAGGGCGATCTGCGAGCGGATCCGCTGCGGGGCGTCGGAGGGCGTCAGCGCCCGGCCCTCCCGCGCGGCGTCCACCGCTTCGTCGATGTCGCTCTGCGCTTCACTGAGGGAGAACCGTTCGGCGAGCGCGATCGAGAGATTGACACGGTGGCGGGCGGTCTGCGGGGCGGCCACCGCGGCTTCGCGGTGCAGGTCGATCGCCTCGGCGAGGTCGGCGGCCGAATGCATCTGCCCCCAGCGCAACCGCAGGACGGTCCCGAGGTTGCCGGCGCCGCGCGAGACCTGGACCGGATCGGCGGGATCTGCGATGTCTCTGGCCTCGCGTGCCGTTCGGATCGCCTCGTCGAGGACTGCGGCGCTTCCGGAGTGGCGGTACTGCGCGGCCAGAGCGAGACCGAGGTTGTTGAGGTGGGGCTCGCGGAAGGGATGTCCGGGGGGCGTGAGCGCGAGCGCTTGACGGGCGAGGTCCACTGAGCGTCGCGCGCCGTCGGCCGAGCGTGCGGTTTCGGACTGGACGACCAGCGTGAAGCTGTGACGGGAGCTGAGTCTCGCCCGCTCGACATCGGAGAGGCCGCTGTGGGCGTGCAGGGCTTCGAGGAGGTCGATGGCCTCCCGAAGGAAGTCGGGGCGCCCGTGCCACTCGAAGGCGACCATGAGAGCGGTGGCGAGTTCGAACCGGACGTCGAAGCCGTCGCCGCCGGGAAGAGCTGCGGCGTCGCGCAGCGAGGCGAGCGACCGGTCGAGGTCGACGCCTTCGGCGGAGGACCGGAACCGGATCAGGAACAGTTCTCCGATGCGAAGCGCGGCGTCGGCGCTGCTCGAGGCGTCCGGGTCGACCGCGTGCGCCGCGCGGGCGGCGTCGATGGCCTCGTCGAGGTGGTCCAGGCGCAGTGTGCGCAGCGCGCGGTTCCGGTGGGCGCTGCGGAGGGCTCTGAGGCACATCAGGAGTGCATCGCGGTGGCGGCCGTCGAGTCGTTCGCGGGCCAGTTCGAGTGACCGCACCGCCTCCTCGCCGTCCTGGGGCGACGCGAACAGGGCGTGCCGCCGGTCGAGCACGTGGCCCAGCCGGGCCAGGGCGACGCCGCGTTGCTGTTCGTCCCCGAACGCGCTCTCGAGCGCCGCACGTGCGGAGGCGACCGCGGCGTCGAAGTCGGATCGCTCGCCGGAGCGCTGGGCCTGCTCCGTCTTGACGTCCGCCAGAAGATCGCGCCAGCCGATATGGAACGCGACAGCCTTGGTCTCGGCGAGGGCGATTGCGCCGAGCGTCTCGGCACGGTCGGCGTCGGCCGGAGAGCCGAGGCGCTTGTACCGGGTGCGGAGCGCCGTCCCGAGCTGGAATACGGCGAGGTCGTGTCTCGGCCCCGTGGTGTCGGTCGACGCGAGGTCCGCTTCCGCGGCGGCCACCGCGGCGTCCAGACGGTCCGCCGGTTCGGCGCCACTGGACGCGGCGGTGGTGACGGCGCTGAGATTCGACCGGAGTCGGAGGTGCTCGGGATGTCCGGTCGGGAGGTCCTCGAGGGCGGCGGCGGCCTCGCGCTCGGCCGCTGCGAGGTCCGCCGGGTCGCGGTCGCGGCGGTGGCGGTAGAGCAGCGCGACACCGAGGTGGGATCGGCAGAGCGCCATGGCGACGGTGCCGGGTTCGGATCGGGCGACGCCGTCGCGGAGCGCGGACAGCGCCAGGTCCAGGTCGTCGGGGACGGCGTCGGCGTTGTACCGGGCGAGCAGGGCGAGGGCGGCGCTGAAGGCGATCATCGGATGCGGTCGGGACCCGGCGGTGAGGCAGGCGGTGCCGAGCGCGGCCGCTTCGTCGAGGTCGGCGCGCCGTCCCCGCTCGAGATGCCGCAGTGTCAATGCGGAGCACAGGTTGGAGAGCATGACCAGCCGGTCTGGATGGTCTGGCGTGGACTGATGCAGTGCGGCTCTGCCGAGCAGCACCGCCTCGTCGAGTTCCTGCGCCGAGCCGGTGAACACGCGATGGTCCCGGAGGGCGCCGCTCAAGTTGGCGAGCAGCGTCGGTCGGCCGATGTGGGTCGCGGGGGTGACGCCGAGGATCTCGCGGACGAGTGCGATCGACTCCTCGAGCGCCGTCCGGTCGCCTGTCGCCGTCCAGCGCTCGAAGCGCTCGATCGAGCGAATGCCGAGGGAGTAGACGTCGCGGGAGGGCGGAGGCGGAGCGGCGGCCACGATCGGACGGACGTCCTCGGGCACCTGTTCGGGCAGGTGCTGCGCGATCAGGGCGTAGAGCGCAACGGCCCGTTGCACCTCGAACAACGTCTGCGGAGTCTCGACTTTCGTTGCAGCACAACGAAGATAGTAGAGGTCGGCGATCAGTGCGACGATTCGGGAGTCGAGCAGGTACAGCATCGGCTCTGCACTGTCGGGTTGCTCGATCGAGTGCAGGAGCATAGGACCGAGTTCCTCGACTTCGCCGATGGCGGCGGGGTCGAGGACGGCAGCGGTGTCGGCTCGCTCCACCATCGACTCGATCCGGCGTTCGAGACGGCTCGCGAGCTGATCCACTCGGTCCCAGTCGATGTCGGTAGGGCCGGGATGCTGCGGGGGCGTTGTCACAGCCCTCAGCATGACATGATGTGCTCTCGCGCACTGACCGGAAGGATGCCGGATGGACCGTCTGCAGCTGCTGTCGGCACTGTGCCAGAACCACTCCTCCCTCAGAGCGGTCGCCGACGCGGAGGGCAACTCCGCCCAGTTCGCGGCCGTCACCGCCGCCGCGAGGCGAGGAGATCCGCTCGAGGAGCCGCTTCGGCGCGCCGGACTCCTCAGCGTCATCCGCGCAGGGGGTTCCCGCGGGTTCCAGGGCGACGGTCCCGAGGGAGGCCCGGTGGAACTCGGCTTCGGCGAGGGGCGTCTCGCGGTCGGCGACTACCGCTGCCCCGAGGACGTCTGCGACCGGATCGCGCGCCCCAGGGCCGGAGAGCCGCGTCCCGAGTGCTCGGTCTTTCGGCGCGCGCTGCGCTTCGAGCAGGCCTGACGGTCGCCATCGGGGGAGACGCCATCGTGCACACGGCATTCATCGACCTGGGAGGGCGCATCGGCGAGCGCTGGGCGACCATGCTCGGCCTTCCCGGGCTGCTCTACCTGGCGGGCGCCGCGGCCGCGTTCCACCTCGGCGGCGCAGAGCGGACCGACGCCGTCCGGCTCGCCGACACGCTCGGACTCGACACGACCGGGCCGGCCGTCTGGATCGCGCTCCTGGTCACGGTCCCGGTCCTCACCGCGGCGGCGACGGCGGCGGCCGGAGCGCTGGCGGCGGCGGTCACCGGCGCTTGGCTGGGAAGGTGGCCCGGCATCGCCCGTCCGCTGTCCGGCCCGCTCCGTCGGTGGCGCCGCAGGCGGTGGGACGGCGCGAACGACGAGTACGAGCGGGCGCGTGACGCGGTCCGAGGCGCCCCCGGTGCGGACGAGCTGCTGGAGCTGAACCGGCTCGCGTCGCGGCGCAATGCGATCGCGTTGGAGCCCCCGGTGCACCCGACGTGGATGGGCGATCGTCTGAGCGCGGTGGACGCGAGGATCTGGCACTGGTACGGACTCGACGTCGTGTTCGCCTGGCCGCGACTGTGGCTGGTGCTGAACGAGACCGAGCAGGCATCGGTGCGGGCGGCCCGCGCGAGACTCGACTCCGCGATGGGACTGGCCGGATGGGGCCTGCTCTGCCTGCCGCTGGCCCTGTGGTGGTGGCCTGCGATCGCGGCATCGGCGGTGCTGCTCGGTGCGGCCCATCGTCGAGGGCGGCGCGCCTGCGACGGATACGCGCACCTCGTCGAGGCCGCGTTCGACCTGCGCGGGCCCCTGCTCGCGCGCGAACTCGGGATCGCGATCGAGGAGGACGGCGCGCTCTCGCGCCACGTCGGTCTCAGCGTCACCGAGCAGCTTCGCAAGGCGGTCTGAGGGGCGCTCCGCCGGCGGGAGCGCCCCGGCGGCTCAGGCCCAGGGGAGGCCGAGTTCGCTGTAGAGCCGGCCTTGGACGGCGGCGTCGACGACCGCCTTGTCGGCTCCCTTGAGGATCGTGACGGGGTCGTCGCCGACGCGTTCGAGGTGCTCGCCGTCGACCAGGCGCGGGACGGGCGAGGTGAGGACCTGTTCGAGGACGCCGGTGAAGGGCTTGGAGCGGCGCAGGCCGGAGATGAGGCCGACGCCGCGGCGGCGGTGGGCGAGGAGGTTGTCGAGGAGGTTGGTGGTGCCGTACTGCTTGGCCTCGGTCTCGCCGGGGAGGCGCAGGCGGTCCTCGCGGAAGCCGTACCAGGCCTCGCCCTCGGTGCCCTTGATGTAGATGTCGCCCTCGACCTTCTCGTCCCCGCAGAGGGTCACGGCGACGGTGATCCGCACGCCGTTCTTGTTGGTCGCGCGCCACGCGGCGGTGTCGTCGACCTCGATCGAGGCGCGGGTGCGGAGGCGCTCCAGCTCGACCGGGCCCTGGAGGGGCCAGTCGCCGGCGAGGGCGATGGCCTGCTGGGAGGCGTGCGCCCACGGGTTGGCGAGGGCGCCGTCGGCGACGAGGACGCCGTTCAGCTCGCGCTTGCCGGCCCAGGCGGAGCGGCGGTAGTAGGAGTCGGGGCGCTGCCAGGAGCCGGCGACGCCGATGGACTCGATCTCGCCGAAGCTGCCGGCCTCGATGGCGTCGCGGACGGCGTTGAAGGCGTGCGAGCCGAGGGCCTGGAAGCCGACCTGGACGTTGCGCCCGGTCTCGGTCATGACGTCGTAGAGCGCCTGGTACTCCGCGAGGTTGGTGACCGGGGGCTTCTCCAGGTAGATGTCGGCGCCGTGGCGCATCGCGTCGCCCGCGATCGGCAGGTGCGAGGGCGGGGGCGTGGCGATGACGACCACGTCGGGGTCGGTCGCGTCGAGCATCGCCCGGTAGTCGTCGAAGACGGGCGTGTCGCCGATGAGCGCGCCGGGGCGCTCCTGGATCTCGGCGGTGTCGCACATGCCGACGAACTCGAGTTCGCCGCGTTCGACGCGCGGGGTGAGGTTGTGCTCGCGGTGGTGCAGGCCGAAGCCGTTGGCGCCCACGAGGGCGACGCGCGGGATGCTCGTTGTCACAGGTGCTCCAGGGTGGTGGCGACGCCGTGCCGGTCGAGTTCGCGCAGCCATTTGGCGGCGGCCCGGCGCAGCTGGTGGTTGTCGGCGAGGGGTTCGGGGACGACCTGGCGGATGCCGAGGATCGCGTCGACGCGCCCGGCCGGGGACGGGCCGGCGGCGGTGAGGCTCTGGCGCAGGACGTCCTTGAGCGGGTCGTCGAGCGGCAGGTCCGCGCCCCCGTCGGACTTCCCGGCGCAGAACCGGGTCCAGGCCGCGAGCGGCAGCGCGATGAGGTCGAGGTCGACCCCCGCGGCCGCGAGGTCGGCCATGGTCCCAAAGAGCCGCTGCGGGAGCTTCTGAGAGCCGTCCATGGCGATCTGGATGCAGCGGTGGCGGATGCCGGGGTTCGCGAACCGCTCCAAGACGCTGTCGCCGTACGCCACCGTGTCCTGCCCGTCGGGCGGCGTGAAGCTCGGCGCGATCTGCTCGGCGATCAGCCAGCGCGCGAAGTTCTCCGCGCCGGGGAGGGCGAGGGCCTCGCCGACGGTCTCGACGTCGGCGAGGGCGCCGAGGTACGCGAGCGTGGAGTGGACGCCGTTGAGGGTGCGCAGCTTCAGGCGCTCCCAGCCGGCGACGTCGGCGGTGTAGGTGGCGTCCCAGCCGGGGCGGGGCCCGGCGAAGTCGTCCTCGATGACCCACTGGGTGAACGGCTCCGCTTCGACGGCGGCGAGGTCGGTGACGCCGAGTTCGACGAGGGCGCGCTCGTAGGTGGCCTTGGTGGAGGCGGGGACGATCCGGTCGACCATGGAGGACGGGAAGGTGACGTGCTCCTCGGCCCAGGCGCGGGTGGTGTCGTCGAGGAGCGGCTCGACGGCGGCGCGGGTGGTCTTCCCGTTGTCGGGGAGGTTGTCGCAGCACAGGATCGTGAGCGGCGGGCCGCCTTGGGCGGCGCGGCGGGCGAGGCCGTCGGCGAGGAGGCCGGGGACGCCCTGCGGGTCGCGGTAGGCCTTCTCGGTGACGGTGAGGGTGACGACGTGGGTGCCGGGTGCGGCGACGGCGTCGAGGGCGCGTTCGCGTTCGCCGGCGATGTGGAGGGTGTCGGCGATCGCGCCGATGACGCGCATCGACGCGCCGTCGGGGCCGAGGGTGGCGACGGTGTAGAGGCCGTCCTGCTCGGCGAGGGCGTCGATGACGCCGCGCGAGCTCGGCGCGGCGACGGTGATGCCCCAGTCGGTGTCGTCGGTGTAGACGGCCTGGTGGGCGCGGTGGAACGCGCCGGCGCCGATGTGGAGGATCCCGGAGCGGTCGGGGCGGTCCCCGGGGACGGTGACGTCCCCGGGGAGCCGCTTGAGGACCTCGTCGCCTAGGCGTTCCACGCCGGGCCGTTCGGGAAGGAGAACTCGGCGATGGACTCGGGCTTGAGGGTGACCGAGTAGCCGGGCTGCGTGGGGAGCCGGTAGCGGCCGTCCACGACGGTGACGGGGTCGGTGTAGTGCTCGTGCAGGTGGTCGACGTACTCGATCATGCGCCCCTCCAGGGTCTTGCCGATCCGAAGGTATTCGAACATGCCGAGGTGCTGCACGTATTCGCAGAGTCCCACACCGCCCGAATGGGGGCATACTTCCACGCCGCGCTTGGCGGCCATGAGGAGGGTGGCGAGGACTTCGGGGATGCCGCCGACGCGGCAGGCGTCGATCTGGCAGACCTGGATGGCCTCGGCCTGGAGGAGCTGCTTGAAGATGACGCGGTTGGCGGCGACCTCGCCGGTGGCGACGCGGATGGGGTTGACGGCCTTCGCGATCTTGGCGTGGCCGAGGATGTCGTCGGGGTGGGTGGGCTCCTCGATCCAGTAGGGGTCGAAGGCGGCGAGTTCGCGCATGTTCGCGATGGCCTCGGGGACGGACCAGATCTGGTTGGCGTCCATCATGAGGAGGCGGTCGGGGCCGAGGACGTCGCGGATGATGCGGGCGCGGCGCACGTCGTCGGCGACGTCGGGCGAGCCGACCTTCATCTTGGCGGCGGTCCAGCCGTCGGCGACGGCCTGCTCGGTGAGGGCGCGGACCTTGTCGTCGCTGTAGCCGAGCCACCCGACGGAGGTGGTGTAGGCGGGGAAGCCGTCGTTCTCGAGGATCTTGAGGCGGTCCTCGTAGCCGATGCGGCCCTCGTCGAGGATGGCGACGGCCTCGTCGTAGGTGAGCTCGTCCTCGATGTGGCGGTAGTCGACCTGGGCGGCGAGCTCGGCGGAGTCCATCTCGGCGAGGAGGCGCCACATGGGCTTGCCCTCGAGTTTGGCGCGGAGGTCCCACACGGCGTTGACGATGGCGCCGACGGCCATGTGGGTGGCGCCCTTCTCGGGGCCGAGCCAGCGGATCTGGGGCTCCTGGACGATCGAGCGGGAGAACTCGACGGGGTTCGCGAAGATCTCCTCGACGGTGAGGCCGACGACGAGGTGCGCGAAGGCCTTGACGGCCTGGGCGACGATCTCGGTGCCGCGGCCGCCGGTGAAGGTGAAGCCGGTGCCGGTGGGGCCGCCGTCGGTGTGGAGCTCGACGTAGCAGGCCGAGTAGTCGGCGCGGTTGATCGAGTCCGAGCCGTCGCCGGCGGTTGCGGTGGGGAACCGCACGTCGTGGACCTCGAGGCGTTCGATCTTGGTCGACACTTACTTTTCCAATCCGTAGATCTTGCGGGGGAGGTGGTAGGCGAGGTCGACCGCGACGTCGGCGGCCTCGGCGTCGGTCATGCGGTGCTCGGCGACCAGGCGCGCGAGGAAGGCGGCGTCGACGCGGCGCGCCAGGTCGTGGCGGGCCGGGATCGAGCAGAACGCGCGGGTGTCGTCGACGAACCCTGCGGTGTTGTAGAAGCCGGCGGTCTCGTGGACGGCCTCCCTGAAGCGGCGCATGCCCTCCGGGGAGTCGAGGAACCACCAGGGGGCGCCCGCGAACACGGCGGAGTAGCCGCCGGCGAGGGGCGCGATCTCGCGGCTGAAGACGGTCTCGTCCAGGGTGTAGAGGACGATGCGGAAGCGCGGGTGGTTGCCGAACGCGTCGAGCAGGGGCTTGAGCGCGCGGGTGTATTCGGTGGCGTCGGGGATGTCGCCGCCGACGTCGCGGCCCCAGCCTTCGTACAGCCACTGGTTGTGGTTGCGGTTGGAGCCGGGGTGGAGCTGCATGACGAGGCCGTCCTCGACGCTCATGCGGGCGAACTCGACGAGCATGAGCGCGGGGAAGCGGAGGATCTCGGTCTCGCTCGCCTCGCCGTTCAGGGCCCTGGCGTAGATCGCCGCGGCGGCCTTCGGGTCGTCCTCGGTCGCGGCGGTGAGGTTGCCGTGGTCGGTGCAGGTGGCGCCGGCGGCGATGAAGTCCTGGCGGCGCCGGCGGAGCGCGGCGAGGAAGCCGTCGAACGTGTCGGTGTCCTGGCCGGTGATCTCGGCGAGGGCGTCGACGCGCTCGCGCCAGCCGGGCCAGCCGGGCTCGACCAGGTTGTCGGGCCGGAAGGTGGTGACGACCTTGCCGCCCCTGCCGCCCCAGCGGCGGCCGCCGCCGGCGGGCATCGCCTCGAGGGCCGCGTGCGGTTCGAGGGAGTCCACCGGGGACTCGGTGGTGGCGAGGACCTCGATGTTGAAGCGGTCGAACAGGGCCCGGGGCCGGTAGGCCGGTTCGGCGAGGCGGGAGGAGAGGTGGTCGTAGAACTCGTCGGCGGTGTCGGGGCCGAGTTCCTTGTAGATCCCGAAGACCTCGGCGAAGGTGTGGTCGAGCCACAGCTTCGAGGGGGTGCCGCGGAAGAGGCGGTAGTGCTCGGCGAAGCGCCGCCAGATCGTGCGTCCGTCCACTTCGGAGGGATCGCCGCCCGCGGAGGGGACGCCGAGCTCGTCGGGGCGCACGCCCTGCGAGTACAGCATCCGGGTCAGGTAGTGGTCGGGGACGACGAACAGGCGCGCCGGGTCGGGGAACGGCCGGTTCTCCGCGATCAGGCGCGGGTCGACGTGCCCGTGGGGGCTCACCAGCGGCAGCTCGGCTGTGCGCTGGTGCAGCTCGCGGGCGATGGCGCGGGTGCGCTCGTCGGCGGGGAAGAGGCGGTCGGGATGCAGCGCCATGCGTTATTGCTCCAGCTTGAAGAGGTCGGAGACGGCAATCGATTGCCCAGTGCGGATCGAGGCGTTCGACGCCAGGCCCGCGGCCAGCGCGTTCAGGCCGTCCTGCGCGCTCGCCGACCGGTTGTGGGGGTCGGTGTCGCCGTCGAAGAGGACGCCGAGC
This sequence comes from Glycomyces endophyticus, assembly GCF_039531525.1. Classification (NCBI taxonomy): domain Bacteria; kingdom Bacillati; phylum Actinomycetota; class Actinomycetes; order Glycomycetales; family Glycomycetaceae; genus Glycomyces; species Glycomyces endophyticus. The sequence continues at coordinate 65,384 of NZ_BAAAQF010000006.1, forward strand.
ATCCGGGTGTCGCCGCCGCCGTGCCCGGCGCGGTTGTACTCCCCCAGGTCGATCTTCTCGGGCTTGGCCCAGAACGGGTGGACGGTGAGCTCGTACCAGCCCTCCTCGGCGGCGGCGTGGGTGCCGTGGATGCTCGCCCCGTTGGGGCCCTTGAGCGCCGGGTTGACGTGGTCGTTCTCGACGACGAGGAGTTCGAGACGGCCCTGGGTGCCGTTGAAGTGGACCCGGTAGCCCTCCCAGGGCGAGTAGGCGGTGAGCCGGTAGGAGAGCGTGACGCCGGAGTCGTAGTCCACGAGGGACATCATGTCGTCGTAGATGGTGACGCCGGGCGCGAACACCGACTGGTCGCGGATGTAGCCGTCCTCGTCCTCGGCGTCGAGGTAGAGGGCCTTGAGGCCGGGGTTCTCGGCCATGTGGAGCGCGAACGGGTCGTCGGCGGCGGCCTCGGAGCCGTGGACGCGCTCGTAGCCGCGGTCGTGGCCGTTGGCCTTGCCGTTCTCGCCGTAGAACGCGAGGCGGCCCTTCGCGAAGGCGCGCACCGGGGCGGCGTCGAGCCACCAGTTGACGAGGTCGAAGTGGTGGCCGGACTTGTGGACGAGCAGGCCGCCCGAGTTCGCCTCCTCGCGGTGCCAGCGGCGGAAGTAGTCCGCGCCGTGGCGGGTGTCGAGGAGCCAGTCGAAGCCCACGGAGGTGATCTCGCCGATCGCGCCCTCGCGCAGCAGTTCGGCGACCTTCTCGTGGAGGGGGTTGTACCGGTAGTTGAAGGTGACGGTGACCGTCCCGGCGGACCGCTGCTCGGCGGCGAGGATCTCGGCGGCGTGCTCGGCCGTGGTCGTCAGCGGCTTCTCCGAGATGACGTCCTTGTCGGCGGCGAGCGCGGCGAGGATGTACTCGTGGTGGGTGGCGTCGACCGAGGTGACGATGACCGTGTCGGGGTCGGTCTCGGCGAGGAGGCTCCCGAAGTCGGCGGCGGCGTACAGGGCCGGGGCGGGGAGCCCGGCGGCCTCGACGGCGGCGGCGTGGTGGGCGATCCGCTTCGGGTTGGGGTCGGCGAGCGCGACGAGCGCGGCCGTGTCACCCCGCTCGATGATCGCGTTGACGTACATCGTGGCGCGCGAGCCGGTCCCGACGATGGCATAGCGATGCGGCGTGCCTGACATGTGACTCCTTCGTCTGCGAGGTTCTGGTAAACGCTATCTGAGAACCTCGCGGCAGGCAAGACCAGGGGGAATTTACACTCGTCGACCTGGGAGTCGGGGCTACTTCGGCGTGGCCTCCGTGAAGGGGGGCTTGACGACCCGCACCGGCAGGCGGCGGCCGCGGACGTCGAGTTCGAGCTCGGCGCCGGGCTTGTACGCGGCGTCGAGGAGCGCGAGGGCGACGCCCTTCTTCAGGGTCGGCGCGTGGGTGCCGGAGGTGGTCTCGCCGACCTCCCGGTCGCCGTCGAGGACGGTCATGTGCGCGCGCGGCACGCCCTTGCCGACGGCCTCCAGGCCCCAGAGGCGGCGCCGCGGGCCGGCGGCCTTCTCGGCGTCGAGGGCGGCCTTGCCCCAGTACTCGGGCTTGTCCCAGCCGATCGCCCAGTTCAGGCGGGCCTGCACGGGCGTGATGTCGAGGCTGAGGTCCTGGCCGTGGAGCGGGTAGCCCATCTCCAGGCGGAGGGTGTCGCGGGCGCCGAGCCCGCATGGGGCGGCCCCTGCGACGAGCATCGCGTCCCACAGGTCCCCCGCGGCCTCGTTGGGGACGACCACCTCGTAGCCGGTCTCGCCGGTGTAGCCGGAGCGGCAGACGATGGCGTCGGCGTGGTCGACGAGGTGCTCGCGGAAGCTCATGTACTCGTGCTCGTGCGGCAGGCCCAGGTATTCGAGGATGCGCGGCGCCTCGGGGCCCTGGACGGCGATGACGGCGAAGGACCGGTGCACGTCGCGGACCTCGACGCCCGCGGGCGCGGCCGCGGCGAGGCGGCGGGCGACCTCGGCGGTGTTGGCGGCGTTCGGGATGAGGAAGACCTGGTCGTCGCCGAAGCGGTAGGCGATGAGGTCGTCGACGACGCCGCCGGACTCGTCGAGGCACAGCGTGTACTGGGCGCCGCCGGGGCCGACCCGGTCCAGGTCGTTCGCGAGGCAGCGGTTGACGAACGCGGCCGCGCCCACGCCGGTCACCCAGATCTTGCCCAGGTGCGAGACGTCGAAGACGCCGACGCCGGTGCGCACCGCCTGGTGCTCGGCGAGCACGCCGCTCGGATACTGGAGCGGCATGTCCCAGCCGGCGAACTCGGCGAACTTGGCGCCGTGGGCGATGTGGCGGGAGTGCAGCGGTGAGGTGAGCAGCGACGGTTCGGACATGGGACAGAGCCTATCGTGCGCGTCCCAGTGGCTAGGATCGGAGCATTTGGTCCCCGAAAAACTTAAGGAACGATCGTGACTGATCTGCTGAGCGCCTCCGGCGACGCCGCGAACGCGGACGTCGACGTCCTCGTCGTCGGCGTCTTCTCCGGCGAGGACGCGCCCGTGCTGCCCGAGAGCCTCGCCGGCGTCGACGCCGGGTTCGGCGGGCGGCTCGCCGCGCAGCTGGCCGCCCTCGGCAACACCGGCGGGGCCGCCTCCCTCACCCGCCTGCCCGCGCCCGAGGGGCTCGGCGCGACGCTCGTCTTCGCCGTCGGTCTGGGCGAGGCCGGCGACCTCGACGACGAGACCCTGCGCCGCGCCGCCGGCACGGCCGTGCGCGCCGCGTTCGGCCAGGCCACGGTCGCCGTCGCGTTCGAGGGCGACCCCGAGTCGACCGCGACCGGCGCGATCCTCGGCGCGTACAAGTACGAGGGCTTCAAGACCGAGGGGAACGGCGACGCCGCCCCCGAGTCGATCAGCGTCTACGGCGCGTCCGAGGACGCGATCGCGCGCGCCCGCGTCATCGGCGAGAGCATCGCGCTCGTCAAGGACTGGGTGTCGGCGCCCGCGAACCTGCTGCGCCCCCCGACGTTCGCGATCGAGATCGAGCAGGCCGCCGTCGCGGCGGGCCTGGAGGTCGAGATCCTCGACGCCGACGCGCTCTCGGCGGGCGGCTACGGCGGCGTCCTCGCCGTCGGCGGCGGCTCGTCGGCCCCGCCCCGCCTGGTGCGGCTGTCCTACCGGCCCGAGGGCGCGAGCAAGCACATCGCGCTCGTCGGCAAGGGCATCACCTTCGACTCCGGCGGCTACTCGATTAAGCCGACCGCGGGCATGTGGGAGATGAAGTACGACATGGCGGGGGCCGCGGCCGTCGTCGGCGCGACCATCGCCGCCGCGAAGCTGGGCCTCGGCGTGAATGTGACCTGCACGGTCGCGCTCGCGGAGAACCTCGTCTCGGGCACCGCCTACCGGCCGTCCGACGTGCTGACCATCCGCAACGGCATGACCGTCGAGATCCTCAACACCGACGCCGAGGGCCGCCTGGTGCTCGCCGACGCGCTCTCGCGGGCCGTCGAGGACGAGCCCGACGCGGTCTACGACGTCGCGACGCTCACCGGCGGCCAGCTCATCGCGCTCGGGCGCCGCACCATGGGCCTGATGGGCACCGACTCGGAGACCGAGCGGATCCGCCGCATCGGCGACGCCACCGGCGAGCACGGCTGGCCGATGCCGTTCCCCGACGACCTGGTCAAGCTCATGGAGTCCTCGATCGCGGACGTCTCGCAGTGCGCGGCCGGCCTCAAGCGCGACGGCCACATGATCCAGGGCGGGATCTTCCTGTCGAAGTTCGTGCCCGAGGAGATCCCGTGGGCGCACCTCGACATCGCGGGCCCCGCGGACTCCGACTCGGCCCACGGGTACACCGCCAAGGGCGCGACCGCGGTGCCGGTGCGCACGCTGGTGGCGCTCCTGGAGGAGCACGCCGCCTAGGACGGGCTCACCGCCATGTGGCGGGACAGTGCACGAGAATTTACGCGGCCGGTCCGGCGGGGCCGGCCGCTTCCGCGTCTACTGGCGGCGCTGCTGCTCGAGCTTCTTCCGCGCGTCGTAGTCCCGCTTGCGCTGGGGGTAGCCGACCTTCGCGACCTCGTACACGGGGACGTTGTGCTTGCGGCCCAGGGCGAACGCTCCGGCCGGGCCGGCGACGCGGCGCCGCGTCCACTCGCCGTCGTGGGCGATGAGCATGACCGTGGTCTCGGTGACGGTGGTCTTGGGCTCGACGTACGCCTCGACCCCGGTGCGCGTGTTGATGAACTCGACCAGGTGACGCTGGTCGACGTTGTCGGAGGCGCGGTCCAGGGTCCCGTCCGCCTGCTTCGATCGCTTCTTGCCGAACCAGCCCACTACCGCTCCTCACGCACCCGCACGATGTCGACTTTCAAGCGTACACACGCGCGATGACGCCTGTGTCCAGCCGCACACGAACTTGACTTTCGGAAGGTCCCAGCAAGCGGTTGAATGGTGTTGCACACTCCAAGCACCGGGTCTGGGCGACCACGAGTACCGCCCGGTGGAAGGATGGGCAGCGAACCTAAGCATCCGTTAAGTGGCAAGTGGGGAGAGCAATGAGCGACCCGAACGCAGGATACGACGTCGTCATCCTGGGCGGCGGCAGCGGCGGCTACGCGGCGGCGTTCCGCTCCGCTGAGCTGGGCCTGAAGGTGGCCCTCATCGAGAAGGACAAGGTCGGCGGCACCTGCCTGCACCGCGGCTGCATCCCCACCAAGGCCCTGCTCCACGCCGGCGAGGTCGCCGACACCGCCCGCGAGTCCGAGCAGTTCGGCATCCTCGCCGAGTTCAAGGGCGTCGACATGCCCGCGGTGAAGAAGTACAAGGACGACGTCGTCTCCAAGCTGTACAAGGGCCTCCAGGGCCTGGTCAAGGCCCACAAGGTCGACTTCATCCAGGGCACCGGCACCCTCGTCGGCCCGAACTCGGTGCAGGTCGACGACGGCCAGACCGTCACCGGCAAGCACGTCGTCCTCGCGACCGGCTCGTACTCCAAGACCCTCCCGGGCCTCGAGATCGACGGCGAGAAGATCATCGCCTCCGAGCACGCCCTCGAACTGACCGAACTGCCGAACAAGGCCATCGTGATCGGCGGCGGCGTCATCGGCGTCGAGTTCGCCTCCGCCTGGAAGTCCCTGGGCGTCGAGGTCGAGATCATCGAAGGCCTCCCCCGCCTCATCGCCGCCGAGGACGCGGACTCCTCCAAGCAACTGGAGCGGGCCTTCCGCAAGCGCGGCATCAAGTTCCACACCGGCAAGTTCTTCGAGAAGGTCGAGAAGACGGCGTCGGGCGTCCAGGTGACGATCCAGGGCGGCACCGTCGTCGAGGGCGACCTCGTGCTCGTGGCCGTCGGCCGCGGCCCGGTCACCGCGAACATCGGCTACGAAGAGCAGGGCATCACCCTCGACCGGGGCTTCGTCCCCGTGAACGAGCACCTCCAGACGAGCATCCCCGGCGTCTACGCCGTCGGCGACATCGTCCCCGGCATCCAGCTCGCGCACCGCGGCTTCCTCCAGGGCATCTTCGTCGCCGAGCACATCGCGGGCCTGAACCCGGCCCCGATCGACGAGACCGGCATCCCGCGCGTCACCTTCACCGAGCCCGAGGTGGCCTCCATGGGCCTCAACGAGGACAAGGCGAAGGAGAAGTACGGCGCCGACAAGATCAAGTCGGTCAACTACAACCTCGCGGGCAACGGCAAGTCGAACATCCTGAAGACCCAGGGCTTCGTCAAGCTCGTGGCGGTCGAGGACGGCCCGATCGTCGGCGTCCACATGGTGGGCGCGCGCATCTCCGAGCAGATCGGCGAGGCGGAGCTGATCTACAACTGGGAGGCGTACGCGAACGACGTCGCCCAGCTGATCCACATGCACCCCACCCAGAACGAGGCGATCGGCGAAGCGGCGATGCTGCTGGCCGGCAAGCCGCTGCACGCCCACGACTAATCCACAACCGCAGGAGTTGAACGAACGATGCCGACATCGGTAACGATGCCCGCTCTCGGTGAGTCGGTCACCGAGGGGACTGTCACCCAGTGGCTCAAGAAGGAAGGCGACACCGTCGAGGTCGACGAGCCGCTCCTGGAGGTCTCGACCGACAAGGTCGACACCGAGGTTCCTTCGCCGGTCGCGGGTGTGCTGCTGAAGATCGTGGTCCCCGAGGACACGGACGTCGAGGTCGGCGGCGAGCTGGCGATCATCGGCGACCCGTCCGAGGCCACCGGTGACGCCCCGGCCGCGCCGGCTCCCGCGCAGGAGCCGCTGCCCGAGCCCGAGGCCCCGAAGGCCGAAGCGCCCAAGGCGGAGGAGCCGAAGGACGAGGCCGCTCAGGCCGGCGAGGCTGCGAAGGCCGCGTCTTCCAGTGCCGCGTCCGGCACCGAGGTGCGCCTGCCCGAGCTGGGCGAGTCCGTCACCGAGGGCACCGTGACCACCTGGCTCAAGGCCGTCGGCGACACCGTCGAGGTCGACGAGCCGCTCCTGGAGATCTCGACCGACAAGGTCGACACGGAGATCCCGTCGCCGGCCGCCGGCACCCTGCTGGAGATCCGCGTCGCCGAGGACGAGACCACCGAGGTGGGCTCCGTGCTGGCGATCATCGGATCCGGCGACGCCGCTCCGGCCGCCGCCGCGCCGGAACCGAAGCCCGAGCCGAAGTCCGAGCCGACTCCCGCGGTGAAGTCCGAGCCGGAGCCCGCTCCGGCCCCGGCGCAGGCCGAGTCCACGCCGACCTCGCCGGCCCCGGCCGCGCCCGAGGTCGCCGAGGCCCCGGTCGCCGCCGCTCCGGACACGGCCGCCCCGGCGGCCGCGCCCGCCGCGTCGAAGCCGTCCGGCTCGTACGTGACGCCGCTGGTGCGCAAGCTCGCCGCCGACAACGGGGTGGACCTCTCGTCCGTCTCCGGCTCCGGTGTGGGCGGACGCATCCGCAAGGAGGACGTCCAGGCCGCCATCGACGCCAAGAAGGCCGAGGCCCCCGCGCCCGCCGCCGCCCCGGCCAAGGCCGCTCCGGCCCCGGCCGAGGTCAGCCCGCTGCGCGGCCGCACCGAGAAGATGTCGCGCCTGCGCCAGTCCGCCGCCAAGGCCCTGCTCCAGTCGATGCAGACCACGGCGCAGCTGACGACGGTGCGCGAAGTGGACGTCACCAAGGTGGCGAAGCTCCGCGCGGCCAAGAAGGACGAGTTCCTCGCCCGCCACGGCGTCAAGCTCTCCTTCCTGCCGTTCTTCTCGATCGCCGCGATCGAGGCGCTCCAGCAGTACCCGATCGTCAACGCCACCATGAGCATGGAGGAGAAGACGATCACCTACCCCGAGGCCGAGCACGTCGGCTTCGCGGTGGACACGCCCAAGGGCCTCATCGTCCCGGTCGTCAAGAACGCCGGCGACCTGAACATCCCGGGCCTGGCCAAGCGGATCGCCGAGATCGCCAAGAAGGCCCGCGACGGCGGCCTCACCCCCGACGACCTGTTCGGGGCCACCTTCACGATCACCAACACCGGCTCGGTGGGCGCGCTGTTCGACACGCCGATCGTCCCGGTGGGGCAGTCCGCGATCCTCGGCACCGCCGCGATCGTCAAGCGCCCCCGCGTGATCAACGACCCGGAGCTGGGCGAGGTCATCGCGGTGCGCTCGGTCATGCACCTGACGCTGAGCTACGACCACCGCCTCATCGACGGCGCCGACGCCGCCCGCTACCTCGAAGCGGTCACCAAGCGCATCGAAGAGGGCAACTTCGAACACCAGCTGGGCCTCTAGCGGCCTGACGACACCAGGGGCGCGGCGGGAGCAATCCCGCCGCGCCCCTTCGTCTCTCACGGGACCGCCGCCGCAGCCGTGATGCAGCTGCAAGTTTCCTCCCCAACTCGCGGCGATTACCCGTAACCGGAAACTCTTGTCTTCGTTGTTCCTACAACCCACCTTTTGTGACCCCACGCGGAAGTTAGGAACTCGAATGTCGATCGAGTACAACGAACTCCTCGCCATGCTGATGGAGACGCGCCCTGAATTCGCCACAGAGCTGTACAACTTCACCGACGGACCCGACCTCCCCGACCACGACAGCATCACCGTCAGCCGCAGGACCATCATCCTCCCCGAGCAACCCGGCCGCCTCCGCGTCTGCGTGGCGGCGGCCTACGCCAAGAGCGGCGAGCGCGTCATCGCCCTCCTCTTCGACGCCGTCCTCGCACCCGATCCGGCGCAAGCGGAGTCGTGGCTCCAGTTCATGACCGACGCCCAGCGGGCGCTCAGCTGCATGGTGGCCTTCGTGGTCCTCTGCCGCGACGCCAGGACCGCCGCCTGGGCCCTCACCTACAGCGAGGTCGGCGACATCGGCTGCTATGTGCTGCCCGTGGTCATTCCCTCCTTGCTCGCGAGCGCCTAGAATGAACCCGGCCCTCGCTGCCGCCCCCACCACGGCGGCGAGGGCCGCTCCCTGCCCGGCGGCGCCCGGGACGTTTCCGTGACCGAGTCGGGACGGTCCCTTTTAGCGTTCCCGCATGACCGACCCGCTCCGGTCCCTCGCGGACCTCACCAGCCTCGTGGACCGCGCCGCAGCCGTGGCCGACCGCGTGAACGCCGGCGGCGGCGTTCCACCCGTACCGATCCTCGCCTGCGAGGGCGCCGTCCGCGTCACCGCGGTCCCGCCCGGATACGTGCGGATCGAGTTCCTTGACGCCCGCTGCTTCCAACTCGGCCCCGAGGCGCTCGGCACCGCGGTCACGCGCGCGTGCAGCGAGGCCCTGGTGCGACTGCGGCAGTCGATCGACGCCGCGGCGGCGCTCGACACGTCTGCGGTCCCCGGCGAGTTCGCCGCGATCAGCGAGCGGGCGCGGGACTCGTTCGCCTCCGTCCTGGACACGGTCAAGCGCCTCCAGCGCTCGGACGGGAGGTGACCCGTGAGCGTGCGGAACGACCCTGACGAGCTGGAGTCCCAGGGGAAGCGCCTCGAGAACCTCGCGGCCGAGATGAACGACGCGATCGGGGTGTTCAACGACGCCGCCGGCTCCCTCGAAGGCTGCTTCGGGAGCGGCGCGATCGGTGAACTCATGGAGACCGGGCACACCGAGGTGCGGGAGACCGCACTCGACGTCTACGCCGAAGCGGCCCTGGGCGTCGGCGCCGCCGGCACCGACCTCGTCGGATTCGCCGCGGGCTGGCGCAAGTCCGACGAGGACGCGTCGAAGGACTTCGGACGCATCGGTGAACGGGCGCGGGGCTGACATGACGATCACGCTTCCCGACTGGCTCACCGAGCCGATGAGCTGGACCGGCTTCGAGTTCCCAACCGCCGACGAGGACAAGATCGCGGAGCTCGGCACCGCGTGGACCGAGCTCGCCGGAACACTCCGCCCGCTCACCGAGCAGGCGGCAGCGGCGGCCGCGGAAGTCTGGGGGGAGAGCAGCGGCGACGACATCGAGGCGTTCCAGACCTGGTGGGAAGGGCCGGACAGTCCCAAGAAGTCGCTCGAAGAGGGTGTCGAGGGCGCACTCGTCGCTGGCCAGGCCCTCCAGCTCTGCGCGCTCATCGTCATCGCGCTCAAGATCCACATCATCGTCGAGCTCGTGGCGGCGGTGATCGCGATCATCGCGGCGGCCGTCGCGGGCGGCGGCGCCGGCGCCGCCGTCGCCGCCGCCGTCAAGACGGCGCTCAAGGAGGCGGTCGGCGCGCTGATCGAGCACGCCCTGACGTCGCTGCTGGAGGGCTGATGGCACCGAAGCGCAGCGGGCTGATCACCAAGGCCCTCAACTACCTCAAGAAACCGCCGCGCCGCAAGGGCAGTGCGGCGCACAACCTCTCGGCCCGCGAGCTCACCCACCTCATGCGCGGTGAGCTGCGCACGTGGAACGGCGACCTCGTCGGGACCGGATACCACTACCGGCCCGGCGGCGAGGACCTGCCCGGGCGCAGGATCGGCGACGTCCAGGCGACGCACCCGAACGGTGTGTACGACGCCAAGACCGAGTACCGCAATCCGCACCCGCCGCCCGAATGGGTGCCGAAGAAGTCCTGGTCGAGCAAGGACGCGACGAACACGTTCTTCCCCGACAAGTGGAGCCCGCAGGACATCGACACGGCGATGAGCGAGTCGTTCAAGCACGGGCGCAAGGACCCCGACGGCAAGTGGTACGGCGAGCACAATGGGGTCTACATCAAGGGGTACTGGGACCCGTCGACCGGGCGGATAGGCAACGGGCACCCCGTCAGCCCGAACGAGTACGAGGACATGAGGAAGAAGCTCGGCAAATGAGGTTCACGATCGACTCCCGCGGCATCGAGTACGACATGGCCGACCCGCGCGACCACGCCCTCGGGAGCTGGCTCGTGGGCGACGTCGGCGCGTCCTTCTATGCGGCCCTGGCGGCGTTGAGCGGGGTCCACGACGTCGCGACCGGGGCGCTGCCCCGCGCGGACATGAACTTCGGCGGCTGGGACGTCGCCGTGCGGCCCGCCGATGTGGAGTTCACGATGGAGGGCATGCCGTGGCGGCAGACCTACCTGTTCGAGGAGGTGCGGCAGGCGCTGGAGGAGTACTGGGCGCTGCTGCTGCAGCATCGGAACACCCGCGACCCCGAGGTGACCTACCTCGTCCGGCCCGACCTCCCCCGCGCGTGGGCGGAGCTCCTGTCCTGGGAGGAGACCAACGGGCGCCACCCGTACCGGGGACGGCTCGGCATTCCGGTGCAGGGCCCGGCTTGAGCCGAAACTGGATTGCACCCGGTCCGCACCGGGGGCAGACTCTCCCCATGTCCCGATTCGGCGAGACCGTCCCGTACGACAGCACCGCGGTGCGCACCGGCTGGGAGACCCTCCCGGAGCCGGTGCGCGCCGCGGTGGTCAAGGAGCTGGGCGGCGCGCCCGCCGAGATCCGCATGGCCGGCAGCGGGTTCAGCGGCGGCTTCGCCGCGCGCCTCACCTCCGAGTCGGGCGCCGAGCTCTTCGTCAAGGCCGCGGGCGCCGACCGGTCGTGGGCCCTCGCGGCCTACCGGCAGGAGGCCCGCGTCAACACGGCGCTCCCCGCCGGCGTCCCGGCGCCCCGCCTCGAGTTCGCCGCGGACTTCGACGACTGGACCGTCCTCGGCTTCGAGGCCGTCGACGGCCGCGCCCCGACCCTCCCGATGTCCCCCCGCGACCTCGATCTGATGCTCGAAGCCTGGGCCCAGGCGGCCGCGGCCCTGACCCCGGCCCCGCAGGCCCTGCTCGGCCTCGGCGTGACGGCCGTGCCGATCGACGACAAGCTGCGCCAGTTCACCGGCGTCGCCGCGGGCCGGACGGCGCCGTTCTTCGTCCCCGCGCCCCTCGAGGGCCGCGTCGACGAGCTCGCAGCCCTCGAGTCCGGCATCGACGAGGCGATGGAGTCCGACGCGGTGACGCACTTCGACCTGCGCCCGGACAACATGGTCCTCGGCGCGGACCGGGCCTGGATCTGCGACTGGAACTGGGTCCAGGTCCACTCCCCCTGGTTCGACACGGTGTGCCTCCTCGTCGCCGCCCACGGCGACGGGCACGACGCCGACGCCCTCTTCCGCCGCCACCCCACCGCCGCCGGCGTCACGGCCGAGGAGCTCGACACCGCGCTGGCCTCGATCACCGGCTACTATCTCGGCGAGTCCGCGCAGGACCCGATCCCCGACGTCTCGCCGTACCTCCGCGCGCACCAGCGCTGGTCCGGCCTGGCCGCGGCCGACTGGCTCGCCCGGCGGCGCGGCTGGTCGTGACCGTCCCCGTCATCCCGGTGACCGCATGGTGAAATCCTGCTCCCACCAATTGGTATAGAGGGACTAGTCTCGTGCCCATGGCAAAAGAGACGGCGAAGTACATCCACGGCCACCACGAATCGGTCTTGCGGTCGCACGCGTGGCGCACCGCCGAGAACTCGGCGGCGTACCTGCTGCCGTACCTCAAGACCGACCACACGATCCTCGACATCGGCTGCGGCCCCGGCACGATCACCGCCGACTTCGCCGAGATCGCCCACGACGGCCGCGTGACGGGCGTGGACTACGTCGCGGACGTCCTGCCCAAGGCCGAGGCGGCGGCCGCGGAGCGCGGGGTGACCAACGCGAGCTTCGAGCAGGCCGACGTCCACGCGCTGCGCTTCGCGGACGGCACGTTCGACATCGTCCACGCCCACCAGGTGCTCCAGCACGTGAGCGACCCGGTGCAGGCCCTGTCCGAGATGCGGCGCGTGGCGAAGCCCGGCGGCCTGATCGCGGTGCGCGACAGCGACTACGCGGCCTTCACCTGGTTCCCCGAGTCGCAGGGGCTGACCGACTGGCTCGACCTGTACGAGACGGTCGCCCGCGCCGGCGGCGGCGAGCCCGACGCGGGCCGGCGCCTGAAGTCCTGGGCCCTCAAGGCCGGCTTCCCCGAGTCCGCGATCGAGGCGACCTCCTCCACCTGGACCTTCTCCGACGAGACCGACCGAAACTGGTGGGGCGACCTCTGGGCCGACCGCAGCCTGCACTCCGACTTCGCCTCGCAGGCCCTGGACGGCGGCCACGCCACCCCCGAGCAGCTCCAGGCGATCTCCGACTCCTGGAAGTCCTGGGGCCGGGACGAGGCCTCCTGGCTGATGATCCCGCACGGCGAGATCCTCTGCCGCGCCTGAGCGCGAGTCCGGTCCCGGGCGCCCGGGACCGGACAGCCCTTGCCTACCGCCGGGTATCTGAGCCCCGGGGTGCAGTGTGGATCCTCTTGGACACAGGGGACGGAAAATCATCAGATTTTTCTATATAGAAACTTTACAATCTATTAATCGGACTCTAGGCTGGGGCGCGTGGCCACACCCACCGTCTCATCGATTTTTCGCATGACCTGCGAGAAAGGCATGAACATGAGTCCTCGAAGGAGCATCGCCGCCGTCGCGGCCGCGGTGCTGACGGGAAGCGGAGCGCTCATCCTCAGCGCACCGTTCACCGCCAACGCACAACCCCTCCCCGCCCCCGACGTCGACCCCGCGGTACTCGCCGCGATGGAGGACGACCTCGGCCTCACCACCTCGGAAGCCCTCCAGCGCCTCGCGGCCGAGGACGCGGCGGTCGAGATCGAACACACCGCCACCGCCGAACTCGGCGCCGACTACGCCGGCACCTGGATCGACGCCGACGGCCGCATCGTCGTCGCCGCCACCGAGGCGTTCGCGACGGCCCTCGACGCCGACGGCTACCGCGCCGCCGTCGTCGACCGCTCATTCACGGAGCTGTCGGCCCTCGCAGCCGACGTCACGGCCGCGGTCGACACCCTCGCAGCAGACGACGTCTACAGCTGGTACGTCGACCTCCCCGCCAACGAGATCGCCATCGTCGCCGCCAGCGCCGAAGCGGCCGAGCGGGTCGCCGACGAAGCCGGCCTCGACGCCGACGCCTGGAGCGTCTCGGTCGAAGCCGAGCAGCCGGTCCCCTACCAGGGGTCGATCCGCGGCGGCGACGCCTACAACATCGGCGGGCAGTCCCGCTGCTCCGTCGGCTTCTCCGCCACCCACCCGACCTACGGGCAGGGCTTCGTCACCGCGGGGCACTGCGACATCGGCAACGGCCAGATCACCGGCGGCACCGGCGCGGGCGGCCAGTTCCGCCTGTCGCAGTTCCCCGGTGAGGACTGGGCCTGGGTCCAGGCCGGCACCGGCTGGACGGTGTCGCCGAACGTCAACCGCTACAACAACACCAACGTCACGGTCGCCAACGGCACCGAAGCGGTCGTCGGCGCCTCCGTGTGCCGGTCCGGTTCGACCACCGGCTGGTACTGCGGCGTCATCGAGGCCAAGGGCGTGCAGATCAGCTACCCCGAGGGCTCGCTCTCGGGCATGACCCGCACGACCGTGTGCGCCGAACCCGGCGACTCCGGCGGCTCGTACATCTCCGGCAACAGCGCCCAGGGCATCACCTCCGGCGGCGCGGGCACCTGCCCGAGCGGCTGGACGGTGTACGAACCGCTCAACCGGGCCCTCCAGCGCACCGGCGCGACCCTCACCACCTCGGGCGGCACCCAGCCCGGGTTCACGATGTCGGTCAGTCCCGGCACCGCGACGGTCCAACCGGGCCAGTCCACCACCGCGACGGTCGCCACCCAGACGACCTCCGGCAGCGCCCAATCGGTGAACCTCACCGTGACCGGCGCCCCCACCGGCGTCCAGGCCACCGTCTCCCCCGCCCAGGTCACCACCGGCGGCTCGGCGACCCTGACGCTCACCGTCGCGGCCTCGGCCGCCCAAGGCACCCATACGATCACCGTCACCGCGCAGGGCACCGTGACCCGCACGGCGACCTTCACCCTCGTCATCGGCGGCGGAGGCGGGGGCGGCACCTGGAGCGCCGGCACGCCCTACGCCGTCGGCGCCCTCGTCACCTACAACGGCGTCGGCTACCGCTGCGTCATCGCCCACACGTCCCAGTCCACCTGGACCCCGGACGTGACCCCGGCCCTCTGGGCCCGAACCACCTGACCTGACCCCGTCTGAACCGGTGCCCGAGGCGACGATCGCGCCTCGGGCACCGCTGCGAGCCTCTGTCGCGCAACGCAGAAGCCGGGGCCCACGAGCTGCGCTCGTGGGCCCCGGCTTGCAGTCGGTGTGTCAGCACCAGCCCCGGTCAGGGGCGCTTCACGTCGCGCAGCAACCCGATGAAGTCCGCAGTCTCCAGTTCGAACACCGGCGAACCCTCACCGAGCTTGCTGTCTCGGACTTCGAAGCCGGAGATGGCGTTTCGCGCCTCGACGCAGTTGCCTCCATCGCCGCCGCTTCGACTTGACTTTCGCCACCCGTTCCGACTCATAGTCTGAACTCCTTGATCGTCCTCGCCTGCCCAAGACCTGACTCGAATGCACGCCGGCAGGCTTGCACGGTCTCAAGCGCCTCCACGAATCGAGACTCACCGGTCGCCTCGAAGTAGACAAGGTCAGGATCCTTGTCATTAAGGAACGATAGTAGGTTGAAAGGTGCGATCAACTCGGGATGTGGCCCTGCCGAGAACGGCAGGTAGGCGATGGTGATGTTCGGCCGCTCATCCAGCTCGCACAGATGCTCCAGCTGCTCGAGGTCGCATCCGCTGCGGAGCGCCCCTTCCTGGATCAAGGCCCGAATCGTTACGGTCTCGCCTCGGTCGTCCATATCCTGCTGGCGCCGAAGTCGCAGCTCGATGAGGTTCTCCGCTTCGGTAGGTTCGAGTCGGTTGTTGTGGTCGTGCAGGCGGCGAACATAGCTCTCGGTCTGGAAGAGCCCTGGCACGAAGCTCATCTCATGCAGGTCGAGGCGCACCGCAATGCGCTCGAAACCCAGGTACGGGCTGAATCCGTCCTTCAGCCACGCCTCGGCGGATTCCGAGAAACTCGTGTTGTCAAGGACGTCCCACAGGCGCTGTATCTCGAACTTCTTCTGGGGGCTGGCTCCGAAGAGATCGCAGAGTGCGCCGATGACAGGGTAGGTCAGGTTCGTTCTCTCGCCTTTCACCAGGCGCGCAAAGGTTCTCGTTGAACCGCAGATCTTGATGATTCGAATTTCATTCGCCGGAACCCGCGCCGCATCCCGCATCTTGTCGAACTCGCGCCCGATCTCGCGGCGAAGCGCCTTCGCATCTGCCATCCGCCCAGTATCACACGATTCCCCTGCAACACAACCACCACGAACCACTCGGCAGTTTTGGTCGGCGTACTGCCGACCAAAACTGCCGAGCACGGGTGACCAGCAATTCTGCCCAGCCCTGACCTGTGGTTCCGCTCTTGAATCGCATGCAGCCGCCGATCTAACTTCGTTCCAACGCAATCGCCCATCCGATTGCCGAAGAAGAAGAGGAGGCAGTGATGCAGTATCCGAGCGTCCAGGGGAATCGTCGCCCGTCGCCGGCTCCACAGGAGATCGAAGTCGGCGTGGAAGTGGTCGGATCGACGCGGATCCGGTGCCTGCTCGATCCCGACTGGGGGTCGGTCATGTGCTTCCGGATCGCGCCAGGCGAGCTCTCGGTGTACCTCGGCGTGGTGACCGGACCCGGCACATCGACTCCGAACCTCCACCTCGTCTCCGAGCACAGCTGGCGCTTCCCGACTCCGGAAATGCGCGAGGCGCTCCGCCGGACGGTCCTCGACCTCTATCGCCGGTGGAGCGAGAACCGATGAGCGACACGAACGCCGCACTCCGCCCGGTTCCAGGTGAGCACAAATCAGACGGCGGCATTCCGCCCTGGTGCCTCACCTGCTCGGCGCACTACCGCTGCCCGATCCGCTTCCCTTGCGGCACCTACCGACTCACCGCGTCGGCAGCCAAGACCTGACCCGATCCGGTGTCGCGCGCAGTCTCCCCAGGACTCCAGCGCCCGGCACCGAGGGCCGCGCCCGGCCAGGTGGGGCCGGGCGCGGCCTCTATATGAACCAGCTCACCCACCATCCGAAACTGTCGGTGGTCGTCTCTACACTTTCCGCAACATCACTCCACCGACAACTGCACAACAACCAAAGATGCAGGAGACACCGATGTCAGCTCCAGAACTCGACGACCTCGCCGACTCGATCACGACCCTCGCCGGAGCCCGCAACCGGATTCCGCTCCCCACACTCCTCCGCGAGACCGCACTCAACGTCCTGATCCTCTCCCGCATCGCCTCGAACCGCCTCCCCGACAAGCTCCGCAAGGAGGACATCGAGACCGCGGCCGACCACCTGGTCACCCAGCTCCGCCACGCGGCATGGGAACTCCCACCCCCACCCCCGCTCGAATCTCCCTCACCTCCAGACCCCTCGCCACCACCACCGGCACCCCAAGGACCCATTTAGCCAACCCAACTTGAACAACCCAACTTGAAGATATAAGGTCGCGGGATGGCACAACCCCATCCCGCGACCGACACACCCGCGCCGCGCCTGGCTCGCGAGCTGCGGACGGTGTTCGGCCGCCTCTACCGGCGCTTCAAGGAGCTCTCCGACAACCAGGGCCTGACACCATCGCAAGCTTCGATCCTCAGCCGGCTGGGCAAGGAAGGAGAGGCTTCAGCCAGCGACCTCGCCGCGGCGGAACGGGTCCGCCCGCAAGCGGTGGTCCCCACGCTCACCGCCCTCGAGGAACGCGACCTCGTGCAGCGCCGCCCCGACCCCGGCGACCGCCGCCGTCAACTGATCGCCCTCACCGACTCCGGCAGGGCGATGTTCGAAGGCGCTCAACAAGAAGGCGACGAGTGGCTCACCAACGCCATCCAGGAACGCCTGACTCCCGCCGAACGACGCACCCTGTCCGAAGCCCTGACCCTCCTCGAACGCCTCACCACTCCCTGACCAGAACCCACAAGGAGACCGGCATGCCGATCACCGTTCTCGACGACCGCACCGCCCTGCTCGTGATCGACCTGCAGAAAGGAAGCGCCGCCCGCCCCACCGCACCCCACCCGCTCAGCCAGGTCATCGACCACACCATCACCCTCGCCGACGCCTTCCGGGCACACCACCTCCCGGTCTTCCTGACCCGCTTCACCTTCAGCCCCGACGGCGCCGACGCCACCCCCGGCCGCACCGACCTCGGCCCCCGCAGCCCCCAACCCCTCCCCGAAGGCTGGGACGACCTCATCGACCCGCTCGCCGGCCACCTTGAAGACATCATCATCACCAAGCGAAACTGGGGCTCCTTCCACGGCACCGACCTCGACCTCCACCTCCGCCGCCGACGCATCACCCAGCTCGTCATCACCGGCATAGCCACCAGCCTCGGAGTAGAGTCCACCGCCCGCTCAGCCCACGAGCACGGCTACAACGTCACCATCCCCACCGACGCCACAACCGACCTATCCCCCGAATCCCACCACCACACCACCACCCGAATCCTCCCCCTCATCGCCGAAACCGGCACAACGAAGAAGGTCCTGTCGATCCTCAGGAACCGCTGACAGGCCACCCAATGAACTCGCCGTTCTCCTCATAGACGAGTGCGAG
Organism: Glycomyces endophyticus; assembly: GCF_039531525.1. Lineage (NCBI taxonomy): Bacteria > Bacillati > Actinomycetota > Actinomycetes > Glycomycetales > Glycomycetaceae > Glycomyces > Glycomyces endophyticus. The sequence continues at coordinate 83,242 of NZ_BAAAQF010000006.1, forward strand.
TCCCGAGGTATCGATCAGGTTCTCGACGTCTGGGGTCGGCCTGTTCGGCAACAGGACCGCGCATCGTTCCCGCTTCGGAAGCAAATGCCGCCTGTAGTCCGCAAGTTGTCCGATAGCCTCGCGGACACGGCCTCTGGACGCATCGCCCTTGGCTTCGTAAAGCACCCGATCGGTCTCGTCGCAGGTGTCGGTGCGCATGATCCCCGGCTCGCCCTTGACTCTGATCTCGAACCGGCAGACGTCATGGTTCTTGTCCGCTAGAAACTTTTCGAAGCGTGCACACAACTCCGCCTCAAGGCGTCGCACCGTGACCGCCTCGCTCGCAGATCGGGTGGTCCGCGTGTTGAGGTTTCGCTCGGGAGCGATCCGCCGGCTCCCCTGGGGCCTCGCATGCTTGCCTCGAAATCGTCCGATCTCTCCCAGCGGGGCCCATTGAGTGATCTCGGTCCGGCTCGCGGGCGGGAGAGCGTAGGCCTCGTCCACGACCGTTCCGGCCTTCGGCCGCAGGCGGAACATGAATACGACCCGCTCACGATCGGTGGCATCGTGCACTAGGCGCTCGTAGACAGGTTCGGCCTCGTCGAGCTCGAATTCGCCGAGGTACTTGAATACCTGCGGCCCCTGACGTCTTCTTCGCGAGGCTACGAACACGCGCAGCGTCGTGCCATCGGCTTGATACTCCCTGATGGCCTTGTTGCCGCGCAGCATCTCCTGGTCGCCGATCTGGCCCTGCCCGGTGTACTCGTACACCGGGCCGTCGCCGTCGTCGGGGAGCCAGCCGTCGTAGTAGCCGTACTGCTCGCCGCGACTGGGGTCGGAGAAGATCAGGACCGAATCGGATCGCTTAGCAGGAAGAATGCCACCTTGGAGGGCGCCACCCCAGACCGCCTGGATCTCGGTGCGGGTCGCCTCGTCTCCTGGCGCGATGTCCTTGCCCTGTGTCATCTGCTGCCGTAACCTCCTGGAACAGGCTCGTAAAGCGAGATTCTATGCCGTGAGGCCACTTGAGAGGGTTCGGGCGATGGACACTGATGTCGTCGTTGTCGGGGGTGGGTTGGCCGGGTTGGTGGCTGCCTCTGAGTTGGTGCGGCTCGGGAAGACGGTGACGATCGTCGATCAGGAGGGCCAGCAGTCGCTTGGGGGGCAGGCGTTCTGGTCGTTCGGAGGGTTGTTCCTGGTCGACTCGCCGGAGCAGCGGTTCATGGGGATCAAGGACTCGCATGAGCTGGCCTGGCAGGACTGGGTCGGGACCGCCGGGTTCGATCGGGCGGAGGACGCGTGGCCGCGAAAGTGGGCCGAGGCGTACGTGGACTTCGCTTCGGGCGAGAAGCGGGCCTGGCTGCACTCGCTGGGGGTGCGGTTCTTCCCGGTCGTCGGGTGGGCCGAGCGGGGCGGGTACACCGCGCAGGGGCACGGAAACTCCGTGCCGCGGTTCCACATCACGTGGGGCACCGGGCCCGGGGTCATCGCGCCGTTCGTGCGGCTGGTCGAGCAGGCGGTCGTCGACGGGAAGCTGCAGCTGAAGTTCCGGCACCGGGTGGATCGGCTCGTCGTGACCGACGGCGCCGTCACCGGTGTGGCGGGGACGCTGCTCGCTCCGGACGAGTCGCAGCGGGGCGCCTCGACGTCTCGGGAGTCGCTCGGGGAGTTCGAGATCGAGGCCGGGGCGGTGCTCGTGGCGTCGGGCGGAATCGGGGGGAACTTCGATCTGGTGCGCAAGAACTGGCCGGAGCGGCTGGGGACCGCGCCGAAGCGGTTGATCTCGGGGGTGCCGGCGCACGTGGACGGGCGGATGCTCGGGATCGCGGAGGACGCCGGCGCGGAGCTGATCAACCGGGACCGGATGTGGCATTACACGGAGGGCATCGAGAACTGGGATCCCATCTGGCCCCACCACGGGATCCGCATCCTTCCCGGGCCCTCCTCCCTGTGGCTGGACGCGACGGGGAAGCGGCTGCCCGCTCCTTACTTCCCCGGGTTCGACACCCTCGGGACGCTGGAGCACATCGCGACCACGGGCTACGAGTACACCTGGTTCGTGCTGACGCAGAAGATCCTGGAGAAGGAGTTCGCGCTCTCGGGGTCGGAGCAGAACCCGGACCTGACCGGGAAGGACCTCAAGCTGCTGCTGAAGCGGGTGCTGCCGGGCGCGCCCGGGCCGGTGGAGGCGTTCAAGAAGCACGGGGCGGACTTCGCGGTGGCGGAGACGCTGCCGGAGCTGGTGGCGCGGATGAACTCGATCAGCGGGGACAACCTGCTGGAGTACGAGACGGTGCGGGCCGCGGTCGAGGCCAGGGACGCCGAGATGGGGAACAAGTTCACGAAGGACCTGCAGGTCACGGCCTTGAGAGGCGCGCGGAACTACCGGGGCGACAAGCTGATCCGGGTGGCGTCGCCGCACCGCCTGCTCGATCCGAAGGCCGGACCGCTCATCGGGGTGCGGCTGAACATCCTGACGCGCAAGACGCTGGGCGGGCTGCACACCGATCTGGACGGGCGGGTGCTGAAGGACGACGGGGAGCCGCTGCCGGGGCTGTACGCCGCGGGCGAGGCGGCCGGGTTCGGCGGTGGCGGCATGCACGGGTACCGGTCGCTGGAGGGCACGTTCCTGGGCGGCTGCATCTATTCGGGTCGGCAGGCCGCCCGAGGAGTGGTGAAATGAGTCACGGGCCTGATCGGCCGTGATCGGGCGGCTTGTCCGGTATGTCGAGGCATAGGGCGGTACCAGGCACGACGGGTCGAGGAGGGGGTCGCATGGGCGGTCTAAGGTGGGCGATAAGCGGCCTTCCTCACCCGCGAAGCCGAGCACTCCTCGCCTACCGGGCGTGGTCAGCTAGCATCCAAGGTTCTGCGGGTGCCGGCCGGACCCACCACCCTTCGGCAGCGCTCGCCGAAGCCGCCCCGGGCCATGCGCCGGGGACCGGCACCTCACAACTCGTGGATGGTTGAGCATGAGCGACGTTTACCGCCCCTCGGGCCACTCGGCCGGACCTCCCGGATCTCCCGCAGGACCTCCGGCAGGACCGCGCCCCGGCTTCCAGGCGACGCCTCCGGCACGGCCCCAGGGACTCCCTCCCGGGCCGCCGCCCGGCCGCGCCGTCCCGCCGCCGCCCATGGGACCGCCGCTGCCTCCCATGGGTCCGCCCCCTCCTCCGATGGGACCGCCGTCCGGCGCGCCCGCCGGGCCGCCGCCCGCAGGTCCCCCGGCCGCCGGCCGGGCCGGTGTCGGGCGCGCCTCCGTCGTCGGCGCGGCCAGGCCCAAGACGGCCCCCGGCACGCCGCCGCCCGGCGGGAAGAAGCGCAAGAAGCAGATCTCCGTGCGCCGCCGCCGCGTCTACGCGGCCCTCATCATGGTCTGCCTGATGATGCTCGGCGCGGTCACCGTGGCCGGCTCCTGGTTCTTCCAGAACGTGCCCGCCCCGCAGGACCTCAAGTTCGGCGAGTCCACCTCGATCGCCTACTCCGACGGCGCGATCATCGCCGGGTACGGCGAGTACACCCGGAAGCTCGTCGACACCTACGAGGAGCTGCCCGACGAGGTCATCTGGTCGCTGCTCGCGTTGGAGGACAAGGACTTCTTCGAGCACGACGGCGTCGACTACAAGGGCACCATGCGCGCCCTCGTCAACAACATCACCGGCGGCGACACCCAGGGCGCGTCCACGATCAGCCAGCAGTACGCGGGCATGGTCCAGGACATCCGCGACGACATGTCGTACGGCCGCAAGGCCCGCGAGGCCGTCATGGCGATGAAGCTGGAGCAGCAGTACTCCAAGGAGACGATCCTCCTCCACTACCTCAACCTCAACTTCTACGGCCGCGGCAGCTACGGCATCGCCGCCGCCGCCCAGATCTGGTTCGGCGTGCCGCTCGAAGAGCTCACCTTCGGCCAGGGCGTCATGCTCGCCATGCAGGTCAAGGCAGGCGACGGCTCCTTCGACCCGCGCCTGGTCGAGGAGGGCGACACCGCTCCGCTCGACCGGTGGACGCACGGCATGGAGCAGCTGCTCACCCTCACCGACGACCTCAGCGACGAGCAGATCGCCGCGGTGCAGGCCGAGCTCGACGCCGGGATGCCCGAGACCCGCGACGTGCTCCAGAACCCGGGCACCTGGGGCCACAACACCTCGACCGGCTTCATTACGAACCCGACCGACGGCTACATCTGGGACGAGCTCGAGAGCCGCTACGGCCTCACGCAGGAGGACTTCTACGGCGAGAAGGAGGGCACCGGCGGCTACACCGTGGTGCTCACCCTCGACCAGGAGATCCAGTCGCTCGCCGTCGAGACCGCCAGCCGCGGCGACCTCAAGCGCAAGGAGAACGACGAGGGCCAGCTCGTCAACGACGCAGACGAGGTCGTCACCGAGCGCGCGGCTGCGGCCGAGTACGTGAACGAGGACGGCTTCTTCGAGTTCGAGGACACGAACGAGGAGGCCGCGCTGTTCGAGCAGTACGGCTCGATGGCCGACGCGGTCGTCGCCGTCGAACCGGGCTCCGGCCGGGTCCTCGGCTACTACGGCGGGGACAACGGCCTCGGCATCGACAAGGCCGGCATCGAGAACCCGCACCCGCCGTCGTCGACGTTCAAGATGGTCACCGCCGCCACGGCGATCCTCGAAGGCGCCTCGATCGACTCGTGGTGGAACTCCGACTCGCCGCGCGAGTTCGAGGCCCGCGGCGACGCCGGACCGGTCAGCAACGCCGGCCGCACCGAGAACACCGACATGACCCTCACCGACGCGGTCCGCAACTCGCGCAACACCCCGATGTACGCGATCGCCGAGGACTACGGCGCCACGACCGTCCTCGAGACCGCGATCAGGATGGGCCTGCGGACCATGCAGGCCACCTCCTCCGGCGACATCTACCGGTTCTACATCGAGGACGACGGCACGATCACCTACACGGTGCACAACACCGTGGAGACGGACGAGGGCTACATCACCGACGTCAACGGCAACATCGACCCGCTCGCCTCGGTCAACGGCTACGACGACGACCAGAACCCGATCCGGACGCCGCTGAACCTCGACGACACCCGCAGCCCGTTCGACTTCGAGATCGGGTTCGGCCAGTTCCCGACCTCCGTGACGGACATGGCGACCGTGTACGCCACCATCGCGAACGACGGCACCTACAACGAGACGCACTTCGTCGAGAAGGTCCTCGACCGCAACGGGAACGAGGTCCCGACCATCCGCGACCTGGAGCAGACCCAGGCCATGGACGCGAGCATCGCCCGCAACCTCCAGTGGGTCGGCTCCACCATCGACGGCGACGCCGGCGCGATCGACCACCCCTACACCGGCAAGACCGGTACGTGGGAGGCCAACTGGGACGGCTACGACGACGCCAACGCCCACACCTGGTACGTCGGCGCGATCAAGCAGCTCAGCATCGCCACGTGGGTCGGCAACGCCACCGCCGAGTCGGCGCCGCTCTTGAACAAGAACGGCGGCACCGACAACCTCTTCGGCGGCACCCTGAGCTATCCCGTGTGGAAGCAGTTCATGGAAGGCGCCATCGACGCCAAGGACTACGACAAGGTCGACTGGACGCAGGCCGAACCGCAGGGCAGCGCCATCGTCGACGACATCGTCAACGCCGACGGCACCATCGACCACGACAGCCCGTACTGCGCCACCGCGGCCGGCCAGGCCGACGGCCGCTGCGGGGCCGGGCAGCCGCCGGGCGGCGGCGGCCAGGGCGAGGAGTGCACGCCGATCATGGAGGCGCTCGGCTGGTGCACGCCTGAAGACGGCGGCGGCGGTCCGGGCGGCCGCGACGACTAGCGGGAACCGAGACGGGCCCGGCGGGATCACTCCCGCCGGGCCCGTTCACGTTCCGGCTCAGACGAAGGCGTAACCCTCGCCGCGGTAGGTCGGGACCTCGTCGACGACCTCGCCGCGCTGCACGAGGTGGATCGTGTTCACCCGCTCGGCCAGCTCGCCGGCCTTCGCGTGACGCATCCAGACCCGGTCGCCGATCGCGAGCGCGTCGGCGGCGCGGCCGCGCAGCGGGGTCTGGACCTCGCCCGCGCCCTCGGTCTTGACGTAGCGGAGCCCGCCCGGGAACGACGGCTTGGGCAGCCGGTCGGGACCGGGCACGCCCGAGGCGACCCAGCCGCCGCCGAGCGCGGTCACCATGCCGCGCTTGGGCCGCCGGACCACCGGCAGCGCGAAGAACGCGGCCGGGAGCGGCCGGATCGAGCGGTAGCCGTCGAACAGCGCCGGCGAGTACAGGCCGGACCCGGCCGCGATCTCGGTGACCGAGGGGTCGGCCGCGGTCGAGATGACCGAACCGGTGCCGCCGCCGTTGACGAACTCGAGGTCGGTGACGCGGCGGACCGCGGCGACGGCCTCGGCGCGGCGCTCGGCGAGCTCGGCCTTGGAGACGGTCTGCATGAGCCGCACGATCGGGGCCTTCAGCGACACGGCGCTGAAGGCGTCCTGGACGCCGGCGATCTGGCCCTCGTAGCCCATGATCCCGACGAGGGAGACGCCCGGGCGCTTGTCGATCTCGTGGGCCATGTCGAGCGCCTGGTCGGGCGTGCGGACGGGGGACCGGAAGGAGCCCAGGTGGAGCCGGCCGCCGAGGAGCTCCAGGGAGACGTCGAGTTCGAGGCACAGCCGCAGCGGCCGCGACGGGTTCGGCTCGACGTGCCGGGCGAGGAAGTCGAGGTGCTCGACCGAGTCGACCATGAGCGTGACGCGGCGGGCGAGCTCGTCGTCGGACGCCAGCGCGCGGAGCGCGTCGGTGTCGGCGGTCGGATAGGCGACGACGACGTCGTCGAACTCCTCCGCCAGCCACAGCGCCTCGGGGAGCGTGAACCCGAGAATGCCCTTGAACCCGGGCTGGGCGAGGGCGCGGCGCATGAGGGCGCGGCAGCGCAGGGACTTGCTGGCGAGGCGGAGCGGTTTGCCGATCGCGTTGCGGCGCAGGATGGCCGCGTTCGTGTCGAAGGCGTCCAGATCGACGGCGGCGAACGGCGGCTGGAGGCCGGCCGTGGCACGGTCGAGGACGCCGAACCGCTGGTCGGCGGCGGCGTGCGCGGCGGCCCCCGGCGAGCCCGCTACTCCCTTGTCACCCATGCGACTTCCCTTCTGCAGCTCAGTTGGGGTTAGATGAAAGCTACCGTGAAGTACACCTCGTATTCAACAGAGCCGTTGGAAGGACTGCCGCCATGGGGACCCCCGTCGTCGAGAACTCGCGCTGGCAGAACTGGTCGGGCACGGAGGCCGCGGAGCCGGTGCGGACCGTGCGCCCGGAGGGCCTGGAGGAGCTGTCGGCCGCGGTGGTCGCGGCCGGCGAGGACGGGCTGCGAGTCAAGGCCGTGGGCGCGGGGCACTCGTTCAGCGGGATCGCGGCCCCCGACGGGGTGCGCGTGGACATGGGCGGGCTCGACGAGGTGGTGTCGGTGGACCCGAAGTCGGGGCTGGTGACCGTGGAGGCGGGGATGCCGCTGTGGCGGTTGAACCAGGTCCTGGACGCGCACGGGCTGGCGCTGGAGAACATGGGCGACATCGACCGGCAGACGATCTCGGGGGCGATCTCGACGGGGACGCACGGCACGGGCGATCGGTACCGGGGCTTCGCGTGGCAGGTCAAGGGCTTGAAGCTGGTGCTGGCGAGCGGCGAGACCGTGCAGTGTACGGAGTTCGAGCGGCCGGAGCTGTTCGCGGCGGCGCGGCTGGGGCTGGGCGCGGTGGGGGTGATCGCGGAGGTGACGCTCCAGTGCGTGCCGGCGTTCCGGCTGCACGCGGTGGAGCGGCCCGAGCGCCTGGACGCGGTGCTGGAGGGCCTGGACGAGCTGGTGGCGGAGAACGACCACTTCGAGTTCTACTGGTTCCCGCACACGGACCGGACGCTGACGAAGCGGAACAACCGGCACGCGATGTCGGAGCCGAGCCGGGCGCCGAGCCGCCTGTCGTACTGGTGGAACGAGGGGTTCACGGAGAACACGCTGTTCTCGGCGAGCAACCGGGTGGGGGTGCGGTTCCCGGGGATGGTGCCGCGGCTGAACCGGGTGGCGGGCCGGGTGTGGAGCGCCCGGGAGTACACCGACGTGTCGCACAAGATCTTCACGTCGCCGCGGTCGGTGGTGTTCCGGGAGATGGAGTACGCGCTGCCGCGGGAGGCGCTGCCGTCGGTGCTGCGGGAGCTGCACGCGCTCGTGGGGCGCGAGGCGCACACGGTGTCGTTCCCGGTGGAGGTGCGGTTCGCGGCGGCCGACGACATCTGGCTGTCGACGGCGCAGGGGCGGCGGACGGCGTACGTGGCGGTGCACCAGTTCCACGGGCACGACCACGTGCCGTACTTCCGGGACTGCGAGGCGGTGTTCGACGCGGCGGAGGGGCGCCCGCACTGGGGGAAGATGCACACGCTGGGGGCCGAGCAGCTCTCGCGGCGGTACAAGCACTTCGAGGACTTCCGGCGGGTGCGGGACGGGGCGGACCCGGAGCGGCGCTTCGCGAACCCGTACCTGGAGCGGGTGCTGGGGGCCTGACGGCGGCGGGCCGCCGCCAGGCGGCGCGCGTCAGCAGGAGCCCTGGGTCATGAGGCTCTCGGCGTCGTCGTTGAAGCCCACTTCCTTGAAGTTCTGGATGGGCTGGTAGGCGTGGATGCAGTAGGAGTCGCCCTGGGCGCCGTCGTCGGCGTAGACGACGATCGCCCAGCCGGTGCGGTTGAGGGCGGAGCTGATCTCGTTGTCGCCGTTCCAGCCGCCGATCTCGAAGATCTGGCCGGTGCCGGAGGGCTGCCAGTTGACCCACTTGTCGCCGCCGTAGCCGGCGTCCTCCCACATGCAGACGTAGCCGGCCTCGCACGTGCCGGCCTCGGGCGCGGCCGCGGCGGGCCCGGCGGTGAGCGCGGTGGCCGCGGCGACGGCGGCGCCGGTCGCGGCGAGTCCGGTGGTGATCCTGCGTGCGGCGGACATCTTCGTCTCCTTCGTTCGGGTGTGGTTGCGCCGGACGGCGATCGGTCACGTTCAGCGACCGGTGCGCGACGCAACGCGAGTGAGTTTACGGATTCAGGGGCGCGTCGGGCCGAGTTCGCCGAATCCGCTGTCGGAGGGGTGGGCTAGGTTGCAGCGGTGGCAGACGTGCTGTACCGAAAACTCGATGAACTGACCGACGACGAGGTCTACGCGGCGTACGCGCCCCCCGAGCCGGACTGGCTGCGGGTGAACTTCGTGTCCAGCGCCGACGGCGCGGCGACCCTGGAGGGCCTGTCGGGCCCCCTTTCGGGTGAGGACGACAAGCGGGTCTTCAAGGTCCTGCGCGCCAGGTGCGACGTGCTGCTGGCGGGGTCGGGGACGGTCCGGGCCGAGGGGTACGGGCCGCTGGTGCTCTCGGAGGAGCGCAAGGCGTGGCGGCGCGAGCAGGGCCTGCCGGAGGTGCCGGTGATGGCGATCGCGACCCGCACGGCGAGCCTCGACCCGAAGGCGGGGATCTTCACGGAGGCGCCGCGGCGCCCGATCCTGCTGTGCCCGGCGGACCTCCAGGAGGAGCGGCTCGACCCGTTCCGCGAGGTGGCCGACGTGATCGCGGTGGGGGTGGGCGGGATCGACTTCCGCGCGGCCGTCGCGGCGCTGCGGGCGCAGGGCCTGCGGCAGATCCTGTGCGAGGGCGGGCCGCACGTCTTCGGCGGCCTGATCGCCGCAGGGCTCGCCGACGAGCTGGACCTGACGTTGTCGCCGCTGCTCGTGGGGGCCGGTCCGATGCGGATCGCCGAGGGCGCGGCCGCGGCCGACGCGACGCCGCTTCGCCTGCGACACGTCCTCGAAGCCGGGGGCAATCTCATCCTGCGCTATCTGCGAGGATCTGTGGATGAGTGATTCGGTGGGCCGCGTGCTGGGCACGGAGGACGCGACGCCCCTGTCGTTCTGGGTCGGGGTCGGCCCGGAGGCGTACGCGCAGCTCGACGACGTGCTCACCACCGAGCGCCAGGTCCCCGGGGTCGGCACGGTCCGCATCTCCGGCGTCGTCACCTCGGTGCGCAGCCGCCACGAGGGCGCCCAGTTCGACTCCGACGTGTTCGACATCGCCGGGGGCCTGCTCCCGGCGCAGGTGCAGGAGGCCGCCGAGGTCACGGTGACGCGCGTGGAGCCCGAGGTGTTCGTGCCGCCGCGTCCCGGCGCCGAGGTCCAGCGGGCCACCGGCGAGGACCGCGACCGGGCCCTGTACTTCGACGGCATGGCCCGCCAGGTGCCCCTCGGGTTCTCGCGCGACGGCCAGCCGGTGTTCCTGAACCCGGACTTCCTCGACGGCACCCGCGGCGCGCACGTCTCGATCTCGGGCATCTCCGGCGTCGCCACGAAGACCTCGTTCGCGACGTGGATGCTGTACTCGCTGCTGCACTCGGGCGCCCTGGGCGCCGAGGCCGCGAACACGAAGGCGCTCATCTTCAACGTCAAGGGCGAGGACCTGCTGCTCCTCGACCACGACAACACGAAGATCGACGAGACGGTGCGCGACTCGTACCGGCGCCTGGGCATGGAGCCCGGCGCGTTCAAGTCCGTGGAGGTGCTCGCGCCCCCGCGCGAGGGCGACTCGAACGGCGTCCCCGACGTGGCGTGCCGGTCCACCGGCGTCGACGCGTTCTACTGGACGCTCGCCGAGTTCTGCCAGCTCAACCTGCTGCCGTTCGTGTTCGCCGACGGCGACGACGACCGCCAGCAGTACACGATGGTCGTCCACCAGGTGGCGGCCCGGCTCCGCAAAGAGGCCCGGCCCAAGGACAACGGCGCGATCAGCGTCGACGGGCGGCTGCTCACCAGCTACCGGGACCTCGTCGACCTCGTGTGCGAGCGGCTCGCCGACGACGAGACCCGCACCGAGTGGGCCGGGTCGGCGATCGGCCTGGGCACCGTCAACGCGTTCATCCGGCGGCTCATCGCCTCCGGCCGCGACATCGGCCGCCTCATCCGCGGCGACCTGCCGCCGCGCGGCGCGGCGCTGTCGTCCGACGCGCAGGTCACCGTGGTCGACCTGCACAACCTGCCCGACCGGGCGCAGCGGTTCGTCGTCGGCGTGGTGCTGCGCAGCGAGTTCGAGCGCAAGGAGAAGGCCGGCACCGCCAGGCCGCTCCAGTTCGTGGTCCTCGACGAGCTGAACAAGTACGCCCCGCGCGAGGGCACCAGCCCCATCAAGGACATCCTGCTCGACATCGCCGAGCGCGGCCGGTCCCTAGGGGTCATCCTCATCGGCGCCCAGCAGACCGCGTCCGAAGTGGAGCGCCGCATCGCCTCGAACTCGGCGATCCGCGTCGTCGGCCGCCTCGACGCGGCCGAGGCCACCCGGCCCGAGTACGGGTTCCTCACCCAGGCGCAGCGCATGCGCGTGCTCATGGCCAAGCCCGGCACCATGTTCGTGGCCCAGCCCGAGCTCCCGGTCCCGCTGGTGGTGAACTTCCCGTTCCCCGCCTGGGCCACCCGCCCCGCCGAGGCGGGGTCCGCGCCGACCGCCGCCTCGCGGTCGGGCCGCGCACTCTCCGCCACCGCCAAGGTCGACCCCTTCGACCTCGCCGGAGACGACGAGGACGACATTCCGTTCTGAGCCGGCCCACGGCTCGCGAGCATCGCCCAGAGGGGGGCACCACTTGCGGATTCTCCACACGTCCGACTGGCACGTCGGCGTCACATTGAAGGGCCGCCCGCGCCTCGACGAGCAGCGCGCGGTCTTCAGGCAGATGGTCGAGATCGCCAGGGCGGAGGAAATCGACCTGGTGATCGTCGCCGGCGACCTGTTCGACACCGCCTCGCCCTCCAGCGACGCGCAGAAGCTCCTGTTCACGGCCCTCTCCGCGCTGCAGGGCACCGGGGCCGAGGTCGTCGTCGTCGCGGGCAACCACGACAACGGCAAGGCCCTGGAGGCGCTGCGGGCCTGGGCCCACGCCGCCGGCATCCACCTGCGTGGCAGCCTCGGCAAGGCCGCCGACCACATCGTCACCGGCGAGACGAGGGACGGCGAGCGGTGGAAGTGCGCCGCCCTGCCGTTCATCGCGCAGCGCCACGCCGTGCGCGCCGCCGAGCTGTTCGAGCTCGGCGCGGCCGGGGCCGAGGCGAACTACGCCGACCACCTGCGCCGCCTCGTCGCCGCGCTCACGCAGGACTTCGGCGCCGACACCGTCAACCTGTTCACCGGCCACCTCACCGTCGTCGGCGGCAAGGTCGGAGGCGGCGAGCGCGAGGTGCACACCGTCGCCGACTACGCCGTGCCCGCCGCGATCTTCCCGCCGACCACCTCCTATGTGGCCCTGGGGCACCTGCACCGGGCCCAGGCGGTCGTGGGGCCCTGCCCGATCCGCTACTCCGGCGCGCCGGTCGCCGTGGACTTCGGCGAGGAGGACCACACGCCGAGCGTCGCGATCGTCGAGGTCAGCGCCGGGGTCCCCGCGAAGGTCCGGACCGTGCCGCTGACCGAGGCCGTGCCGCTCCAGACCGTGCGCGGCAACCTCGAGCAGCTGGCGAAGGCCGAGGCCGACGAGCGGGCCTGGCTGCGGGTCTTCGTGACCGAGCCCGCGCGGGCGGGCCTGCGCGGCGAGGTCGCCGACCTGTTCCCCAACGCCGTCCAGATCCACATCGACCCGGTCATGCGCCTGGAGCAGTCCGCGCCGCGCGAGCGCCGCTCCGGGCGCAGCCCCGGCGAGCTGTTCGGCGTGTACCTCGCCGAGAACGGCCACGACGACCCGGCCGTGGCGAAGCTGTTCTCGCAGCTGTACGAGGACACCCAGACCGTCGCCGAGGAGGCCTGATGCGTCCGATCCGGTTGGACCTCAACGGGTTCGCGTCGTACACGGGCGCGGAGACCTTCGACTTCACCGACGTGGACTTCTTCGCGCTCACCGGGCCCACCGGGGCCGGGAAGTCCACCGTGCTCGACGCGATCTGCTTCGCGCTGTACGGGCGCACGCCGCGGTGGCGGGTGAACACCACGCAGAACGCCCTCGCGCCGTCCGCGGTGGAGGGCCGGGTGCGGCTCGTGTTCGCCGCCGCCGGCACCCACTACGTGGCGACCCGCATCCTGCGCCGGGACCGGAACGGGAAGGTCAAGACGACCACGGCCGCACTGGAGCAGCTGCCCGAAGGGGTGGACCCGGCCGACGACGAGGCCCTGGTCGAGGGCCTCGGAAGGGCGCTCGCGGGCAGCCCCAGCGAGGTCTCGAACGCCGCGGAGCGCGTGATCGGGCTGCCGTTCGAGCAGTTCACCAAGTGCGTGCTCCTCCCCCAGGGCGAGTTCGCGGAGTTCCTCCACGCCTCCCCCGCCGACCGGCGCAAGATCCTGGAGAACCTGCTGGGGCACAGCGTGTACCGGCGCGTGCAGCAGCTCGCGGGCGCGAAGCGGGACGCGGCGACCACCGCGATGAAGACCCTCGAAGCGCAGCTCGCGCGGGTCCCGGCCGTCGCCGACGCCGAACTGGCGGCCGCGGCCGAGCGGGTCGAGCAGCTGGAGAAGCTCACCGAGCCGGTGCGGGACAAGGCGAACGCCCTCGACGGGCTCGCCGCGGCCGTCGAAGGCGCCCGGCGTCGGCTCGCCGAGGCCGAGGCGAACCTGGCGTCGCTGACGTACATCAAGCGGCCCGACGGGGTCGCCGACATCGCCGCGCAGCTCGCCGACGCGGCCGCCGCGGTCGCGACGAAGGCCGCCGAGGTCGAGGCGACCGAGACCGAGGACGAGCGGCTGCGCGCCGAGCTCGACGGCCTCGACCTGGGGCTCATCGAGCGCCAGCTGAAGGCGTGGGCCGAGCTCGCCGAGACGGCGTCGAAGCTGAAGACCGGCCTGGAGCTGACCGAGGAGCTGCGCGACCAGTTCGCCGAGGCGAAGGAGCTGGAGGAGGCCGCCGGCGAGGAGGTCGAGATCCAGCACGCGTCCCTCCACAAGGTCCGGATGGCCGAGCTCGCCGGAACGCTCCGGGCCGGGCTCGCGATCGGCGACGAGTGCCCCGTGTGCGACCGCCCGGTCGACCGGGTGCCCGAGCACGACCTGTCGGAGTCCATGCAGCAGGCCGAGGAGGCCTCGCGCACGGCCACGATCGAGCACCGGGACGCGCAGGCCGCCGTCGTCGCGCTCCAGACGAAGCTCGAGAACTACGAGGAGCGGCTCACCGAGCTGCGCCTGGCCGAGGGGCGGCTCAAGAAGCGCCTCGAAGGCGTCGACGAGCCGCCCGCGCTCCAGGCCCGCCGGTCGTCCTCCGAGGAGGCCCGCCAGCAGCTCGCGGGCACCAGCGCGGCCCTGAAGGCCGCGCGGCGGGCCCTGCGCGAGGCCGAGAAGCGCAAGCAGACCGCCGACGAGCGCCAGCAGCGGGCGTGGAAGGAGTTCCAGCACGCCCGCGACCAGGTGGCCGTGCTCGCGCCGCCCGCGGCCGGGGACGACCTGGCCGCGAGCTGGGAGGCCCTCGTCGACTGGGCCAAGGCCTCGCTGGAGCGGGCCGGCAGCGAGCGGGAGTCGGCCCGGACCGAGCTGGCCGGCCTCGACGGCCGCGCCGGCACGCTCCGCGGCGAGCTGCGGCTCGCCCTGGGCGAGTTGGACGTCGACGTCACGCGCACCGGTACCGGCGGCGACTACGTCGCCCGGCACGCCGCCGCGGTCGAGACCGCCAGGGCCGCGTCCGCGCGGCTCGCCGAGGCCCGCCGCCAGCGCGTGGACCTGGAGGCGGAGACGCGGCGCTTCGCGCACGAGGCCGAGGTCGCGAAGGCTCTGGCCTCGCACTTGGAGGCGCGGCGGTTCATGGAGTGGCTCCTGTCGGAGGCGCTCGACGAGCTGGTGGCCGGCGCGACGGTGATGCTCAACCAGATCACGTCCGGGCAGTACGACCTGATCTACCGGGACCAGGACTTCTGGGTGGTCGACCACCACGACGCCGACATGGCGCGCCCGGCGCGGAGCCTCTCGGGCGGCGAGACGTTCGCGGCCTCGCTGTCGCTGGCGCTCGCGCTGAGCGACCAGCTGGCGAGCCTGGCGCGGCACGGGGCCAGCCTGGAGTCGATCATCCTGGACGAGGGCTTCGGCACGCTCGACCCGGAGACGCTCGACGCCGTGGCGACGACCCTGGAGGCGCTGACGCTGTCGGCCGGGCGCACGGTGGGCCTGGTGACGCACGTGGCGGAGCTGGCCGAGCGGGTGCCGGTGCGGTTCCGGATCACGAAGGACGCCAAGGGCTCGCACGTGGAGAAGACCTGGTCCTGACGCACCGCCGGACGGGGCGCCGCGGGGTGCTGCACTGCTCCGGCGGCCGCCGGAGGCTCCCACCGGGGTGGGCGACCGGACCTCGACGGGGCGCTCGGGTCTCGACGGCGGGAAGTAGGCTGGGCCGCAATCGACCTGAAAGCGGGTGCGCCTTGCAGATCACCGTCGACGCCTGGGACCCGTCCTTCGCGGACAACCCGGAGTCGCCCACGCGCGGCAACGCGGCGATCGTGGAGCCCGGGATCGAGCTGGAGCCGGCCGACTGGCGGCCGATCGACGCGCCCGCGAGCGGGCCGCGGCGGCTCGTCGTGGTCGACGGGGTGCGCCGCGTGGACGCCCGTGTCGAACTGCTCGACGGCGGGGACCGCTGGCCCGGCGTGTGCGTCTCGTGGGCCGCGGGCGCGGTCGCGTGCGACCTCGACGGGAAGGTCTCGGCCGTGGCCGAGGCCGACGTGGGGCGCGGCCTGTTCGCGGCCGTGGACCCCGGCGCGGACTTCGGGCGGTACCCGTACCGGGAGGTCGAGTCCGCCGATCCGGCCGAGCTCATCGCGGCCGCGCAGCGGGCGATGATCGAGCTGGAGGCGAAGGTGGCCTCGACGGTGGCGATGGACGCGGAGCTGGCGGTCCTCGACGGGCCGCTGCGCGGTCGCGACCAGCTCTCGAACGCCGTGGGCTACATCAAGAGCCACTCGCGGTCCTACCTCAAGGGCGAGCAGAACGCCGTGGTCGAGCGCCTCGCCCCCGGCCAGCGCACCCCCGTGTTCCACCTGGTGTCGGGCTGGCCCCGCTACACGTGGTACCTGCGGCTCCCCGGCACGAGCTCGCGCGGCTGGTCGGGGGTGGCGCGCCTGGAGGCCTCCGACGACCTCTCCGAGGAGGCCGCGATCGCCCTCGCGGACGCCACCGCGGCGGCGCTCCCGCCGCTCGGCTCGGCCGCGCACAAGGACGCCAGGGCGCCCCAGAACCTCACCCCGATCGCGGGGCTCGAACGCCGCCTCAAGCGGATGCTCGGCGACCCGCGGCTCCTCCTGCGCTCGGTGCGCGCGGCCTCGATGGAGTCCGGCGGCTGAGGGAGCAGCGCGGGGTCCGGCTCGAAGGGGCGCTGGGGGAACGACAGGAGGCCCCGGCGCGTCTGCGCCAGGGCCTCCCAGGGTCAGCGAACTCCGGGTTCGCGGGATCTCAGGTTATGCGGCTGCTAGTACCAGCCGTTGGACTCGCTGTGCGACCACGCGCTGCACGGGCTGCCGTAGCGGCCGTCGATGTAGTCGAGGCCCCAGGCGATCTGGGTGGCCGGGTTGGTCTCCCAGTCGTCGCCGTTGGCGGCCATCTTGTCGCCCGGGAGCGACTGCGGGATGCCGTACGCGCCCGAACCGGAGTTGTAGGCGGTCTCGTCCCAGCCCGACTCGCGGTTCCACAGGTCCACGAGGCACTGGAACTCGCCCATGTCCCATCCGGCGTCGAGGGTCATCGTGCAGCCGATGGCCTGGTTGCCGGAGTAGTCGGAGCACTCGGCGGAGATGTCGACGCTGGAGCCGGAGGACTCCTCGGACGCCGTGTCCTCGGCGGGTGCCTCCTCTTCCTCCTCGACGGGGACCTCGGCCGGGTCGGACTGCGCGGTCTCCGGTGCGGCCTCCGCCTTCTCGGGCAGGATGCTCGTCATCGTGTCCACGTCGTCCCACTGCCGGTCGGCGGTGCCGGCGTCCGCGACGATCTCCTCGGCCCGCAGTTCCTGGGCCGTGGGGTCGTCGGTCGCGATGATCGCGGCGCTCGCGCTGCTCGCCGAGCCGACTGCGAGCAGTACGGCGGCGGCGGACACGAACACCCGGGTGCGCACCACGTGCCGGAGCCCGCCGGGGCGGGGCTCGTCGGAGCGGTGCTTGGCTCGGGTCGTCTTCATGCGGGTAAACATCGGGGGTAACCCTAGAAGCGCGAAACCCCGCGACCGTACCGCTGAGTAACGGTGACAATACGGCATATCGCCGCCTGTACCGGAACGGCTCGTGTACCCGTCTCGCCCGATAGCGGGAGTATCGCGAGCGGTGCCCGATAGGTCGGGAACCCGGACCGGACGGCTCCTCCGAACGGCCCATTGACGGTCGCCGGGGCGCTCCTACTTTCTTCCACTTAGGTCCACCGAGAGCAATGTCACATGACGCGGCGGACCGGCCCCGTCCTGGTGCAGACGGGGCCGGTGGTTCGGGCGGGTCACTTCGTGGTGGTCTCCAAAGGGAGCTCCGTCGGGGCGGCCGAGTCCGTCGCGGGCTCCTCGGGGGTGGTCGAGGGGTCGGTCGCGAGCTCGGTCGGCGACTCGCTCGGGAAGTCGGTCGGCGTGCCGCTCGGGGACTCGCTCGGGGTCGGGTCCATCGGGAGTTCGCCGTCGACCATGCACAGCGGGTACTGGTAGCCGTAGCGGTCGTCGGCGGTGGCGTACGGCTCGCCGAGCTGGTTCGTGCAGGCCCACGGGTCGCCGAGCTGGATCGGGTACCCGTGCTCGTCGAGCAGGTACACGCCGGTCAGGAGCTCGCCGTGCTCGTCGTAGACGTAGACGTCGTCGACCTGCGCGTCGCCGGTGTAGTCGGTCTCGACGTACTCGACCGTGGGGACGCCGAGGAACCAGGCGAACTGGTAGGCCGAGAGTGCGACGATCGCGAGCCCCGCGGCCGCGGTCCAGCGCCGGCGGTCGCGGCCCCACTCCAGGGACCGGGCGCCGATCCGCAGCGAGGCCCACATCCCGACGAGGACGGCGGCGACGAGCAGGATGAGCCCGGGCAGCGAGCCGAGGACTTGGAAGCCGGTGACGCCGTACTGGGCCGCGGAGAGCCAGTAGACGAACAGGGCCGCCACGAGGACGCCGCGCACCGCCCACCAGCCCGGGCGCAGCCGCCCGGCGAGGTCGGCGGCGTCGGCGTGGCCGGTGCTCGCGGCGTAGCGGTCGGCGGCGGCGCGGGTCCGGGCGGCGACCGGCGCGGTCAGCTCCTTGAAGCGGCTGCGGAGCCGCTCCCCGGCCGGGGCCTTGGGGACCTCGGCGGTCTCGCGCAGCTCGCGGGCGTAGGCCTCGGGCGCGCCGAGCAGGTCGACGAGGGTGGTCCCGGGCGGCAGGTCGGCCGCGACCTCGGCGAGGTGCGAGTCCAGGTCCGTCATCAGGTCGTCGCGGATGACCGCGGGCAGGTCGCTCAGGCGGCGCTCGACGGCGGCCAGGTAGGCCGCGATCTCCGTGCTCCGGGGGGATTCGGTCATGGTCTCAGCCCTTCGTGGGAACGTCGAACAGGTGCTGCATCTTGGCGCTGACGTCTTCCCAGGCGTCGCGCATCTCGCGGAGGTACTTCCGGCCCGGCTCGGTCAGCGAGTAGTACTTGCGGTGCGGCCCCGACTCGCTCGGCTGCACGTAGGTGGAGAGGTAGCCCGCCCGGTACAGGCGCCGGAGCGTGCCGTAGACCGAGGCGTCGCCGAGGTCGTCGAACCCGGCCTTCCGGAGGCGGTGCAGGATCTCGTAGCCGTAGCCGTCCTCGTTGTCGAGGACGCGCAGCACGATGATGTCGAGCAGGCCCTTCAGCAGTTGCGATCGGTCCATGCATAAGACAGTACCATGCATTGCACAGTAGTGTCCGCGCACGGGCGGCCGCTGTCGAGTGGCGCTCGGGATCGGTTGCGGCGCAGGTGATCCGGCGGGCGCTCCGGTAGCATCGGCCCGAAGACCGAACCGGCGACCGACAGCAGAAGCGGCCCCGCGCCGACGAGCGGGGCCGCTCTCTATGACTCTTCCCTGTGCGCCGCTTACAGGGTCGCGCGGGCGGCGCGCAGGCGCGCCAGGCTCACCTCGGCGCCCAGGAGCTCCATGGACTCGTACAGCGGCGGCGACACGGTCTTGCCGCTGATCGCCACCCGGACCGGGCCGAACGCCTTGCGGGGCTTCAGGCCCATGCCGTCGACGAGGGCGGCCTTGAGGGCCTCCTCGATCGCCGGGGTGGTCCACTCGATGCCCTCCAGGGCGGCGATCGAGGCGTCGAGGACCTGCGCGGCGTCGTCCTTGAAGGTCTTCTTCGCGCTGTCCTCGTCGATCGCGACCTCGGTGCCGCAGAACAGGAACCGGAGCATCTCCACGGCCTGCGAGAGGGTCGTGCACCGCTCCTGGACCAGCGGCACGGCCACGTCCAGGACGTGCATGTCGGCCGCGGTCGGGACCTCGCCGACCAGGCCGGCCTCCCGCAGCCGCGGCAGCAGCATGGCGGTCAGCTCGGCGGTGTCGGTCAGGCGGAAGTGGTCGCCGCAGATCGAGTCGAACTTCTTCTCGTCGAACCTCGCCGGGTTCGACTTGACGTCATGGAGGTCGAACGCCTCCAGGAACTCCGCCACGGTGAACGTGTCGCGGTCGCCCGAGATCGACCAGCCGAGCGTCGCCACGTAGTTGAGGACGCCCTCGGGCAGGTACCCGGCCTCCTTGTACTGCAGGAGGTTCGAGCGCGGGTCGCGCTTGGACATCTTCTTGCCGCGCTCGTCCACGATGAGCGGCAGGTGCGCGTACTCGGGCTCGCCCTCGGCCAGGCCGAGTTCGACCAGCGCGCGCCACAGCACGATCTGGCGCGGCGTCGAGGGCAGGAGGTCCTCGCCGCGGGTGACCATGTTGACCTTCATGAGCGCGTCGTCGACCGGGTTGGTCAGCGTGTACAGCGGCGAGCCGTCGCCGCGCGCGATCACGTAGTCGGGGACGGTGCCCGCGGGCGTGCGGACCTCGCCGCGCACCGCGTCCTGGAAGACGATGTCCTCGTTCGGCATCCGCATCCGCAGCACGGGCGTGCGGCCCTCGGCGCGGTAGGCGGCCTTCTGGTCCTCGGTGAGGTCGCGGTCGAAGTTGTCGTAGCCGAGCTTCGGGTCGCGGCCGGCGGCCTTGTGCCGGGCCTCGACCTCCTCGTTGGTGGAGAACGCCTCGTAGGCGTAGCCGCCGGCGAGGAGCTTCGCGATGACGTCGGCGTACACGTCGAGGCGCTGCGACTGCCGGTAGGGCGCGTACGGGCCGCCGATGTCGGGGCCCTCGTCCCAGGTCATGCCGAGCCACGAGAGGGCGTCGAGGAGCTGCTCGTAGGACTCCTCGGAGTCGCGGGCCGCGTCGGTGTCCTCGATGCGGAACACGAACTCGCCGCCCTTGGCGCGGGCGTAGCCCCACGAGAACAGGCAGGTGCGGACCAGGCCGACGTGCGGGGTCCCGGTCGGGCTGGGGCAGAAGCGGGTGCGGACGTCACTCACTGGCGATCACCTTGTTGGTCAGCGTGCCGAGGCCGGCGACGGAGATGGAGACGGTCTCGCCGGCCTGGAGCGGCCCCACGCCGGCGGGCGTGCCGGTGAGCACCACGTCGCCGGGGATGAGCGTCATGATCTGGGAGACGTAGGCGACGAGCGTGGCCGGGTCGAACACCATGTCCTTGGTGGTGCCGAGCTGGCGGACCTCGCCGTTCACCTCGCACCGGACCTCGGCGTCGGCGACCTCGGCGTCGGTCTCGATCCAGGGGCCGAGCGGGCAGAACGAGTCGAAGCCCTTGGCGCGCGTGAACTGCACGTCCTGCTTCTGCAGGTCGCGGGCGGTCACGTCATTCGCGCACGTGTAGCCGTAGATCGCGCTCTTGGCGGCCTCGCGGTCGAGGCCGCGGGCGCCGTGCAGGCCGATGACGACCGCGAGCTCGGCCTCGTGCTCGACCTGGTCGGACACGGCCGGGAGGCGGATCGCCTCGCCGGGGCCGATGACCGAGGTCGAGGGCTTGAGGAAGATCAGCGGCTCCTTGGGGACCTCGTTGCCGAGCTCGGCGGCGTGGTCGGCGTAGTTGCGGCCCACGCACACGACCTTCGACGGCAGGATCGGGGCGAGCAGCCGCACGTCGTCGAGCGCCCAGCGCTGGCCGGTGAGCTTGATCTGCGCGAACGGGTGCCCTTCGATCTCCGCGGCGGTGGCCCCGGGCCCCTCCCCTTCGAGGACTGCGAACGACATGCCGGTGGGGTGAGCGATCCGCGCGATCCGCACAGTCGGCCCCTCTCTAAGACTGGATCGGAAGCTTGCGGCCTCAGCTTAGTTCGCGGGGCGGGGCGGGGCACGGCGCTATCGCGCGCCGGACCCGGGCGTCACTAGCGCAGGAGCAGGAACAGGCCCGCGAGGACGACGGTGCCGACGAGCGCGCCGACGACGATGCCCATGCCCATGCGGCGGACGCGGCCGAACATGCCGACGAAGAACCCGAGGACGAACGTGAGCGGGGTCGCCACCAGCAGCGACAGCGCGGTCGCGCCGAGGCGCACGCGCAGGGTCTCGCCGAGGCCGCCGACGAGCACGAAGCCCAGGACGAAGGCGAGGACCACGAGGATCACGAGGCCGAGGAAGAACCCGGCACCGAACCGGCGGCGTCCGTACACGGCCGAGTCCGCGGCTTGAGCAGCCGCGCGGGCGCGATCGGTCTTGTAGGAAGTCACACCTCAACTGTAGTACGGCGGGGCAACGGCCGGGGTGACCGGATTCGCCAGTCGCGGGCGCGATCGGGGGCGGCGCGGTCCGGTGTGGAGGTCACCCGCAGGCGGGACCTGTGCGCCCGCTCATCCCGGACGCGCCGTTTCGCCTCCCCGGTGCGGCGCGCAATGCGTGCGACACTGGCGGAATGCGCCGTTTGATCACACTCTCCGCATTGTTCGCGGCCCTCCTGTTCGTCCAGGTCCCGGCCGGGGCCATCGACTCGAGCCTCCCGCAGGCGACCGCGTCCTTCAACGACCAGGTCGTCAAGGTCGCCTACAACGGCGACACCGTCTACTCCGGCGGCCTGTTCACCCGGGCCCGGCAGACCGACGGGACGTTCGCGAACCGCACCTACCTGGCGGCGGTCAACTCCCGCACCGGCGCGCTGCTGCCGTTCGCGCCGGTCCTGAACGGCACGGTCCACGAGGTCAAGACCGGCGGCGGGTACCTGTACGTCGCCGGGAAGTTCACCGAGGTCGACGGCGTCGCCATGTCGCGCGTCGCCCGCTTCAACCTGGGCACCGGAAAGCTCGACACCGCCTGGCGGCCCAAGCCCAGCGCCACGGTCTACTCGGTCGAGCCGTCCGGTACGACCGTCTACCTCGGAGGGACGTTCAGCAGCGTCGGCGGGCACGCCCAGCCGCGCCTCGCCGCGGTGGACGTCGCCACCGGGGCGCCGATCACGGCCTTCGCGCCGCAGGTCTCCGAAGGCGGCGTCCGCGACCTCCAGGTCGGGCACGGGCGCCTGTACGTCGCCGGCGTGTTCTCCACCATCGGCGGCGACAAGAAGTACGGGAAGCTCGGCGCCGTGAACCCGGTCTCGGGCGCGGTCGACACCTCGTTCGTGTCCAAGGTGTACGTCCTCACCCGCGAGGTCGTCGTCGCCGGGGACCGCGTGTACGCGGCGCTCGACGGGCGCGGCGGCGAGATCCGGGCGTTCACGACCAGCGGCGAGACCCTCTGGTACCAGGCCGTCGACGGCGGCATGCAGACCGTGGAGGTCTGGGGTGACGCCGTCATCGGCGGCGGCCACTTCGACCAGGCGTGCGTGACGAACCACGCCGGGCCGCTCGGCGAGTGCGTCGACGGCGTCAAGGCCGAGCGCGGGAAGCTCCTCGCGGTCGACATGAACGGGAAGCTGCTGCCGTGGAACCCGGGCGCGAACGGCGTCGTGGGCGCGTGGGACGCGACCGCGCACCCGTCGGGCGCGAACCTGAGCGTCGGCGGCTCGTTCACGACCTTCGGGGGCGGCACGATGGAGCAGAAGCGCCTCGCGGTCTTCGACTGACGCGGGACGCGAGGAAGGGGTCCGATCGGATGATCGGACCCCTTCTCCGTTCCCTCCCGCACGGTCGGCGCGGGCCGGGTGGGGGCCGGGTCTCGTGGACCGGCCCCGGTCTGGGTTCGCTCGTGGCGGTGGTGGAATCGAAGGTCAGCGGCGGTTCAGGCCGTAGGCGAGGCCGTCGGCCAGCGCGTTCCAGGAGGCCTCGATGAGGTTGGGGGCCACGCCGACGGTGGTCCACTCGGCCTCGCCGTCGCTCATGGAGATGAGGACGCGGGTGACCGCGTCGGTGCCCTTGGAGCCGGCGAGGATGCGGACCTTGAAGTCCGAGAGCGTCAGCTCGGCGAGGCGCGGGTGGCGGGCGGCGAGCGCGGACCGGAGCGCGGCGTCGAGGGCGTTGACCGGGCCGTTGCCCTGCGCGGTGGAGATGACGCGCTCGCCGTCAACGTCGACGCGGACGGTGGCCTCGGCGACCGTGGTGCCGTTGGGGTCGTGGTCGACGATGACGCGGTAGGTGTCGAGCGCGAACGGCCGGGGCAGGCCGCCTTCGACCTCGTCGCGGACGAGCAGCTCGAAGGACGCGTCGGCGGCCTCGAAGGACCAGCCCTTGGATTCGAGCTCCTTGACGCGCTTGGTGATCCGGTCGAGCGCGTCCTTGTCGCCGGAGAGGTCGATGCCGAGTTCGCGGCCCTTGAGCTCGACGGAGGCGCGGCCGGCCATCTCGGTGACGAGGATGCGCATGTCGTTGCCGACGACGACGGGGTCGACGTGGTTGTACAGGGCCGGGTCGGCCTTGATGGCGGAGGCGTGGATGCCGGCCTTGTGCGCGAACGCGGCGTGCCCGGTGTAGGGGGCGTGCTCGTCGGGGATCATGTTGGCGATCTCGGCGATGGCGTGGGAGACGCGGGTGAGCTTCTCCAGGCCGCCGTCGGGGAGGACCTTGCGGCCGAGCTTGGTCTCGAGGTTCGCGATGACGGTGAAGAGGTTCGCGTTGCCGGGGCGCTCGCCGTAGCCGTTGGCGGTGCCCTGGACGTGCATGGCGCCGGCCTCGACGGCGGCGATGGTGTTGGCGACGGCGCAGCCGGTGTCGTTCTGGGCGTGCATGCCGAGGCGGACGCGCTCGGGCGGCAGGCCGGCGCCGAGGAGGCGGGCGCGCAGGTCGGTGACGGCGGCGGTGATGTCGGAGGGGATGGAGCCGCCGTTGGTGTCGCACAGGACGACCGCTTCGGCGCCGGCGTCGAGGGCGGTCTTGACGACGAGGGTCGCGTAGACCGGGTCGTGGCGGTAGCCGTCGAAGAAGTGCTCGCAGTCGATGAAGACCTGGCGCTCGTGCTCGCGTCCGGTGCGGACGGAGTCGGCGATCATGGCGAGGTTCTCTTCGGGGGTGGTGCGCAGGGCCTGCTCGACGTGGCGCATGTCGGACTTGGCGACGAGGCAGAGGACGGGGGCGCGGGAGTCGAGGAGGGCCGCGAAGCCGGGGTCCTCGGCGGCGGTGGAGTCGGCGCGCCGGGTCATGCCGAAGGCGACGAGCTTGGCGTGCTTGAAGTTCAGTTCCTCCGCCGCGCGGGCGAAGAATTCGGTGTCCGAGGGGATCGCGCCGGGCCAGCCGCCCTCGATGTAGTCGACGCCGAGCTCGTCGAGGAGTTCGGCCACCGCGAGCTTGTCGGCGACGGAGTAGCGGAGGCCCTCCATCTGCGCGCCGTCGCGGAGCGTGGTGTCGAAGACGTGGAAGTCCCCTGCACCGGTTGCTGTCGTGGAGTCTGCTTGCGTCACTTGGTGCTCCAAGTCTTCTTTGCCGATGGGTCCAGTACTGCGCGTCGGACCTGAACGTTCGTTTGCCCTGAACGAAAAAGACCCCCTGCGGGCGCAGGAGGTCTGGCGTTCGGCGATGGCATCTACAGCCTCGCGGAACGCCCGCAGCTAATCATGAGCTGGAAAGTCACGAGTCGAAGTATGCCACCGGCGGTGGGGCCGAGCCAGCATTTCCCGGATGGTGGGATTCACTGTGTCGCGCTTTACCAGTGGCCGCGGAGGGCCCGGCGGCGCTGGAGCCACATGACGAGCGCGGCCCCGCCCGCGACGGCGACGGCTCCGGCGCCGACGGCCGCGCCGACCCCCGCGCCGGTGGTGGGGAGCTTCGGCGGGGGCGGGCTCGACGGGGCCTCCGACCCGCTCGGCGAATCCGACCCGTTCGGCGGCGGCCCGCTCGTCGTCTCCGAGGGCGGGGCGGAGACGCTCGGGGAGGGGCTCGGGGCCCCGGAGACCGGCACGGCGAAGCGCCACTCCTGGGAGTGGCGGCTCTGGTCGGACTCGGGGTCGACGGCGAGGACCGGCACGTCCTCGGCCGGGTCGACGTCGTCGGCGAGGCCGAGGAAGTAGCCGTCGGCGGTGACGAAGCGGAGGTCCTGCGCCGAGGGCGTGTCGTTGTAGACGACGGTCCAGGCGATCGCGTCGGCGCAGTCGGCGAGGACGGCGGGGACGGTCTCCTCGCCGCCGGAGGTGTCGGCGGTCAGGCACCGCCCGGTCGCGTCGTGGACGATCTGGTACTCGCCGAGGTCCTGGAGCGCCTCGACGGCGCGGAGCGTCCACAGGTCGGCGTCGCCGTCGAGGACGGCCGCGCCGTTCTCGACGTCGAGCGGGAGGTTCCGGTGCTCCTTGAGGAAGAGTTCGGCGGGCTCCTCGGGCAGGACGGCCGCGGTGGCGGGGGCGGCCCAGGCGAGGAGGGTGGCGGCGGTGATCGCGGAAGTGCGAAGAATAAGGGCTTTCACACTTAGATTACACCAAATGAGGCATTTTCAGCTTCTTGGCGTCAGGCGACGCCCCCGCGCTGGGGGCCGATGCGGCCCCGGATCTCGCTCGCCGCGTCGCCGGCCGCCCGCAGCCGGTCCGCCGCGTCGGTGAGCATGTCGAGCGTCTCGTCGGCGCGGTGCGCCGACAGCTCGTGCTGGAGCCCGATCGAGCCGGCCAGGCACTCCCCCGCCGCGCTCACCATGTCCTCGTAGGCCGCGACGCCCGCGTCGAGGCGCTCGACCATCCGGTCGAGCCCGTCCTGGAGGCCGGAGCGCTTCATCGACGGCGCGATCCCCATGGCCTGCTCGACGTCCCTGACGCTGAGCGCGAGCCGGTACAGCTCCCGCCCGGCCTGCCCGGCCCCGGCGAGGATCGCCACGGCCTCCTGGTTGCCCTGGAGGCGGTCGGCCATCCGCTCGGCCGCGATCGTCGCCTGCTCCAGGCGCTCGTACGGGGCGAGGGCCCGGCTGTGCTTGAACTGGTTGCGCGCCCGGCCGCGCTGGATCGCCTGCGCGGCCTCGCCGAACAGGCCCTGGGCCTCCTTGGACAGCTTCGCGGTGCCGTGCAGCTCCAGCGAGGCCCGCTCCTCGGCGGGCAGCGCCCGGGCGAGGCGCCGGTAGTCGAGCCAGCGGACCACGGCCATCGCGGTCGAGAACCCGGCGACGGTCACCCACACGCCGTCCGGACCCCCCAGGCCCGCGTAGGGGATGAAGAACGCGCTGCCGGCGACGGCGCCGCCGGCAGTGGTCGACCAGGACTTGGCGGAGGCCAGCCGGGACCGCAGGCGCTTGAAGGCGCGCTTGCGGTCCTTGGCGTCCACCGGTCGTCCCTAGCTCTTGGTCTTGTCCGCCTCCGCGGTGCCCTCGTCGCCGAGGGACGCGCGGATGTCGGCGAGGCGGGCGTTGGTGACCGACTCCTTCGACTCGATCTGCGCCTTCTCGCGGTTGCCCGCGGAGAGCTGGTCGCCTTCGAGCGAGGCGCGGATCTGCTCCAGGCGGGAGACCCCCGCCATGTCGCGGGTGGCGCGGTTCACTTCGAGGAGGCGGCCCTCGACCGAGTTCGAGGCGAGCTCGGCGCGGCCCATCGCGGAGGCGTACCGGCCCTCGATCTTGTCGCGGATCTCGTCGAAGTTCGGCACGTTGCCCGGGGCGGCGGTCTGCGACATCGACTCCAGGGACGAGGCGATCGTCTCCTGCATCTTCGCCTGCTCCAGCTGGCCGAGGAGCTTCGTGCGCTCCTGCAGCTTCTGCTGGAGGATCATCTGGTTGTTCTCGACGGCCTTCTTGGCCTGGTCCGCAGCGGTGAGCGCCTGGTCGTGCATCACCTTCATGTCCTCAAGGGACTGCTCAGTGGAGACCAGCTGGCCGGCGAGGATCTCGGCGGTCGACTCGAACTGCTGCGCCTTCGCCTCGTCGCCGTCGGCGCGGGCCTTGTCGGCCAGCACCAGCGCCTGGCGCGCCTGCGCCTGGAGACGCTCCACTTCGGCCATCGAGCGGTTGAGCTTCATCTCCAACTGGCGCTGGTTCCCGATCACCGAGGCCGCCTGCCCCACCAGCGCCTGGTGCTGCTTCTGCGCCTCCTCGATCGCCTGCTGGATCTGGATCTTGGGGTCGGCGTGCTCGTCGATCTTCGCACCGAAGAGCGCCATCATGTATTTCCAGCCCTTGACGAACGGATTGGCCATTATCGGGGTCCTTCCGGTGCTCACGTGGCGACGGTTGCGAGCCATAGGTTTGCGATGCAACGCCGACTTGCCTCTAAGTGTCGGACATCGGCGCCACTCTTGCGGGACAGGGGTGACGCCTCAATCGCAAAACTACATCATCGGGTAGGTCGTGCAGGTACGCAGTCAGGCGGCCGCCCGGACCACCGAATCGGTCACCTCGCCACGGCGGTGGCGAGATCGGACCTGCGCGATCGTCGGCGACGGCGTGGCGTGGCGGCGGCGGCGCGACTCCTCGGCCGCGGCCTGCTCGCGCGGCAGCGCCAGCACCGCGACCTGGCGGCCCTGCGGGTCCTGCGCCTCGCGCCCGGGAGGCGCGGCCTCGCCGCGCTCGTGCTGCGCGACCTCGCGGGAGACCTCGGCGAGCACCTCGGACAGGCGCACCTGGAGCGCCCCGCACACGGAGGCGAGCAGCTCGCTCGACGGCTCCTTGTGCCCGCGCTCGATCTCCGAGAGGTAGCCGAGGCTGACGTTGGCCTGCTTCGACACGTCCCGCAGCGTCCGCTTCTGCGCGCGGCGGCGTCGCCGCAGGGTCTCTCCCAGCAGTTCCCTCAACAACACCATAGGGTTCTCCTCACGCCGCCGATCGCTCATGTGAGCCTAAACGGGTCATGCAAGCCTAGCTCGCCCGGTTCGGCTCGCTCTCCCTTGATTTGAATGCTTTCCAGAGGTAATCCATTCCCGTCAGCACCGTGAGGATCAGCGCGGCGTACATCAGCCACACCCCCACGAGGTCGAACGGGGCCGGCCACGGGAACAGCATCCACGACACCGCGGTGATCTGGAGGACCGTCTTCAGCTTCCCGCCGCGGTCCGCGGCCACGACCACCCGGCGCGCGATCGTCATGCGCCACACTGTGATCCCCAGCTCACGCACCAGGATCACGACCGTGACCCACCAGGCGAGGTCGCCGTAGTAGCTCAGCAGGACCAGCGCCGTGCCGATGAGCGCCTTGTCGGCGATCGGGTCGGCCAGCTTCCCGAAGTCGGTGACCAGGCCGCGC
This sequence comes from Glycomyces endophyticus, assembly GCF_039531525.1. NCBI lineage: Bacteria > Bacillati > Actinomycetota > Actinomycetes > Glycomycetales > Glycomycetaceae > Glycomyces > Glycomyces endophyticus. The sequence continues at coordinate 111,719 of NZ_BAAAQF010000006.1, forward strand.
GAGCGCGCCAGCCAGCCGTCGACGAAGTCGGTCGCCGAGATGAAGACGAACAGCGCGCACGCGGCGACCCGCCAGCCCGTGTGCTCCATCCCCGAGAGGACCACGAACACGGCGAACACCGGCACCAGGAAGATCCGGGCCACGGTCACCACGTTCGCGATGTTCCACGGCGAGACCGGCTGGTCGGTGGTCACCAGGCCTCCTCGACGATCTCCGCGACCAGGTCGACGCCGTGGGAGTCCACGACCTTCGCGGTGACGAAGTCGCCCGGCTCCAGGCCGTCGACCTCGCCGACGAGGGCGACGGTGCCGTCGACCTCGGGGGCCTGGTGGGCGCCGCGCCCGTCCACGCCGTCGTCCTCGACGGACTCGACCAGGACCGTCATGGTCTCGCCCACGCGCTCGGCCGCGCGCTGGCTGACCAGCTCGTCGACGAGCATCGCGACGCGGGTGTGGCGCTCCTGGACGACGTCCTCGTCGACGTGGCCGTCGAGGGCCACCGCCTCGGTGCCGTCCTCGTCGGAGTACGCGAACACGCCCGTGGAGTCGAGCCGGGCCTCCTCGAGGAAGCCCATGAGCTCCTCGACGTCCGCCTCGGTCTCGCCGGGGAAGCCGACGATGACGTTGGTGCGGGCCCCGGCGAGCGGGGAGACGTCGCGGATCTGCTTGAGCAGCGCGAGGAAGTTCTCGGTCGAGCCGAACCGGCGCATGCGGCGCAGGACCTTCGCCGATGAGTGCTGGAAGGAGAGGTCGAAGTACGGGACGACCTTCTCGGTGCGCTGCATCGCCTCGATGAGGCTCGGGCGCAGCTCGGCCGGCTGGAGGTACGAGAGGCGGATCCACTCGATGCCGTCGATCGCGGCCATGTCCCGGAGCAGGTGCTCCAGGGCCTGGTTGTCGGGGAGGTCCTTGCCGTAGGAGGTGGTGTTCTCCGAGACGAGGTTGAGCTCCTTGACGCCTTCGGAGGCGAGCCACGCGGCCTCGGCGAGGATCTCCTCGGGGGTGCGCGAGACGAACGAGCCGCGGAACGACGGGATCGCGCAGAACGTGCAGCGGCGGTCGCAGCCGGAGGCGAGCTTGAGGTTCGCCACGGGCCCGTCGGTGAGGCGCTTGCGCACCACCGCGAGGTGCTGCGGGGCGCCGGCCTCGATCGCGGTGCCGTCGGCCTGCGCGGTGCGCGTGTGGCCGGGGACGACCGCGGCGGCGCTCTGGCGCGCGGCCGGGGCCAGCGGCAGGAGCTTGCGGCGGTCGGACGGCTGGTGGGACTCGACCGAGCGCCCGGCGAGGATGTCGTCGAGGCGGGCGGCCATGTCCGGGTAGTGGTCGAAGCCGAGGACGGCGTCGGCCTCCGGGAGGCTCTCGGCCAGTTCGCGGCCGTAGCGCTCGGCCATGCACCCGGTCGCGACGACCTTGGCGCCGGAGCCCGAGGCTTCGAGGAGCACGTCGATGGACTCGGTCTTCGCCTGCTCGATGAAACCGCAGGTGTTGACCATGACGACGTCGGCCTGCTCGCCGTCGTCGCTGATCCGCCAGCCGCCGGCGGCGAGGCGGGCGGCCAGCTCCTCGGAGTCGGTCTCGTTGCGGGCGCAGCCGAGCGTCAGGAGCGCGACGCTCTTGGCTTCGCGGGCGGAGTCCTCGGATCGGGTCGAATGAGCTGATGACACCAGGAAAGCGTACCCAGGGGCGGGCGGTGAACGCCCGGGGCGGCGGGCAGGGTCACGGTCGCGCGGGCGGTAGAGTGGCGCACCTTACGTCCGGGTCGCCTTGGGGCGGTCACTGACGGTATGCGCCGAATGCGGCATGGACGTTTCGGGGCATTTTCGGCCCTCCTGCGCTGGGGCAACATCGGTTCACGGGCCGTTGCGGTCGTGGCCTAGGCTTGTTCCATGTCCCCCAAAGGCATCGCCCCCGCCGTCAGGAACCCCCGGAACAGCCGCGCCCGCAGGGCCGCGTACGCCGCCGTGGCCGCGGCCGCCGCGCTCACCGCGGCCGCGTGCGGCGAGGTGCCCACGGGCACGCTCAACACGCCCGCGGGATACACCGTTTCGAGTGACGACGTGCCCGTCTCGATCTGCCCGTCGGAGGGCGAGACGCGCTTCGAGGGCGACGAGGGGCTGCTCCGCGGCGCGCACTTCGCGCTCCGCGTCGAGTGCCTGGCCTCGTTCGAGGAGGTCCCCGAGGGCTTCCAGCTGGAGTACCTGCTGAAGGACGGCTACAAGCTGCTGCCCCCGCCGGAGGGCTACGAGTTCACGATGGTGCAGTTCGCGCCCGACCCGGGCGTCGAGGCGCCGTACGCGGTCGACGACCTCACCGAGCTGACCGGGAAGCTCGTCGTCGGCGGCACCGAGTGGGAGTTCGCCGGCGAGTCGCCCCAGCCAGGCGCGGTGTACTTCACCGTGGCCGAGAAGGGCGCGCCGGTGACGCTGGAGATCACCGACGCCGAGCGGGTCCAGACCCTGGACCTGCGCGAACGGACCCGCACCGGCCTGATCGAGGCGCTCTACAACGGCTCGACCGACACCGTCACCACCGACGTCGTGGAGAACTCCGTCGACGGCCGCACCACCAGCGGCAGCTACGAGTACTGGTTCGACGACTGGCAGTACTCGACCGACTTCACGCTCACCCGCGAGGTCTACCGGCCCGGCGAGGGCTGGGTGGCCAAGACCGACGCCGCCGTCCTCAACGTGAGCTTCGGGTGGCTCCAGTCCGGTTCGGGCCTGGAGTGGAACATCGACCCCCAGGAGGCCCTGAAGGTCTCGGGCCCGGAGGGCGAGCTGGCGGCGACCGCGGTCGAGCACACCGACGAGGAGTGGGGCGACGGCATCTGGCGCACCTACTACCTGGAGTACGGCGTCCCGGCCGACAGCCTGGTGTTCACGCTGAAGTTCCACCCCGACGGGCCGGTCCACTGGCCCGAGGAGGACGTCTCGATGCCGATCACCGGCGACGAGACGCACGAGCTGACGGCCAGCTTCGAATAGCGGCCGAACGCGGGGGCCGGTCCACTCGGACCGGCCCCCGCGGCGTCTACTCCCCCTGGAGCGAGGCGATGACGCCGTCGAGCTCGTCGGGCTTGACCAGGACGTCGCGGGCCTTCGTGCCCTCCGAGGGGCCGACGACGCCGCGCGTCTCCATGAGGTCCATGAGCCGCCCGGCCTTCGCGAACCCGACGCGGAGCTTGCGCTGGAGCATCGAGGTCGAGCCGAACTGCGTGGTCACGACCTGCTCGATCGCCTGGATGAGCAGTTCGAGGTCGTCCCCGATGTCCGGGTCGATCTCGCGGGTCGAGCCCGGCGCCGCGGTGACCTCCTCGATGTACTGGGCGTCCATCTGGGCCTTCGCGTGCTCCACGGCCGCCTCGATCTCCTTGTCGGAGACGAACGCGCCCTGGATGCGCTCGGGCTTGGAGGCGCCCATCGGCAGGAACAGGCCGTCGCCGCGGCCCACGAGCTTCTCCGCGCCCGGCTGGTCGAGGATGACCCGCGAGTCGGCGAGCGAGGACGTCGAGAACGCCAGCCGGGAGGGCACGTTGGCCTTGATCAGGCCGGTCACGACGTCGACCGAGGGCCGCTGCGTGGCGAGCACCAGGTGGATGCCGGCGGCGCGCGCGAGCTGCGTGATGCGCACGACCGAGTCCTCGACGTCGCGCGCGGCGACCATCATGAGGTCGGCCAGCTCGTCGACGATGACCAGCAGGTACGGGTGCGGCCGGAACTCGCGGCCCGACGCCGGGTGGGTCTTCGCCTCGCCCGCGCGGACCTTGCGGTTGAAGTCGTCGACGTGCCGGACCCCGGCGGCGGCGAGGTCCTCGTAGCGCATGTCCATCTCCTTGACGACCCACTGGAGGGCGTCGGACGCCTTCTTCGGGTTCGTCACGATCGGGTGGACCAGGTGCGGGATGCCCTCGTAGTTCGACAGCTCCACGCGCTTGGGGTCGATGAGGAGGATGCGGACCTGCTCGGGCGTGGCCCGCATGAGGGTGGAGACCAGCAGCGAGTTGATGCACGAGGACTTGCCGGAGCCGGTGGCGCCCGCGATGAGCATGTGCGGGGTCTTCGTGAGGTTGGTGAGGACGTAGCCGCCCTCGACGTCCTTGCCCAGGCCCACGATCATCGGGTGCAGGTCGGCTTGCGCGGTCGGCGAGCGCAGCACGTCGCCGAGCGCGACGTCGTCGCGGTCGGTGTTGGGGATCTCGACGCCGACCGCGGACTTGCCGGGGATCGGGTTGATGATCCGCACGTCGGCGCTCTTGACCGCGTACGCGATGTTCTTCGCGAGCTGGATGATCCGCTCGACCTTCACGGCCGGGCCGAGCTCGATCTCGTACCGGGTGACCGTGGGGCCGCGCGTGAAGCCGGTGACGGCGGCGTCCACGTTGAACTGCGCGAACACCTCCTGGAGGGCGGCGATGACCACCTCGTTGGCCTTGGACCGCTTCTTCGCGGCCGGGCCGGTCGGGAGGATCGCCATCGGCGGGAGCCGGTAGTCGCCGTCCGAGGCGCCGTCGGAGAGGGTCGGCTGCTCGGTCTTCCTCGGCGCCTGCGAGTGCTTCGGCGGGTCGCGCACCGGCTCGGGCTCGGGGATCGGCGCGGAGGTGCGGCGCGGCGCCGGCTCCTCGGGCTCGGCGCCGAGGTCGGGGACCTCGTCGGGGGCGAGGCGCGGCAGGACCGTGGTCGGGTGGTGGACGCGGCGGGCCTCCTCGTCCTTGAGGCGCTTGGCCTCGCGGCTCTCGGCGCGCGTCATGCGCCCCTCGGGCTCCTCCTCGTCGTCGTCCTCATAGGTCTCGACCCGGCCGGTCGCCAGGCCCCACAGGTGCGCCAGGCGCGACGGGACCTGGTTGAGCGGCGTCGCGGTCACCACGAGGACCCCGAACAGCAGGAGCAGCACCAGGAGCGGGAAGGCCACATAGGCCGATACGGCCAGCGCGAGGCCGCCGCCGACGAGCCACCCGATCTGGCCGCCCGCGGCCATGCGCTCGCCCATGTCGGCGGGCAGGCCCGAGATGAGGTGGAGCAGGCCGAGGCTGGAGAGCCAGATCGCGCTCCAGCCGACGAGCGAGCGGCCGTGCGCGCCTTCGGGGGGCGTCTGGCGCATCACGCGGACGCCCCACAGCACCAGCAGGACCGGGAGCGCGCGGGTGGCGAGGCCGAGGAGCCAGTCGAGGATGAACGCGAAGCGCTCGCCGACGGGGCCGGCGACGTCGAACCAGACGGCGCAGGCGAGGACGATGGCGGTGGCGACGAGGAGCAGGCCGAGGCCGTCGCGGCGGTGGGCGGGGTCGATCTCGCGGGCCGTGGCGGCCTCCTTGCCGACGGAGCGGGCCATCCAGCCGGTGGTGCGGGCGGTGCCGACCCAGAGGCCGCGCAGGCCCATGCCGAGCGCCTCGAGCGGGCCGGGGATCGCGTCGGCGCGCTTGCGGGCGGCGGTCTTCTTGGCGGTGCGCTTGGCCGCGCCCGGGGCGGCCTTCCGGGCCGCCTTCTTGGCGGGGCCCTGCTTCGCGGCGGTCTTCTTGGCGGCGGCGGGCCTGCGGCGCGCCGCGGGGGCGGTCCCCTTGCGGGCGGTGCCGCCCTTGCCGCTCGTCCTGGCCATCATGGTGCATACGTTACCGCCCGCACCCCGACCGGCGTTGTCGTGAAGGCCTTCACGGGAGGGGCTAATGTGACGGCATGTCAAAAACGATCCTGGTCACCGGCGCCGGGCGCGGACTCGGCCGGACCCTGGCCGAGCGACTGAGCGCACGCGGCGACACCGTGATCGCGCACGCCCGCAGCGCCGCCGCCTTGGAAGGCGTCCCGCATGCGAAAGCCCTGGTCGCCGACCTCGCCGACCCGGCGAGCCTGGCGGCGGCGGTGGCGGATCTCGGGGTCGGGCGCCTGGACGCGCTGGTCCACAATGCCGGTGTCCTCAATGTCGGCGCGGTGGCCGACGAGACGCTGGAGTGGTGGCAGCGGACGATGGCGGTGAACGTCGTGTCGGTCGCGGAGCTGACCCGGCTGCTGCTCCCGGCGCTGCGCGCGGCGCGCGGCCACGTGTTCTTCCTCAACTCGGGCGCGGGCCTGAACACCGCGCCGCGGCTGGCGTCCTACTCGGCGAGCAAGCACGCGCTCAAGGCGATCGCCGACGCGCTGCGCGCCGAGGAGCAGCCGAACGGCGTGCGGGTGACGAGCTTCTACCCGTCCCACTTCGACACCGACATGCAGCGGGGCCTGCGCGACCAGTACGACTCGGACTACGACCCGTCCCGCGCGATGAGCCAGGACACCGTCGCCACGACGATCCTCACGGTCCTCGACGCCCCCGCCGACATGGTCGTGAACGAGCTGCGGACCGAGCCCCCGAACCCGCTCCCGGTCCGCCCGCGGGGCTGACCGGGCAGGCGGGACGGGCCGTTCGCGGGACCCTGCGCCGCACGTCCTGTCGGTAGCATCGCGGTGGTGAACGCACTCCCGCCCCAGGACCCTTCGGTCTCCCCTCCCCCGCCCTCCGAGCCGACGCTCCCGCCGCACCAGACGGGTCCGGGGCCGTTCCAGACCGGGCCGCTCCTCCTGCCGCCGAAGCCGCCGTCGTCAGCCCCCTCGCCGCTCGGCCTGGCGGTCGCCGGGGTCGGCCTGGCGATGCTGTGCGTCTCGGTCCTGGTGCCGCGCATCGAGATCAAGGACCCCGACGGCGAGTTCGGGTTCTACTCGTACTCGGGCCTGTACGGCGCGTCCTCGTACGGGATCGACACGCCCACAGTGGTCCTGGCGCTGGCGCTCCTCGCCGCGGTGGGAGTCAGCGCCCTGCGGGTCCCGGCCGCGCGCTGGCCGTCGCGGATCGCCGCGGTCGGCTTCGCGGCGCTGGGAGCGGCGTTCACGTACCACCCGGTCACGGTGCTGCGCCAGTACGTCGAGGCCTATCAGGGTTCCGACGAGGACGGCGCCGTGGTGGAGGACGCGGCCGCGTCGGTCTCGGTGGCCGCGGACAACGGCGTGTACATCGCGATCGTGGGCGTGGCCCTGCTGGCGCTGAGCACGTTCTTCATGCAGGTCCGCAGGCCTCCGGCGTACCCGGCGGCACCGCCGCCCCCTCCGGCCCCGGCCGGCTGGCCGGGCGCGGAACCGACCGTGACGGTCCACCCGGGCTGAGAACGGGCCCCGAAGACGCGGCGGGGCCGCACCCGATGGGTGCGGCCCTGAATCGCGCGGACTACTCCGAGTCGTACGGGAGCAGCGTGAAGTAGTCCGGTCCCCAGATCGGCTGGAGTTTGCGGAAGTGGCGCTGGTCGAGCGTCATGATCGAGTTGGTCCTGTACCGGTCGGCCAAGACCACGTTGGAGGCGTCGGCGATGCCGATGTAGTCGTCGCCGTGGAACGACCCCATGATCTGGAGCGCCTCCGCATGGTCGTTGGGCGTCCACGAGGCGAGTTCCATGCCGCCGAGAGCCACGTCCTCGTTGAACTGCCGTGCGGCACCGGCGTCGTACTGGTCTTTGAGCATGTAGTCGCATTCGGCGACGATGAACGGAGAGACCACCAGAGGGCCCTGGCGATTGCGGACCGCCTCGTTCAGACCTTCGTGTTCGTCGTACGCGCTGTCGAAAAGCGCCAGTACTGCACTCGTGTCGAGGATGATCGCGTTCATCGGCCGAACCCGGAGGTCAGCTTCGCCTCGATCTCGTCGGAGGTCAGCGGCTTCTCGCTCCGGAACCCTCCGAATCTCGGCTCTGGCCTAGGCGCGTTCTTCTTCATGAGGAGTTCGATCTCCTGGGCGAGCGTGAGCCCGTCCGCGACCGCCAGCTGGTGCAGGCGGTCGCGGAGGACCTTCGGTACTTTGATCGTAGTCATGGTCATACCGTAAAGTATACCGCCTCGGAAGTGGTGTTGCCGCGCCGTTGCGACACGCGTGAACATAGTGAGCCCTCACACCCCGTTCGGTGTCGGACCGTTCATGAACGCGCGGCGGGGCCGCACCCGTTCGGGTGCGGCCCCGCCGCGTATGCGTGTCTGCCTCAGACTTCCAACACGTGCGGCACGATCATCGGGCGGCGGCGGTAGGTGTCGTTGACCCACTTGCCGACCACGCGCCGGAGGATCTGCTGGAGCTGGTGCGGGTCGGTGATGCCGTCCTGGGCGGCGCGCTCCATGGCGTCGCCGATCAGGGGCAGGACGCCGTCGAAGGCCTTCGGGTCCTCGGAGAAGCCGCGCGCCGAGACGGTGGGGCCGCCGACGACCTTGCCGTTCTCGGAGTCGATGACGACGGTGGCGGCGATGAAGCCGCCGTCGCCGAGGACGCGGCGCTCGTTGAGGACCGGCTCGCCGACGTCGCCGACGGAGAGGCCGTCGACGTAGACGAGGTTGTTGGGGATGTGGCCGACGAGGCGGGCGCGGCCGTCGATGAGGTCGACGACGTCGCCGTTCTCGATGACGATGACCTGGTCGGCGGGGACGCCGGACTCGATCGCGAGGCGCGCGTGCGCCTGGAGGTGCCGGGCCTCGCCGTGGACCGGGATCATGTTCGACGGCTTGACGACGTTGAGCACGTACAGCAGCTCGCCCGCGGGGGCGTGGCCGGAGACGTGGACCTTCGCGACGTCCTTGTGGATCACCGTGGCGCCGGTCCGGGCCAGGCGGTTGATGACGCCGTAGACGGCGGTCTCGTTGCCGGGCACCAGGGACGACGCGAGGATGACGGTGTCGTCGGGCTCGACGGTGATGTGCCGGTGGTCGCCGGAGGCCATGCGGCCCAGGGCGCTCATCGGCTCGCCCTGGGAGCCGGTGCTCATGTAGACGATCTCGTCGGCGGGCAGCCGCACCGCCTCGTCCATGCTCACGAGGAGGCCCTCGGGGACGTGCATGAGGCCGAGGTCGCGGGCGATCGCCATGTTGCGGACCATCGAGCGGCCCACGAAGGCGACCTTGCGGCCGTGGGCGTGCGAGGCGTCGAGGACCTGCTGCACGCGGTGGACGTGGCTGGCGAAGGACGCGACGATGATGCGGCCCTTGACGTCCTCGAACAGCTTGTCGAGGACCGCGCCGATCTGGCGCTCGGAGGTCACGAAGCCGGGGATCTCGGCGTTCGTGGAGTCCGAGAGGAGCAGGTCGACGCCCTGGTCGCCGAGGCGCGCGAAGCCGGCGAGGTCGGTGATGCGCCCGTCGAGCGGGAGCTGGTCCATCTTGAAGTCGCCGGTGTGGAGCACCAGGCCGGCCTCGGTGCGGATCGCGACGGCGAGCGCGTCCGGGATGGAGTGGTTGACGGCGAGGAACTCGCAGCCGAACGGGCCGAGCTGGAGCGTCTCGTTCTCGGCGACGACGATCCCGGCGGGCTTGATGCGCCGCTCGCGGAGCTTGGCCTCGACGAGGGCGACGGAGAACCGGGAGCCGACGACGGGGATGTCGTTCTTGTGCTCCAGCAGGAACGGGATCGCGCCGATGTGGTCCTCGTGGCCGTGGGTGACGACGATGGCCTCGATGTCGTCGAGGCGGTCGAGGATCGGCGTGAAGTCCGGCAGGATCAGGTCGACGCCGGGCTGGTCGACGTCGGGGAAGAGGACGCCGCAGTCGACGATGAGCAGGCGCCCGTCGTACTCGAACAGGGTCATGTTCCGGCCGATGGCGCCGAGGCCCCCGAGCGGGATGGTCCGGAGGGCGCCGTCGGGGAGGGCGCCGGGCGCGCTGAGGTTCTTGGGACGGGTCAGGCCCATCAGGCCTCCTTCAGGTCGGCGAGTCGGGCGGCGATGAGAGCGGTGAGCTCGGCTTCGGCCGGGAGCAGCGGCAGGCGCGGCCCGCCCGCGGGCAGGCCCGCGGAGACGAGGCCGGACTTGACGGCGACGACGCCCGGGCCCTGGCCCATGAGGGCGCAGACGGCGGGGAGGATCGCGTCGTTGATCCGGGAGGCCTCGGCGGTGTCGCCTTCGTCGTAGGCGTCGAACATGGCGTTGATCTGCCGGCCGAGGAGGTGGGCGACGACGGAGACGACGCCGACCTGGCCGGTGGCGTACGCGGCGAGGTTGAGCTCGTCGACGCCGCAGTAGACGGCGAGGCCGGTGGCGACGCGGACGCGCTGGGCCTTGACGAGGTCGCCGGTGGCGTCCTTGACGGCGATGATGCGGTCGTGGCGCGCGAGACGCTCGAAGGTGTCCTCGCCGATGCCCAGGACCGAGCGCGGCGGGATGTCGTAGAGCATCACGGGCAGCTCGGTGGCGTCGGCGATGGCCTCGAAGTGGGCGGCGATGCCGGCCTGGGTGGGCTTGTTGTAGTACGGGGTGACGAGGAGGAGCCCGGTCGCGCCGGCCCGCTCGGCGGCCTGCGCGAGGTGCACCGAGTGGCGGGTGTCGTAGGTCGAGGCGCCGGCGATGACGTGGGCGCGGTCGCCGACGGCCTCGACGACGGTCTCGATGACCTGGGCCTTCTCGGCGTCGGTCGTGGTGGGCGACTCGCCGGTGGTGCCGTTGACGACGAGGCCCTCGCAGCCCTGCTCGTCGACGAGGTGGCGGGCGAGGGCGGCCGTGCCGGGGACGTCGAGCTCCCCGGAGGGGGTGAACGGCGTGATCATGGCCGCGAGTGTGCGCCCGAAGGGGCGCGTTGCGTTGCGCATCTGCTTACACCAATGCTGATTCCGGCGGCGGGGGCGCTGCGCCCGGCCGCTCGCTTCGTTTAACTGTCTCAAGTTTCGTGCGCCCGCGGCCGCGAACCGGCCCCCGCGGTGTCGCGCGGGGCCGTGTGCGGCGGTGCGGGCGGTGCGCCCGGCGGCTCTACCCCTCGGTGACGTAGGGGCTGGAGGCGACCTCGGTGCCGTCGTCGAGCTTCGTAATCTGGAAGTCGGCGAAGACGTTCGCGGCCTTGTCCTTGAGCTGCTTGAGGCATTCGACGGCCAGCGCCCGGATCTCGACGTCGGCGTGCTCGGAGGCGCGCATGGCGACGAAGTGCCGCCAGGCGCGGTAGTTGCCGGTCACGACGATGCGGGTCTCGGTGGCGTTGGGGAGGACCGATCGCGCCGCTTGGCGCGCCTGCTTTCGGCGCAGGGTGCCGTTCTTGACGTCGGCGAACTTCTTCTCGAGGCCTTCGAGGAGGTCGTCGTAGGCGCTCTGGGCGGCGTCGGCCGCGGCGAGGAAGCGCTCGTGGAGCTCGGGGTCGGCGGCGATCACCTCGGGCTCGACCATGTGCGCGTCGCGCTCGGGGACGTAGCGCTGCGACAGCTGGGAGTACGAGAAGTGCCGGTGGCGGATCAGCTCGTGGGTGAGGGAGCGGGAGATGCCGCTGAGGTAGAAGCTGACGGTGCCGTGCTCGAGGACCGAGAGGTGGCCGACTTGGAGGATGTGGTCGAGGTACCCGGCGTTGCTGGCGGTCTTGGGGTTGGGCTTGGTCCAGGACTGGTAGCAGGCGCGGCCCGCGAACTCGGCGAGGGCCTGGCCGCCGTCGGCGTCGGTGTCCCAGGGGACGTCGTCCGGCGCCTCGAAGTGCGTCCAGGCGATGAGTCGGACGTCCATCGGTACGATCTCGGGCATCCCCGGTCCCCCTCGTTTCGTGTTCGTGGCCTGTTATTGCTGGTTCTCGACTCCATGAGGGTACTCGGAGGGGGAGTGTGTCCCTGCACGCGCCCGGCTACGCGAGGGGATCGCGTGTTCTTGATGTGGCACGCGTGGCGGGCCGCCGCAGTCCGGCTCCAGCGCGCCGCTTGACAGACGTCAGAAATGATGTCATCATGGTGTCATGGACTTGACGCCGTATATCGAATCGCTCCGCCGGAGCCTCACCGCCGCCGCCGCGCCGGGCGGGGAGGACGCCGCGCGGACTGCGGAACTGCTGTCGGAAGCGCTCGACGCGGGTGCGCGCCTGGCGCTCATGGAGGCCCTCTCCGAGGCCGCCGCCGAGATCACCGCCGGACTCGACCAGGCCGGTTCCTCGGCGTCGGTCGATCTGCGGGTGCGCGGCAAGGAGGTCGACCTGCGCGTCAGCGGCGGCGAGACCGCCGAGGCCGCGCCGCCGCCGGCGCCACCGGTGGACGACGACGTCGCCCGCATCACGCTGCGCCTGCCGGAGTCGCTCAAGGAGGACGTCGAACGCGTCGCCTCCAAGGACGGGGCCTCGGTCAACGCCTGGCTGGTGCGCGCGATCAACAACGCGGTCCACGCCTCGCGCACCTCGGGCCAGCCCGCCGGCGCGAAGTACAGCCAGCGCATCACCGGCTACGCCCGGGCTTAGGAGCACCAAGGATGAACGAGTACACCGAATTCACCCACGACGGGCCGGTCACGGCGGCGATCACCCTCGCCGACGGCTCGGTCACCGTCACCGCGCACGAGTTGGACACGGTCCTGGTCGAGGTGAAGCCCGCGCAGCGCCGCGCCGACGGCGACGGCGACGCGGCCGACCTCGCGAGCGTGTCGTTCGAGAACGGCCATCTGCGGGTGGTCGCCCCGGAGAAGCCGCAGAACTGGTTCTTCCGCAAGGAGATCGGCGTGCACCTGTCGGTGCGGGTCCCGGTCCGCTCCGAGGTGTCGGTCAAGACGACCTCGGCGCCGATCAGCCTCCACGGGAAGCTCGGCGCGGTCTCGATCAACACGGTCGCCGGGTCGGCGACCGTGGAGAGCGCGACCAGCGTGAAGGCGAACACCGTGTCGGGCTCGATCAGCGTCATCGACGCGACCGAGGACTTCCGCGCCAACACCGCTTCGGGCCAGGTCAAGGCCGACCACGTCGGCGGGGACTTCTCCGCGAAGACGGTGGCGGGCTCGATCACGGCCGAGCGGCTGGACTCGAACGCGAACGTGAACACCCTGTCGGGCGGCATCGAGCTCGGGGCGCTGCGCTCCGGTTCGGTGAAGGCGAACACGGTCTCGGGGCGGATCAGCCTCGGCGTGGTCCCCGGCACCGACATCTGGGTGGACCTGGACGCGAAGGCGGGCTCGGTGACCTCCGAGCTGGCCACCGGCGACACCTCGCCGGCGCCGTCGAGCGACGGCACGAGCCTGGAGGTGCGGGCGCGCTCGGTGTCGGGCGACATCTACCTGCACCGGGCGAGCGCGTTCGCCTAGGACTTCGATTCAACACCCACGAGGGGCCCGGTCACTCCGGCGCAGCTCGCCAGCCGAGCAGATGCGCAGGGGCGGCCGGGCCGCTTCGCGTCTACACGTAGAAGAACGTGAACGGCTCCCACGGGAGGTTCCGCAGGATCGTGAACGCGGCCCAGGCGGAGAGGAAGACGGTGAGCAGGCCCGGGGTGAGGTGGAAGGTCGGGAGCCGCCAGGTGCGCCTGGGGGCCAGCCGCGGGACGGCCCAGGCGAGGAACATCCAGGCGATGAACGGGGCGGCGAAGACGGCCATGACGTGGTGCCGCGCGGCCTCGGGCAGGTTGAGCGTGAGCACGTAGTAGAACGCGCGGGTGCCGCCGCAGCCGGGGCAGTCGAAACCGGTGGCGAGCTTGAAGAGGCAGCTGGTCGGCCCGGTGTCGTCGGTGGGGTTCGTCGCGACGACGCCGGCGGCGGCCGCGGCGAAGCAGGCGAGGATCGCGATCGGGGCGAACCAGGGGCGCGCGACGGCACCGGTGACCCAGCGCTTCACGGGGTTCCCGCGCCGGCGCGGGGTCTCGGGGTCCGGTCGCGACGCCAGGGTCGCCTCATCGACTGCGCACACGGGTCCTCCTCCCCCACAGACTAGCGGGCACGGCGGAGGGCGAGAGGCCGCGGCGGTGCGAAGCGGCGCGGACCGGCGGCTCCGGCGGGCCGCGGTGGTCGCCTCGCCGCCGGTTCGCGGGCAGGGGCGGAGCCGGGGACTCCCGTTCGCAGGGCCCCGGGTCGACACCCTGGCACGGGGGTCCGACAATTCGCGGCCTCGCGTGCGCGAAAGCGCTGTTTCGTCCGATTCACGGGCTTAGGCTCGGACCATGCTGGGAGTACATGCGCGCCGGGTGCTCGGGGCGGCGGCCGCGGTGGGACTGCTGGTCGCGGCCTCCGGGTGCGTACGGCTCGACCTGGGGCTAGAGGTCCGGCCCGACGACACGGTGGGCGGGGAGTTCACCGCGGCGTGGAGCGAGGAGTTCCTGGAGCGGGCGCAGGACGAGGGCCTGAACCGGTCGGAGCTCGACGCGTTCCTGGACGCGCTCCTCGACGGCGTGCCCGGCACCGAGCGGACCCCGTACACCGAGGACGGCTTCCAGGGGCAGACCGCGACGTTCACCGACCGGCCGCTGTCCGACTTCGCGGAGTTCGGCGGCGACGAGTGGGGATACCTGCGCATCTCCCACGAGGGGCGCGAGTACGGGCTCGAGGGGTACTGGGACCTGCGCGCGGCCGGGTTCATCGACCCGGAGGCGTTCGAGGACGCCGAGATCCTCATCAGCGTGAACTTCCCGGCCCGGGTCACCGACCACAACGGGGAGCTCGACGGCCGCACCGTCACCTGGACGATGGCCCCGGGCGAGGACTACGAGCTGCGCGCGACCGCGGTCGAGCGCAACGGCTGGGCGTTCGCCGCGGCGGGCGTCGCGACCCTCGCCGCCGTCGTCGCGCTGCTGTGGCTGTGGCAGTGGCGGGCCCTGCGGCGGCACTCCACCGGCACCGCCCGCGGGTCCCGTTAGTTCGGGCACAAACCGTAGTCGTCCCGTGCACGGCCCGTATCCTGGTGAGTCCGCCCGCATCACGGATCGATAACGCCCAGGGGGAGGGCCGTTGACTCAGTACCGCTCGGAGAGCAAGGGCCGCAAGGAGAAAGAGCCCGGCCTGGAGTTGAGCATCGGTCAGGTCCTGGCCGCAGCGGGAGCGACCGTCGTCGGCGCGCTCCTTGCGAAACTCCTCAACATCTGGGGCACGGTCGCGGGCACCGCGGTGCTCAGCATCTGCTCCTCCATCGGCGCCGTCCTCATCCTCCGGGCGATGCGCAGCACCGGCGAGCGGATCAAGACCCAGATCGCGGCCATGGCCCCCACCGCGCGCGGCAAGGCCACCGCGGCCACGGTCGAGCTCGAACCCGGCGGCGCCACCGCCACCGCGAAGGTCCCCGAGGCCGACCAGCTCCACTCGACGCAGGACGACACCGTCCCGATGCACGTCCCCGACCTCGAACCCGAAGGCCACGTCACGCGGTCCCAGTCGCGCAAGCGCACCCTGATCGCGATCCTCGTCTCCAGCGTCCTCGTCTTCGGCATCACCGTCGGCACGCTGTTCCTCCTCGGCGTCTTCACCGGCGACCCCGGCCGCTTCATCGGCGACGACACGCAGACCACCGTCAGCGAGACCCCGACCGAGACGACGGACCCGACCTCGACCGACTCCGCCGACCCGAGCGAGAGCGCCTCCGAGGCGCCGACCGACGCGCCCACCTCCGACGCGCCGTCCGGCGAACCCGAGCCGAGCGAGTCCACCTCCCCCAGCTCCGACGCCTCCACGCCGAGCGAGGCCCCGACGACCGACGGCGGCCAGGGCGGCGCCGAGCCGACCACCAGCCCGACCCCGCAGGCCGAGGAGGAGGACGCGGCCGTGTCCGACACCGGCACCGCCGCCGAGTAACGCGCAGACGCGAAGGCGCCCGCCGTTTCCGGCGGGCGCCTTCATGCGTGTCGAGTCGGTTCAATCGAGCAGGTCGTCGAGGCCCACGGTCAGGCCCGGGCGCTTGACGACCTCGCGGATCGCCAGCAGCACGCCCGGCATGAACGACTCCCGGTCGAGCGAGTCGTGCGAGATGACGAACCGCTCGCCGGGCCCGCCGAAGCGGACCTCCTGGCTCGCGACGTACCCCGCCGAGCGGACCGCGTGGATGTGCACGCCGTCGACGTCGGCGCCGCGCGCGCCCTGCGGGTCCGTCTCGGTCGCGTCCGGCATCGCGTCGAGCCCGGCGTCCGCGCGCGCCGCGGCGATGAGCCGCGCCGTGTGCACCGCCGTGCCCGAGGGCGCGTCCACCTTGCGCGGGTGGTGCGCCTCGATGATCTCCGCCGAGTCGAAGTGCTTGGCGGCCTTCGCCGCGAACTGCATCATCAGGACCGCGCCGATCCCGAAGTTCGGGGCGATCACCGAACCGACCTCGGGGTCGGCCGCGAGGATCTCCCGGGCCGCGTCCAGGCGCTTCGCGTCGAACCCGGAGACGCCGACGACCGTGTGGATGCCGCGGTCGGTGCACCAGGCCAGGTTGTCCATGACGACGCCCGGCAGGGTGAAGTCCACGACCACGTCGACGCCGGCGACCTTGTCCAGGGACTCGTCGCGGCCCACCGTGGCCGTCAGCTCCATGTCGTCCGCGGCGTCGACCGCCTCGCACGCCGCCCGGCCCATGCGGCCCCGGGCGCCGAGTACGCCGACCCTGATCATCGGAAGTCCTTCTGGTCGAACGGCCCCACGGCCGCGGTGGTCATCGGCTGCGACAGGATCTCCGCGGCCACCGAGCGGATCTGCTCGGACGTGACCGCCTCGATGTCCGCCAGCTCCCGCTCCAGGCTCAGGTGCTCGCCGTACAGCAGCTCGGCCCGGCCCAGCGCGTTCATGCGCGAACCGGAGTCCTCCATCGACAGCACCATGCCGCCGCGGCTCATGCCCTTGCCGCGCACGAGCTCGTCGTCGGTGATCCCCTCGGAGGCGATCCGCTCCAGCTCCGCGTTCACGAGCTCGCGCACCTGGTGGACCTTGTCGGGGTTGGAGCCGGCGTAGACGCCGAACATGCCCGTGTCCGCGAAGTACGAGGTGAACGAGTACACCGTGTACGCCAGGCCGCGCTTCTCGCGCACCGACTGGAACAGCCGCGAGGACATGCCGCCGCCGAGGACGTTGTTGAGGACCTCGAAGGCGTCCTTGCGGGGGTCGTGCCGCGAGAACGTGCGGCAGCCGACCACCAGGTGCGCCTGCTCGGTGTCGTGGCGCTCCACCAGGAGCGGCCGCGGCGCCGCCAGGACCGACTCGTCGTGGCGGCGCTGCCGCGGCACGGCCGTGCCGCCCAGCAGGGGGCCGAACGCCTCCTGCACGAGTTTCACGGTCTCGCCGTGGTCGACGCCGCCCGCGGCGCACACCGTCAGGTTCGGGGCCTGGTAGTGGTGCCGGTAGAAGTCGTTGATCTGCGCGCGGGTCAGCGCGCGCACGGTCTTCGGGTCGCCCGCGATGTCGCGCCCGAGCGGGCCGGAGCCGAACAGCGCCTGCGAGAACAGCTCGTGGACGACGTCGGACGGCTCGTCGGCCGACGCGGCGATCTCCTCCAGGATCACGTCGCGCTCGACCTCGACGTCGGCGGGGGTCACCAGCGAGGAGCACATGGCGTCGCCGAGGACGTCGACCGCCATCGGCAGGTCGTCGTCGAGCACCCGCGCGTAGAAGCACGTCAGCTCCCGCGCGGTGTACGCGTTCGACTCCCCGCCCACGGCCTCGATCACCTCGGCGATCTCCGTGGCCGTGCGCTTCGCGGTGCCCTTGAACAGCAAGTGCTCCAGGAAGTGCGAGACGCCGGCGAGCTCGGGGGCCTCGTCGCGGGCCCCCACCCCGACCCACACGCCGACCGAGGCCGAGCGCATGGTGGGGACGGTTTCGGTCAGCACACGCAAACCGCCGGGCAGCACGGTCAGCTTGACCGTGCCGCCCAGCGGGTCGTCTATGAGCGTGCGAGTCTGGGAGCGACTCATCTACTCTTCCGAGCCTCCGGCGTCGTCAGTGCGGCGGGTGCGGCGGCGGCGGCGCTCGCCGTCCCCGCCCTCGGCGGCGCGCTCGGGGCGCTCAGAGCGCTCGCCCCGCTCGGGCCGGTCGCGACGCTCGCCACCGCGCTCGCCGGAGCGCTCGCGGTCGCGACGGGGGCCGCGGTCGCCGCGGTCGCCCCGCTCGCCGCGGGACTCCTTGCGCTCGGCCGGGCGGCCCTTCTTGTACCCCTCGGGCTCCTCGCCCTCCGGGTAGACCTTGTCGAGGTAGATCTTGCCGCGGTTGTCGATGTCGCCGATCTCGACCTCGATCTTGTCGCCGACGCCCAGGACGTCCTCGACCCGCTCGACGCGCTTGCCGTCGCCGACCTTCGAGATGTGCAGGAGGCCGTCGCGGCCCGGCACCAGCGAGATGAACGCGCCGAAGTCGGTGGTCTTGACGACCGTGCCCAGGAACCGGTCCCCCACGTTCGGGAGGGTCGGGTTCGCGATCGCGTTGATCGTCTCGACCGCGGCCTGAGCGGCCTCGCCGTTCTCCGCCGACACGTAGATCGTGCCGTCGTCCTCGACGGTGATGTCCGCGCCCGTGTCGTCCTGGATCTGGTTGATCGTCTGGCCCTTCGGGCCGATGATCGCGCCGATCTTGTCGACCGGGATCTTCAGGGTCGTGATCCGCGGCGCGGTGCTCGCCAGCTCGCCCGGCTCGCTGATCGCGTCGAGCATGACGTCGAGGATCGCGTTGCGGGCGTCGTTGGCCTGCTGGAGCGCCTGCGCCAGCACGTCCGACGGCAGGCCGTCGAGCTTGGTGTCCAGCTGGAGGGCCGTCACGAACTCGGCGGTGCCGGCGACCTTGAAGTCCATGTCGCCGTAAGCGTCCTCGGCGCCGAGGATGTCGGTGAGGGTCACGTACTTGGTGCCCTCCTCGGTCTCCTCGGAGATGAGGCCCATCGCGATGCCCGCGACGGGGGCCTTGATCGGCACGCCGGCGTTCATGAGCGACATCGTGGACGCGCAGACCGAGCCCATCGAGGTCGAGCCGTTCGACGCCAGCGCCTCGGAGACCTGGCGGATCGCGTACGGGAACTCCTCGCGGCTCGGCAGCACCGGCACGAGCGCCCGCTCGGCGAGCGCGCCGTGGCCGATCTCGCGGCGCTTGGGCGAACCCACGCGGCCGGTCTCACCGGTCGAGTACGGCGGGAAGTTGTAGTTGTGCATGTAGCGCTTCTTGCTGACCGGCGACAGCGTGTCGATGGCCTGCTCCATGCGCAGCATGTTCAGCGTGGTGACGCCCATGATCTGGGTCTCGCCACGCTCGAACAGGGCCGAGCCGTGGACGCGCGGCAGGATGCCGGCCTCCGCGCCCAGCGGGCGGATGTACGCGGGCAGGCGGCCGTCGATGCGGACGCCCTCGTTGATCACGCGCTTGCGGACCAGCTTTTTGGTGAGCGAGCGGAGCGACGCGGACAGCTCGCCCTCGCGGCCCTCGAAGTCGGCGCCGAGCTTCTCGAGCATGACCGACTTGACGCGGTCGAGCTCGTCCTGGCGGTCGGTCTTGTCGGCGATCTGCAGCGCCTGGTCGAGCTCGGCCGAGACGGCGGCCTCGACGGCGGCGTACGCGTCGTCCTGGTAGTCGAGGAAGCGCGGGTAGTCGGCGACGGGCTTGGCCGCGACGGCGGCCAGCTCGGCCTGGGCGCGGACCAGCTCGGCGATGACCGGCTTGACGGCCTCCAGGCCCTCGGCCACGACCTCCTCGGTCGGCTTGGTGCCGCCCGAGGCGATGAGGTTGAGGGTGTTGTCGGTGGCCTCGGCCTCGACCATCATGATGGCGACGTCGCCCGAGTCGAGGACCCGGCCGGTGACGACCATGTCGAACGTGGCCTTCTCGATCTGCTCCAGGGTCGGGAACGCGACCCAGGTGCCGTCGATGAGGACGACGCGGGTCGAGCCCAGCGGGCCCGAGAACGGCAGCCCGGCGAGCTGCGTCGACATGGAGGCGCCGTTCATGGCGACCACGTCGTACTCGTCCTTGGCGTCGACGGCCAGGATCGTGCCGATGACCTGGACCTCGTTGCGCAGGCCCGACACGAAGGACGGGCGCAGGCCGCGGTCGATGAGGCGGCAGATGAGGATGGCGTTCTCGCTGGGACGGCCCTCGCGGCGGAAGAACGAGCCGGGGATGCGTCCCGCGGCGTACATCCGCTCCTCGATGTCGACGGTCAGCGGGAAGAAGTCGAAGTGGTCCTTCGGGTTCTTCGACGCGGAGGTGGTCGAGAGGACCACGGTGTCGTCCATCTGGACGATGGCCGAGCCCTGGGCGAGCTTCGCCAGGCGGCCGGTGCTGAAGACGATCTTGCGGGTGCCGTACGCGCCGTTGTCGATGACGGCGGTGGCGTGGTGATCCCCGAGGTTGAACGCCTCGGGTGTCCGGTCGTTATCGGACATAGAGTGTCGATCTCCTTGTGTAGTTCGGAACAGCGCGTTTCCCGCCACGCTTTCCGGTCTTCGATCGAAGCACTCGGAGTCGGGCCCCTGCTGCGAGGGGCGTTCCGGATGCCACTACCGAGGACCGGTGCGGTCTCAGGCGGGCCGCGCCGCGCCTCGCGCGAGGCGCTGCGGTGGAGCGTGTGCTCAACGCCCACCCTACGTTACCCGGCCGACGCGGCGGCAGCCGCGAAGCGAAAGTGAGGCGGGATAACGCGTCCTGGGGGGCGGGGGTACGGAGAAGGGAGCGCCCCTCGCGGGACGCTCCCTTCGTCAAGTCGCTGCTTAGGCGTTGTCGCGGATGCCGAGGCGCTCGATGAGGCCGCGGTAGCGCGCGATGTCTTCCTTCTTCAGGTACTTGAGGAGGCGGCGGCGCTTGCCGACCAGCAGCAGCAGACCACGACGCGAGTGGTGGTCGTGCTTGTGCACCTGGACGTGAGCGGTCAGCTCCTTGATGCGGTGGGTCAGGATCGCCACCTGCACGTCGGTCGAGCCGGAGTCGCCCTCACCGGTGGCGTACTCCTTGATGATCTCGGCCTTCTTGACAGCGTCGAGCGCCATGTTCGAACACCCCTTCTTTCGAGTCAGGCCAGTCCGCGGTGTCGTGCAGGCTGGTCTCTTGATTGCGCTCCATACCGTATCACCGGTATAAGTCCAGCTCCAAGGCCCGGCGGGTGTCTGCGACGTCCGTCTCGATCTGCGCGATGAGCGGTTCGACGCCGTCGAAGGCGACCTGGCCGCGCAGGCGGGCGGTGAAGTCGAGGCGGGCGCGCTCGCCGTAGAGGTCGCCGTCGAAGTCGAGCAGGTACGCCTCGACGGTGCGCGCGGAGCCCTCGAAGGTCGGGTTCGTGCCGACGCTGATCGCGGCCGGGTGGCGGCGGGAGTCGCGGCAGAACCAGCCGGCGTAGACGCCGTCGGCCGGGATCGCGGTGCCCTCGGCGACGTCGAGGTTCGCGGTGGGGAAGCCCAGGGCCGTCCCGCCGCGCCCGGCGCCGTGGACGACGGTGCCCTCGACGCCGAAGTCGCGGCCGAGGACCTCGGCGGCGGCGGCCACGTCGCCGGCGGCGACGAGCTCCCGGGCCCGGGTCGAGGAGTACGCCTCGGTGTCGGCGGTGAGCGCCTGCGGGAGCACCTCGAAGCCGAACTCCGCGCCGAGCTCGGCCAGTTTCGCGACGTCGCCGGCGGCCTTGTGGCCGAAGCGGAAGTTCTCCCCCACGACGACGGCCTTGGCGTGCAGCGCGCCGACGAGGACGTGCCGCACGAAGTAGTCGGGACTGAGCTTCGAGAGCTCCTTCGTGAAGGGCAGCACGCACACCGCGTCGACGCCGAGCGCGCCGAGCAGCTCGATGCGGCGTTCGAGGGAGGCGAGCCGGGCCGGGACGGCGTGCGGCGCGACCACGGCGGTCGGGTGCGGGTCGAAGGTGACGACGACGCAGCGGGCCTCGCGCTCGGCGGCGGCTTTCGCGGCTGTGCGGACGAGCGCGGCGTGGCCGCGGTGCACGCCGTCGAACACGCCGACGGCCACGACGGATGCGGGCCAGCCCTCGGGAGTCGCGTCTATTCCGCGCCAGGTTTCCACGTGGACGATCTTCTCACTGCCGGAAGGCGACGGCCATCCGGACGCGACCGCAGTGAGGGGTCTCGCTGTGCTCGCGCTAGAGCATCATCGACGAGTCGGCGTTGCCGCCCGACGCGAAGATGAGCAGCATCAGGACGCCGACGGCGACCAGGAGCAGGATGCCCAGCAGGAGCCAGGCGTTGCCCGCGAGCTCGGGCTGGCGGGGCTGGTCCTCGGCGAGGACCTGGGGCTCGGCGTGGTCGGGCTGCTGGACCGCCTGCTCAGTGAACGAGTGGCGGAACTCCTCTGGAAGATCACTTGCCGCGAACGAGCTCATGGCTTTCTCCTTACGACGAGTTCCGGGTTGGTCCTTCAATTGTCGAGAGATCGTCGGCTATCCGACCGACGTTTCCAGGAATCCGCCTGACAACTGCGCTATTTCGCCCTCGTGGAAATTACACGGCCGTGACCGCCCTACCTCGCCGAACGTCCTATAGCCGACAGAAGTCTCCCCCCGTCACGTAAGACGTGACATCTTCATGTCCAGGTACGACCGATGGGAGTCCTGGCATGAACCGCACCCTCCTCGCGCTGGCCACCGCCGGCGCGCTCGTGATCGCCGCCGCCGTCCCGGCGCCGGCGTCCGCGGCGTCGCTCGGATGCACGCGCACGGGCAGCTACACCGTGTGCCGCACCGATCCGGGCGGCACCGTCAAGGACGCGACGATCATCGACGAGCTGGTGAGGCAGATCAACGCGACCGGGGAGGGCGACACGGTGCGGGCGGCCGTGTACCAGTGGTCGCTCGCGAAGCCGGTGACGCCGCTGGCCGACGCGATGGTGAACGCCAAGAAGCGCGGCGCCGACGTGCGGGCCGTCGTGGGGCAGCTCAGCGGCAACCCCTCGGCGAACAACCCGGTGATCGACAAGTTCAAGGCCGCGGGCATCAAGGTGAAGCAGTGCAAGGGCGGGTGCCTGCCGAACGCGGACGGGACGCGCAAGGGCCCCGACCACAACCGGTTCTTCCTCATCGAGAAGGACGGCGAGCCCAAGGTCTTCGTGACGAGCCTGAGCTTCGTGCGCTCGCACACGACGCAGGCGAACAACATGCTGGGCGTCCACGGCGACCGCCAGCTCTACGACTTCTACACGTCGTACTGGGGCCGGCTGTACGCCGGGAGCTGGGACGGCTGGACCGACAAGAACAAGGGGACCACCGGCGACCTGGCGCGGGCGTGGGTGTTCCCGCGCGGGCCCGACCCGGTCGCGGAGCAGCTCGCGGAGATCACCAAGTGCGCCGCGGGCGACCGGGTGCTGGTGGGCCACGCGAACTTCCAGTCGAACCGGCCCGCGGTGCGCGCGGAGCTCGACCGGATCCAGGGGCTCGGCTGCCAGGTGCGGGTCGTGGTCCTCGACGCCGACACGAGCGATCCCGGATGGCTGGAGGACAAGCTCGGGGGGGCGAACGTGCGCGTCCACGACGACCACCGGAACAAGTTCATCGTCGCCGAGGCGTCGTTCAACGGCACGCGGCGCGCGGTGGTGTGGACCGGGACGCACAACCTCCAGGGCAACGCGATGAAGCACGCCGACGACAACCTGATGCGGGTGTCGAACCAGGCCGTCGCGGACCTGTACGCGGACTTCTTCCAGCAGCTGTGGCAGGGGGCCCGGTAACGCGGAGGCGGGGAGGGGCGAGCGCCCCTCCCCGCCTCGCCGCGTTCGTCAGCCCTTGACGGAGCCCGCGAGCAGCCCGCGCACGAAGTAGCGCTGGAGCAGCAGGAACACCACGAGGGGCACGATGATGGCGATGAAGGCCGCGGCCGGGAGCCGCGTCCATCCGAAGCCCCACGTGCCGGCCATGTCGCCGAGGACGGCGGTCAGCGGGCGCGTGGCCTCGCCGGGCGCGAAGGTGCGGCCGACGAGGAAGTCGTTCCACACCCACAGGAACTGGAAGATCGCGATCGACGCGATCGCCGGGGTCACCAGCGGCAGCACGACCTTGCGGAAGATCTGCGAGTGGCTCGCGCCGTCGATGCGGGCGGCCTCCATGACGTCGCCGGGCAGCTCGCGCATGAAGTTGTGGAGCAGGAAGATCGCCAGCGGCAGGCCGAAGATCGAGTGGGCGATCCACACCTGGACGATGGTGTTCACCCCTTCGAGGTCCCAGGCCGGGATGAGCGTCAGCCCGCCGATGTGGAGCCCCGAGCTGAAGATCGACAGCAGCGGGATCAGCGCCATCTGGAGCGGCACCACCTGGAGGGCGAAGATGCCCACGTACAGGAGGTTGCGGCCGCGGAACTTGATCCACGACAGCGCGTAGGCGGCCATCGCGGCGAACGCGACGGGCACGACCACGCCCGGGATGGTGATGACGACGGTGTTGATCAGGTTGATGATCAGCCCGCCGCCCTGGGAGTCCGAGTACAGGACGTAGTTGTAGTTGTAGAGCGAGATCGAGCCCGGGTCGGCGAAGAAGTTCCACCAGCCGGTGGTCCGGATGTCCTCGTCGGGCCGCAGCGAGGAGATGAACAGCCCCAGCGTCGGGATCGTCCACAGCGCCGCGATGAGGACCGCGACGACGCTGGCGGCGCGGCTGGAGAGGACGCGCCGCAGCCGCTCGCCGCGGGTCTCGCCGATACGGACGGCCTGGTCGGCAGTGCGGGTGCTCATCGGGTCTCCATTTCCTGTCGGCGCATGTTCCGCACCTGGTAGATGACGACGGGGACGACGAGCAGGAACAGCAGCACGGCGAGGGTGGCGCCGCGGCCGCGCTCGAAGAGGCGGAAGGCCTGCTCGACCATGTTGTGCGCGAGGACGTCGGTGCCGTGGTGGCCCTGGGTCATGGCGCGGACGATGTCGAACAGCTTCAGCGTGGCGATGAAGACCGTGACCGCGACGACGATGATCGCCGAGCGGATCGACGGCACGGTGACGTTCCAGAAGATCTCGGACGGGCTCGCGCCGTCGATGCGGGCGGCCTCGACGATCTCGGTCGGCACGCCCTTGAGGGCGGCCGACAGCACCACCGTGGCGAAGCCGACCTCGATCCACACGAGGACGACCATGAGCAGCAGGTTGTTCCACGGGGACTCGTTGAGCCAGTTGACCGGCGAGCCGCCGAGCCACACGATGACCTGGTTCAGGAGGCCGATCTGCTCCCCGCCGGCGCCGTTGTACTGGTAGACGAACTTCCAGATGATCGAGGCGCCCACGAAGGAGATGCCCATCGGCAGGAAGACCAGCGCCTTGTACACCTTCTCGCCGGCGCGGCCGTCGATGAGGACGGCGTAGACCAGGCCGAGGGCGGTCGACACCATCGGGACGATGACGATCCACATGGCGGTGTTGACGAGGATCTGGAGGGCGTCGGGGTCGGTGACGGCCCAGACGTAGTTGTCGAACCCGACGAAGTTCTCGGACTTCGCGTCGTAGAACGACATCACGACCGTGCGCACGGCCGGGTACACCAGGCCGACGAGCAGGAAGAGCACGGCCGGGGCGAGGAAGACGAAGGCGACCGCGCGGTTGCGGTCGCGTCGCGAGGCGAGTTCGGCGAAGCCGTAGAGGGCCAGGAGGACCGCCGCGAAGGCGACCAGGCCGACGGCGAGCAGGCCGAATCGGTCGATGTAAGCGGAGAAGTTCACGTCGAGCGGCTCCAGTTGTGTCCGGGCAATGGGCCGAGCGGGGCCGGTGGGCCCCGCTCGGCTTCTCGTTCAGTCGCACCGGCCGGTTACGGCCAGGACGCCTCGATCTCGTCGGCCATCTGCTGGGCGGTCTTGTCGCCGTCGACCCACTGGATGATGCCGGTCCAGAAGGAGGACGCGCCGACCGAGCCGGGCATGAGGTCCGAGCCGTCGAAGCGGACGGTGACGGCCGGGTCGGTCAGGATCTCGGTCGCGAACTGGTTGATCGGCGTCGTCGCGTTCGCCGGGTCCACGCCCAGGCGGGCGGTGCTCCACGGGCCGGTCTGGAGACGGGCGTTGTGGTAGAGCTCGGAGGCGAGGAACTGGCGGAACGCCTCGGTGGCCTCGGAGTCGGAGAACGCGGCCACGAACTCGCCGCCGACGAGCATGGTGTTGTCGCCCTCGTTGGTCTCCGGGAAGCGGAACGCGAACACGTCGCCGTCCTCGGCCACGTTCGTGTCGGCCGGCCACATCGCGCCGTAGAAGGACGCCTGGCGCATGAACGCGCAGCCGCCGTCGAGGATCGGGAAGCCCGCCTCCTGGAAGGCGGTGGCGCTGATCGTGTCGGTGCCGCCGTAGATGTACTCCTCGTTGCCGAGGACCGTGCCGGCCTTCTCGATCGCCGCGATGATTTGCGGGTCGTTGAAGGGGATCTCGTGGCTGACCCACTGGTCGTACAGGTCGGTGCTCTCGCGGAGGACGATGTCCTCGATCCAGTCGGTGCCCGGCCAGCCGGTGGCGCCGCCGGACTCGAAGCCGGCGCACCACGGGGTCATGCCGTCGGCGGCGATCTGGTCGGACAGGGCGATGAGCTCGTCCCAGGTCGCCGGGACCTCGTAGCCGTTGTCGGCGAAGAAGGTCGGCGAGTACCAGATGAAGGACTTCGCGTTCGAGGAGTGCGGCGCGGCGTACAGCGTGCCGTCGATGGTGCCGTAGTTGACCCAGTCCTCGGTCCAGCCCTCGGTGGTGAGCGCGGTGAGCTCCTCCGAGGCGGGGACCAGCGTGTCGGTGAAGTTGGACATGAGGCCCGGCTGCGGGAACAGCGCCACGTCGGGCGCGTTGCCGCCGTCGACGCGGACGGCCATGTCGGACTCGAACTCGCCGGTGCCCTCGTACTCGACGGTGGCGCCGGTGCAGGACTGGAAGTACTCCCAGGCCTCGACCATCTCGTCGGCCTCGGCGTCGCGGATGGAGCCGAGGACCGTGACGGTCTGGCCCTCCAGGTCGCCGTACGACTCGTAGTTGGCGCAGTCGGTGGCGTCGTCCGGGACGGCGCCGCGGTCGTTCTCCTCCTCCTCGGGAGCGCCGCACGCCGCCGCGGCGAGCGCGAGGACGCTGGCGGCAGCCGCTAGGCAGGAGATACGTCGGGTCTTGCTCATCGGGGTTTCCCTCTCTTCGCAGGTTTCGTGCGCCCGGCGAGTCCGACTGCCTCCCTGTCCCCGCCTGAAAGGAAGCGCTCTCACTACTTCCGCCCCAGGTAGGGACTGCCTCACCCGCCGTTGGGGCGACGCTGGCAATGGTGCTCTGGGTAACACTGAATGTCAAGTGTGCATTGCTGAATCGTTACCGGGTGCGATTGGATCGATATCTGTCCGCACCCGGTCGATGGGAGCGATACCAATGACGTATCATTCCAGCGCCCGGCAACTCGTTTCCATCCGCGCCGCGCCCCCACCCGGCTGCGCGGCGGAGAAAGGTGCCATCCGATGACGCAGCTGACCTTCCCCGAGGGATTCCTGTGGGGAACCGCGACGGCCTCGTACCAGATCGAGGGCGCGGCGAACGAGGACGGCCGGGGCCCGTCCATCTGGGACACGTTCTCCGCCACGCCGGGCAAGACCTGGCGCGGGCAGTCCGGGGCCGTGGCCTGCGACCACTACCACCGGCTCGACGAGGACGTGGCGCTCATGGCCTCCCTCGGCGTCGACACCTACCGGTTCTCCATCGCGTGGCCGCGCATCCAGCCCGACGGCTCGGGCCCTGCCAACCCCGCCGGCCTCGACTTCTACGACCGCCTCGTCGACAAGCTCGTGGCGGCCGGCATCAAGCCGATGCCGACGCTCTACCACTGGGACCTCCCGCAGTCGCTCGAGGACCGCGGCGGCTGGCCCGCGCGCGAGACCGCCGAGCGCTTCGGCGAGTACGCCGCGATCGTCGGCGCGCGCCTCTCCGACCGCGTCCACACCTGGTGGACCCTGAACGAGCCGTGGTGCGCCGCGTACCTCGGCTACGGCAACGGCCACCACGCGCCCGGCCGCACCGAGCCCGCCGCCGCGCTCGCGGCCGTGCACCACCTGAACCTCGGCCACGGCCTGGCGGTGCAGGCGCTGCGCGCCGCCGGGGCCGACCAGGTCTCGATCGTGCTCAACCCGACGCACTGCCGCGGCGACGAGGAGGCGGTGCGGATCGTCGACGGCATCGCCAACCGCGTCTTCTTCGACCCGATCCTGCGCGGCGAGTACCCCGCGGACGTGATCGAGCGGACCCGGCGGCACACCGACTGGTCCTTCGTGCAGGACGGCGACCTGGCACAGATCAACCAGCCGATCGACCTGCTCGGCGTCAACTACTACAGCCCGTCCTGGTTCCGCATGAACCCCGAGGAGCCCGAGAGCCCCGTCGGCCCCGGCACCGTCGGCGTCGAGGGCTGGACCCCCGAGGGCCTGGAGTTCACCGACATGGGGTGGGCGATCGACGCGACCGGCCTGACCGACCTGCTGGTGCGCATCCACAAGGACTACGGCGTCGCCACGATGGTCACCGAGAACGGCGCGGCGTACCCGACCGGGCCCGGCGCGGACGGCGAGATCGACGACGTCGAGCGCGTCGCCTACCTGCGCTCGCACATCGCGGCCGTCCACGACGCGATCGAGGCGGGCGCCGACGTGCGCGGCTACACCGCCTGGTCCCTCATGGACAACTTCGAGTGGGCCTTCGGCTACGACAAGCGGTTCGGCATCGTCCACGTCGACTACGCGACCCAGCAGCGCACGCCCAAGGCGAGCGCGAAGTACTACTCGAAGGTCATCGGCGCCAACGGCCTCGACCGCTAGAGCGGGCTCTAGACCAGGGCGCCCCGGAGCGCGCGGATCTCGTGCTCCGGTTCCTCGGCGCGCATGACCGCGCCCATGACCGCGACCCCCGCCGCCCCCGCCTCCCGGGCGGCGAGGGCGCGGTCGGGCCCGGTCACGCCGCCGAGCGCGTACACCGGTACCGGGCTCGCCGCGCAGACGTCGGCCAGCGCGGCGGGCCCGACCGCCGGGCCGTACCCGGGCTTGGAGTCCGTGGCCCACACCGGGGAGTAGGTGCAGTAGTCCAGGCCGGGGTCGATCGGCTCGCCGGCGTGGACGGAGCGGCCGACGAGCACCGGCCGCGGATCGGGCACCGCCCGGCGCGCGGAGAGGTGCGCCGCGGCGACCGGCCCCTCGGGGTCGGCGACGATGAGGACCCCGCCCGCCTCGGCCACCATGATGCCGACCTCCGCGGCCAGCCGGTGGCGCTCCTCCCACGGGAGGTCCTTGTCGCGCAGGACGAGTGCGAACGGTCCGCCGCGCAGCGCGAGCGCGACCTGGTCGACCAGCGGGCGCGGGCACCCGTGCCGGTCGGTGACGACGATGAGCCGGTGCTGCATCCCTCGAACCTACGCCCCGAACGGGAGTGCGCTGGAGTTCCGCGTGTGCCGGAGGGCGATTCGCGTCCGTCTCGCCAGTGCTGGGCAGGTTTAACGCTTCTGTATCGGTCCATGAGCCGAACTTGCGTAATTCACGACACAGGTGCGAAACTTCAGGGGATGAACATCGGCGATCAAATCAACGTGCTGCGGACCGAAGGGGAGCGGATCGCTGTCGCTGGTGGGGAACTCGCATTGAACGCGCTTGTGCCCACCTGCCCGGGGTGGATCGTCAAGGATCTCTTGACCCATATCGGGACCGTCCATCGCTGGGCGGCGGCGATCGTGGGCGGAGCCCTGCCCTACGATCCCCGCAAGCAGGACTTCCAGCGGATCGTGGGGCCCACGCCCCATGACGACCTGCTGGTCGACTGGGTCAGAGAGGGTCTCCTGCGGCTCGCTGCCGTGTTGGAGGCCGCCCCCGACGACCTCCAGTGCTGGCAGGTGTTCCCCGCTCAGTCCTCACGCCGCTTCTGGGTCCGCAGACAGGCCCACGAGACGACCATCCACCGCGTCGACGCCGAACAGGCGCGAGGCGACGAGATATCACCGGTCGGCCGCGACTTCGCGGCCGACGGCATCGACGAGCTGCTGCTGGGGTTCCACGGCCGCCCGTCGAGCAGGGTGCGGGCACTGCGGCCGTCAGTGCTCCACATCCACGCCACCGATCTGCCGCCGGGACGCGGCGACTGGTACGTGCACCCCACCGACACGGGTCCGCTCGTGACGTTCAGCGAGGTCGAGTCCCCGCACTGCGTCATCGAGGGCCCGGTGGAGCTGCTGTACCTGGCGCTGTGGAACCGGCTGCCGTTCGACGACCTCGCCGTTCACGGAGACCCGGCACTGCTCCACTTGTGGCGCAATTACTCCGCGGTCCGGTGGGTCGATCCCGTAGACGTGTGACGAACTGACACAAAGCGACTGGAGCGCTACAGAGAACATTCGCAGGTGATAGAGACGGTTTGACAGCGATTGTCCGCTGTGGCCGCCCATGGCGCGCTGCTGCGCGCCCGGGCGGCCGGGGGACCGTAAGCTCACCGACGTGAACCACGATCCGGTGAAGCACAGTCACAGTCATGCCGTCCCCGACGACGCCGTCCCCCGCGCCGCGCTGTGGATCCTGGTCCCGGCCGCGGTCGCCACGATCCTGGGCCTGGTCCTGCTGTGGCCCCAAGGGGTCGAGGACGCGCAGACCGACGAGTACGGGACCGAGGTCGACGGCCGCGTGATCGCCGTGGCCGAGACCGAGTGCACGCCGGAGGAGGCCGAGGTCGTCACCGTGTGCGGCGAGGTCGTCGTGCGCCTCACCAGCGGGGACCGGAGCGGCGAGGAGGTCGTCACCGACATCCCCAGCGGTCCGGGCGCGCCCGTGGTCGCCGTGGGCGACGACGTCATCCTCATCTACACGCCCGAGGCGGTGTCGGGCCAGCAGTTCCACGTCATCGACCACGACCGGGCCGGCGCGCTGTGGGCGCTGGTGATCGCGTTCGCGCTGGCGGTGGTCGCGTTCGGCCGCTGGAAGGGGCTGCGGTCGCTGGTGAGCCTGGGGCTGACGTTCGCGATCGTGCTGCTGTTCATGGTCCCGGCGGTCCTGGACGGGTCCTCGCCGGTGATGGTCGCGATCGTCGGCGCGGCCGCGATCATGCTGGTGTCGCTGTACCTCTCGCACGGCTGGAACCGGACGACGACCGTGGCGGTGGTCGGGACGCTCGCCTCGCTGGTGCTGACGGTGCTGCTCGCGGAGGCCGCGGTGAACCTCGCGGAGCTGAACGGGGTCCTCGACGAGAACACGACGAACCTCTCGCTCCAGTACCCGATCGACATGTCGGGGCTGCTGCTCGCGGGCATCCTCATCGGCGCGCTCGGCGTCATCGACGACGTGACGGTCTCGCAGGCGGCCACCGTGGACGAGGTCGCGAAGGCCAATCCGAGCTGGGGTCACGCGCGGCTGTTCAAGTCGGGCATGCGGGTCGGGCGCGACCACCTGACGTCGGTGGTGAACACGCTGGTGCTCGCGTACGCGGGCGCGTCGCTGCCGCTGCTGGTGCTCATCGCCGCGGCGAACCGGCCGCTGGAGCAGGTGCTCACGAGCCAGACCATCGCCACGGAGATCGTCAGGTCGGTCGCGGGCACGCTCGGGCTCATCGCGGCCGTGCCGATCACGACCTGGCTCGCGGCGTACCTGGTGCGGTGGCGGCCGAAGCCGAAGGAGCCCGAAGAGAAGGAGCCGAAGCGGCCCCGCCCGAAGCCGCAGCCCGAGGGCAGCGGGTGGGACGGCGAGGAGTCGCCGTACCCGCCTTCGCATCTGGGCTGACCGCGCGCCGAGGCCGGGCCACTGCCCTCTCACACAAGGATGACGCGGGGGTGCGGCGTCGCGCCCGGTCCCGAGGTCGGGGGTGTCGGACCGCGGTACCCCTACTGCAAGGGTGCCGCGGGGGTACGACACATCAGAACCGCTCGGCCGCCGTCATGAGCTTGCGGGCGGCCTGGTGCAGCGCCTGGAGGACGGTCATGACGGCCGGGCGGCCCGTGGACGCCGTCCGGTGGACCACGTAGACGTCGCGGCCGGGCAGCTCCTCGGCGATGGCGCGCACGGCGACGTCGCGGCGCTCGGCCGCGGCCATCCACGGCGCGACGGTGACGCCGAGGCCCTTCGCGACCAGCGTGAGGATCGTGTCGAGGCCCTCGAACTCCGAGACCGGGGCGGAGATCCCCTCCGCGCGCCACAGCCGGTCGAGCGCCGAGCGCGACGGCTCGCCCGCGGGCGAGGCGATCCACGGCTCCCCCGCCAGCGCGTGCGCCGACACGACCTCCTTCTCCGCCAGGGGATGCCGTGCGGGAAGGACCGCGACGAGCGGGTCCTTCACGAGGTGGTGGAAGGTCAGCGGCCCGACGGCGGCCGGGCGGCGCTGGCCCGACCAGTCGTCGATGAGCGCGAGGTCGATCTCGCCCGAGCGCACGCGTGCCAGCGACTCGGACACGGTGTGCTGCTGGCGCAGCACCATCTGGAGCTCGGGGTGGCGGCGCAGGCGCCGCACGATCGGCCCCGCCAGGGCGACGGCGACGGTGGGGAACGCGGTGAGGGTGACGCGTCCGCGCGGTTCGGCGGACTCGGCGGCGAGGTCGGTCTCGGCGGCGTCGATGGCCTCCAGGATGCGGGCGGTGTGCTCGACGAGGCGGCGTCCGGCGTCGGTCAGCTGGGCCGAGCGGGCGGTGCGTTCGAGAAGGGCCACGCCGGTGTCCTTCTCCAAGGCGGCCAACTGCTGTGAGACCGCGGAGGCGGTCTGGCCGGTGGCCACGGCAGTTGCGGATATCGATCCCTGGGCGGCGAACTCGTAGAGGAGGCGCAGGCGGCGTACGTCGAGCATAAGCAAATCTTATCCTCGGCGAAAGGTAGAAATACTTGCGATGATGCTCCCCGAAGAGGAGGGTGGTGTCCGTCCGAACACCGTTCCAACGAGGAGTCCTCTGTGACCGTCTCCGCCACCCTCGCCGCCAACGAAGCCATCGCCGCGCGCCGCGCCGCCGGGCAGGAGGTGCTGGCGCTCGGGTTCGGCGAAGCGGGAATCCCCGTGCACCCCTTGCTCAGGCAGCGCCTCGTGCAGGCCGCCGGGCAGATCTCCTACGGCCCCGTGGCCGGGATCGACGCGGCCCGCGACGCCGCCGCCGGGTACTGGACGCGCCGCGCGATCCCCACCGGCGGCGAGCAGGTGCTCCTGGGCCCCGGCTCCAAGCCGCTGCTGTTCGCGCTCCTTCACGCCGCCGGGGGCGACGTGGTCCTGCCGAAGCCCGCCTGGGTGTCGTACGCGGCTCAGTCGCAGCTCCTCGGCCGCGACCCGATCCGGGTGCCGGTGCCCGCGGGCGAGGGCGGCGTCCCCGACGCCGAGGCCATGACCGCCGCCGTGCGCGAGGCCCGCCGGGCCGGCCGCGACCCGCGGATCGTGGTGGTGACCCTGCCGGACAACCCGACCGGGCGGCTCGCCTCCGAGCAGTCGGTCAAGGCCCTGTGCGAGGCCGCGCGGGAGCTGGACCTCGTGATCGCCGCCGACGAGATCTACCGCGACCTCGTGTTCGAGCCGGGCGCGTTCCCCTCCCCCGCCGCGTGGGCGCCGGAGCGGACCGTGACCACCACGTCCCTGTCGAAGAACTACGCGCTCGGCGGCTGGCGGGTCGGCGCGGCGCGCTTCCCCGACTCGCCGCTGGGCGAGCGGCTGCGCGAGTCGGTGCGCGGCATCGCCTCCGAGCTGTGGTCCTCGACGCCGATGCCGATGCAGCACGCCGCCGCGTACGCCTGGTCCGACCCGCAGGAGCTGGTCGAGCGGGTGGCGCTGGCGCGGCGCCTGCACGGCTCGGTCGCGACGGCCGTCGCCGAGGTGTTCACCGCAGCCGGGTGCGAGGTGGCCCCGCCGCAGGGCGGGTTCTACGTGTGGCCGGATTTCGGGCCGCTGCGGGATTCACTGGCGGCGCGCTGGGGTATCGCCACGAGTGCGGACCTGGCGCGGGTCCTGCTGGAGCGGTTCGGGATCGTGGTCCTGCCGGGCAGCGCGTTCGGCGACGACCCGGAGTCGTTGACGGTGCGGGTCGCCGTCACGGGGATCTACGGGGAGAATGACTCCGAGCGCCTCGCGGCCCTCGTGTCCAGGTACCCGGTGGAGATGCCGTGGATCATCGACGCCCTCGACGGGCTCAAGGAGAAGCTTCAGGCGCTCACCGCGCCTGAGTGAGACGCCGGGCGGCGCTGCCGAGGCCGATGCGGCAGCGCCGTCCGGTTCAGTTCACGCGGTCGACGACCGCGATCACGCCGTAGACGACGGCGAAGACCACCACGAGCGCGATGACGATGATCGCGATGCCGATGAAGCGCTGGATCTCCAGCTCGTGGCCTTCGCGCACGGGGCGGCGCCAGCGCCCGTAGCGCCAGTGGTCGCGGCCCTGCTCGTAGTCGGTGGCGAAGTCCTCCAGGAGCGCCTGGAGGTCGGCGAGGGTCTCGGCTCGGCGCGCGAGCTGGCGGCGCAGCTGGTACTCGGCGTCGTCGATGGCGCCGCGCCTGCGGGCCTGGGACAGCCGGTAGAGGGCCATGCGACGGTGCGCTCGGGTGGGGCGGATGGCGAAAGCGTCCATGACGTGCTCCCGGGGTCGTGTTGCCCGCGGGGGTTCCCCGCCCGCACCGTTCGTACACATTGGTTTCCGGTGCGGGGCGGGTGGTGCGGGTGCGGCCCTCAGTCGAGGAGCTCGGCGACCGCGCCGGCGAGGTCGGTGTCCTTGGCGGAGACCTTGTTCCCGGCCGAGTGCGAGGTCACCGAGACCGTCAGCCGGTTGTAGGCGATGGTCAGGTCGGCGTGGTGGTTGCGGCGCTCGGAGAGGAGCCCGACGCCGGTGGCGGCGGCGAGCGCCTGGAGGTGGCCGTCGAAGGTCCACGTGCGGACCAGGTGGTCGTGCTCGTGGCTCCAGCCGGGCAGTTCGGAGAGGGCGAGTTCGATCTCGGCCCCGGTCAAGGGTTGGTCGCTCATACCCCGATTGTGACAGCCGCGGGCGGTCAGTTCTCCTCGATGAGCGTCACTTCGCCGGTGTCGAGGTCGTAGACGGCGCCGGCGATGAGGACGCCGTCGAGGTTCGCGCGGCGGCCGAGGTCGGCGACGGTGCGGCGGACCTGGAGGCGCAGGGCCTTCGGGGCCGCGTCCTCGCCTTCCGAGGCCTCGGCGAGCGCCTGGGAGGCGGGCTGCCACAGCTGCTCGACGAGGTAGTCGGATCGCGGGTCGTGGGTGTCGTCCTCGACCGCGTGGAGGGCGGCGTTGATGGCGCCGCAGCGCTCATGCCCGAGGACGATCACGAGGGAGACGCCTAGTTCAGCGGCGGCGAACTCGAGGGAGCCGACGGCGGCCCGGTCGGGCACGTGGCCGGCGGTGCGCACGACCAGGAGCTGGCCGAAGTCGCAGTCGAACACGGACTCAGCGGTGACGCGCGAGTCGATGCAGGTGAAGACGGCGGCGGTCGGCGTCTGGCCGAGCGCGTGCTGTCGCGCGGACGTGATGTCGCGCTTGTATCGCGGCTCGCCGGCGACGAACCGGCCGTTGCCTTCGAGGAGCGAGACGAGCGTCTTGGCGGCTTCGTGGTGCTCCATCAGCGAGGAGGCGGTCAGTTCAGGCACGCCCTGAATGGTGCCGCACGATCCGCGCCGCCGCAAGCGCGACGGGCGCTCGGTAACCCATCTTTTACCGACCTCACGTTACCGTTCCGAGATCTTCCGGTCATTTACCAGGACTTGTCGCTCGCGGAACGGGACCATAGGATGAACGGGAACTACCGCATTGCGATTCACCTGCGGGTTCGCTCCCCCGCAGGAATTCTGGAGGCCACCGGTGCGCACCTACGGCGAAGGCTGCCCCGCGGCCCACGCGCTCGACCTCGTCGGCGAGCGCTGGTCGCTCCTCATCGTCCGCGAGCTCCTGCTCGGCCCCAAGCGCTTCACCGACCTCCGCTCGGGCCTGCACGGCGCGAGCGCGAACGTGCTCTCGCAGCGGCTGCGGGAGCTGGAGTCCGCCGGGGTGATCGGGAAGCGGCGGCTGCCGCCCCCGGCGGCGTCGAAGGTGTACGAGCTGACCGAGTGGGGCCGCGAGCTCGAAGGGGCGATCGTGCTGCTGCTGCGCTGGGGCGCGCGGTCGGCGGCGTTCCCGCTCGACGCGCCGATGGGCGCCGACGCGCTGATCCTGTCGATGCGGAGCCTGTTCATGCCGCAGGCGGCGCAGGGCTTCGACGCGGCGTTCGAGCTGTGGGTCGGGGACCGGCCGTTCATCGCGGAGATCATCGACGCGCAGCTGATCCTCGCGCCCGGCCGGCCCGAGCACCCGCACGCGGTCATCCGCACCGACGCGGAGACGTTGAAGCGGCTCACCCTCGGCGGGCGCAGCCTCGACGTGTCGATGCACGCCGGGCGCGTCACCGTCCAGGGCGATCAGGCGATGGCGGAGCGGTTTTTGGGAATGTTCCGCCTCCCGGAGCCGGCCGCGGCCTCGGCGGGCGCGGTGTGACCGTGCCGCCGCTCACCGGATGATCCTGATCTCGCCGGTCCCGTTGGGCCTGGCCCGCCGGTCCGTGATGAGCATGTGCCCGGGCGCGTGGGAGATCGCGAACGGGAGCTTCGCCTTGACGACGGCCTCCTGCAGGGTGACGCCGCAGGCCCAGAACACCGGGACGTCGCCGGGGTGCAGGCGCACCGGCTCGCCGAAGTCGGGCCGGTCGAGGTCGCGGATGCCGATGGCCGCGGGGCTGCCGACGTGGACGGGCGAGCCGTGGGCGTACGGCATGTCCATGGTGATCCCGGCGGCGAGGTCGACCAGGTGCTCGGGGACCGGCCGCATGGAGACGACGACGGGGCCGCGGAAGCGCGTGGCGCCCAGGGCCTTGCGGTTGGTGCGGTACATGGGGACGTTGACGCCCTGCTCCAGGTGGCGCAGGGGGATGCCGGCCCGCTCCAGGAACGGCTCGAACGTGAACGTGCACCCGACGAGGAACGTCACGAGGTCGCTCCCCCAGTAGTCGACCACGCTCGACGGCTCGGCGACGAGCTCGCCGCGGCTCCACACCCGGTAGGCGGGCAGGTCGCGGCGGAGGTCGGCGCCGACGGCGAGGTCGGTCCAGTAGTCGCCGGCGGCGACCACGTCCAGCAGGGGGCAGGCCCGCGGGTTGCGGACCGCGAAGCGGCGCAGGGCGATCGCGTGGCGGCGCGGCACGCTCACCAGGTTGGCCTGGACGAACCCGTGGGACCAGCCGCTGGTGTGCGCGACCAGCCCCTGGCGGAATCGGGCGCGGGCCTCTCTGGGACTCGTCTGCGCCTCGGGACGCTGTGTCGTGAACATCGGTCCTCCTCGGATAGGTGCTCGTTGTGTCGAGAATCCGATAACCGCATGTCAACAGGTTCACGAGTCCTTCACGAGCAGGCTGCGCATGCATGCGCGCCTCCTGAGCGCCACCGCTCGTTCACTGAGCGATTCACCTTGCGAGCGTTCCCAAATGATCAGCAAATGCCCATAGACTGGAGCGATCCGCTAATTCCGAACCGCCGCACCTCGACTCCCCTGGGAGGTGGCGCCCTTGGACTTCGGCATCCTCGGACCGCTGCAACTGACGTGGGAAGGCCGCCCCGTTGCGCTCACGGGCCGGACCCTCCCCCGGCTCTTCGCCGTGCTGCTCCTGGAGCCCGGCACCGTGATCCCCCTGCACCGCCTCGTGGACGCGGTCTGGGGCGAGGACCCGCCCGCGACGGCCAAGCGGCAGATCCAGAACACCGTCGCCACCGCGCGCGGCCTCCTGCTGCGGGCCGGGACCAGCGAACTGGAGACCGTCGGCGACGGCTACCGGCTGCGCGTGCGCCCCGAGAAGCTCGACGCCCTCCGGTTCCAGCGGGCCGCCCGCATCGCCCGCGAGCAGGTCGCCGCCTCCGAACCCGAAGCGGGCCTGGAGAGCCTCCGCGAAGCCCTCGACCTGTGGCGCGGCCCCGCGCTCGCCGGGCTGAGCGGCCACTTCATCGAGGCGGGGGCGCTGCGCTGGGACGAGGAGCGCGCCGCCGCCGAGGAGTCCCGCGCCGAACTCGAACTCGAACTGGCCACCGGCGTCTCGGTGGTCGCCGACCTGCGCCGCGTCCTCGACCGGCACCCGTACCGCCAGCACGCCGCCGAACTGCTCATGACCGCGCTGTACCGCGAGGACCGGCCCGCCGAGGCCCTCGACGCGTACGAGGCCATCCGGAGCCAGCTCGCCGAAGAGCTCGGCATCGACCCCGGCCAGCGCCTCAAGGAGCTCCACACCGCGATCCTGCGGAACGACCCCGGGCTCCAGGCCGCCGCGACGCCCCCGGCCGCGGGACGCCGCCGCCTCCCCGCGCCCGCGCAGCTCCCGGCCGACTCGGTCCACTTCACCGGCCGCTCCGGCCAGCTCAAGGCACTGGACGCGCTCCTGGGCCCGGGGCCGCAGGTCGCGGTCCTGTCCGGCATCGGCGGGTCGGGGAAGACGACCCTCGCCCTGCACTGGGCGCACCGGGTCCGGGAGCAGTTCCCCGACGGGCAGCTGTACGTGAACCTGCGCGGCTTCGACCGGGCCGCGCCTTTGACACCTTTGGACGCGCTCGCGGGGTTCCTGCGGGCCCTGGGAGTCCCGACCGAGGCGATCCCCTCCGACGCGGACGAGGCGTCGGCGCTGCTGCGCTCGCGCCTGGCCGACACCCGGACCCTCGTCATCCTCGACAACGCCCGCAACTCCCAGCAGGTGCTCCAGCTGCTCCCGGCGACGGCCGGATGCGTCGCGGTCGTCACGAGCCGGTCGCGCCTCCCGGATCTGGCCGCGCTGCGCGACGTCCGGCAGGTCACCGTGGGGACGCTCGACGCCGACGAGTCCGTGCGGCTCCTGGAGAGCCTCATCGGAGCCGAACGGGTCGCGCGCGAACCCGAAGCGGCGCAGCGGATCGTGCAGCTGTGCGCGGGCCTGCCGCTCGCGCTGCGGATCGTCGGCACCAACCTCGACGGGCAGCAGGCCACCCTCGCCGAGACCGCGACCGCGCTCGAAGGACGCGACCGGCTCGCGCACCTCGCCGTCGAAGGCGACCCGACGATGACCGTCGCAGCCGCGTTCGACCTGTCCTACCAGGCCCTCGAACCCGAAGAGGAGCTGCTGTACCTCAACCTCGCGTGCCTGCCGGGGACCGACTTCTCGAAGGGGCTCGCGTGCGCGCTCGTCACGTGGGAACCCGCCGCGGCCGAGCGCATCCTCGCCAACCTCGTGGCGGCCCACCGGGTCGAGGAGTTCCGGCCCGGCCGCTACCGGTTCCACGACCTCGTGCGCGAGTACGCGCGGCAGAAGGCCGAGGCGGCGTTCGACCCGGCCGGGCTCCAGCGCCTTCGCGAGCAGGTCGTGGAGTGGTACGCCAAGGGCACCTCGCGGCTCCCGGTCGAGGAGTACCGCAACATCGTCGCGGTGTTCCTCGAATGGAACGGGCACCCCACGGTGTCGCGCCTGCTCACCCGGCTCGTCGCGTTCGCCGACGCCGGATACCGGGAGGAGAGCTCGGACTCGCCGTACGAGCTGCCCGAGCTGGCGAAGGTGGCGCAGCTGGCGATCGAGACCGGCGTGGAGTCGGCCGAGCCGATGGACGCGGTGCGCGCGTACGCGCTCGCCGACGCCGTCGCGTACGCCTCCGGCGAGATGCACCAGTCGAAGGTGTTCGCCGAGAAGACCCTGGAGAACCTGCGGCGCACCCCGCACGGCGACGCGACGGGCAAGGCCCGCAACGACCTCGCGACGACGCTGATCCAGCTCGGCCGGTACCGCGAGGCCGTGTCGCTGCTGCGCGAGGCCGTGGTCGCCGCCGAGGCGTCGGGGAAGCGGTACGTGCAGGTCGAGGTCCTCACCTCGCTGGGCACGGTGCTACGGCACATGGGGATCTTCGCCGAGGCCGAGGCGCTGCTGCTCAAGGCCCGCGAACTCGACGCGGCCGCCCCCGAGGGCCCGACCACCGTGTACCCGCTGCTGACGCTCACCGGCCTGTACGTGGACCTCGGGCGCATCTCCGCCGCCGACGAGCTGTGCCGCGAGATCGGCGAGATGCTCCGCGGACACCCGTCCAAGTACTACCGGGCCCGACTGTACTTCCGGCAGTCGGCAGTCCACAGCGCCGACGGCGACCTTTCCCGCGCCGAGGCCGCACTCCTGCGCGGACTCGAACTCGTCGAACAGGTGAGCAGTTGGCGCCACCAGCTGCTGTACACGTACGCGCTTGCCGAGTTGTACCTGGAGACCGGCCAGTTCGACGCCGCCCGCGACGCACTGGTCAAGGTCGAGGGCCTGGGCCGGTACGAGACCTCCGAGACCCTCGCGGTCAAGGCCCGCGTGCTGTGCCGGCTGTTCGCCGCCGACGGGCGGATGCGCGCCGCCGTCAAGTACGGCCGCCAGGCCGTCGACGTCTTCGCGGCCATGCCCGACCCGCTCCGCCAGGCCCGCAGCCTCGCCGCGCTCGCCGACGCCTACGCCGCGGCCGGCGACGCCGAAGCGGCCCAGGCGCACCGCGCGCAGGCCGCGGCCCTGTTCACCGCCTTGAACCTCGACCCGCGGCCGATCGGCAGCCGGGCGTTCCAGCGGGAGGCGCCCCTTGAACACGGACCGGTCGCGGAGTACCAGCCTTTGGGGCGGCGGCGCGCTGACGGTCTCTCGGACGGCGTGATTTTCCTAGGGGAAGGGGAGAGAAGCGATGCTGCCCTCTCCGCCTATCGGCGAGTCTTGAAAGCACTGGGCCTGGAGATCTCCGAGACCGACCCTCCTGTCACCGGATCATTCTTCCAGCGATTTCGGCTCACTCCCCGTGGAAACCACCGGGAGTCTCGCGCGATGGAATTGTCCGCGGCCATGGACGCGGCCTTCGGCACAGGACGGCTGTACGAGCAGGTCGACCGGAGCCTTGTCGACGCGGTATCTCAGCTCATCATGTCGCTCCGGTATGAGCAGGAAGCCGTGATCCAGGTCGATTCGATCCTCATCGTCAAGCACGCGAATCGGATCACGCAGCGAATTCTCACCTCCGAAGAAAAGGCACTGCTCCAGGCGCACTGGACCGGCGTCGACCTGCCCGGGGACATCGGCGGGGTGCTGCGCGCCTGCGGCATCAACCCGCTGCCTCTGTCGGAAGAGACTGACCCGCAGCGGGGCCGCCACCGGCGCGACTGACGCTCCAGTCGGTCGACGGATGCGGGGCCAGTCGGAGGGCCCATAGGGTTGCGGCACACCCACCGACATGGAAAGAGGCGAGCGACATGCACGCGATCCGACAGCACGAGTTCGGCGGCCCGGAGGTCCTCGTGTACGAGGAGGTCGCCGACCCCGAGCCCGGCCCCGGCCAGGTCCGCATCGCCGTCCGGGCGGCCGGCGTCCACCTGCTCGACACGGTGTTCCGCAACGGCGACAAGGACAGCCCGTACCCGCTGCCGGAGCTGCCGACGACCCCCGGGCGCGAGGCGGCCGGGATCGTCGACGCCGTGGGCGAGGGCGTGGAACCCTCGTGGATCGGGAAGCGGGTCGTGACGCACCTCGGCTTCGCCTCCCAGGGGTACGCCGAGCAGGCCGTGCGCGAGGTCGAGTCGGTGCACGAGATCGGCGAGGGCGTCGACTTCGGCGAGGCCGTCGCGATGATCGGGACCGGGCGCACCGCGCTGCTGATCCTCTCGGTCGGGCCCGTGCAGGCCGACGACGTCGTGATCGTGCCCGCGGCCGCCGGCGGCATCGGGACGCTCCTGGTGCAGGCCGCGAAGCACGCCGGCGCGTATGTGATCGGCCTGGCCGGCGGAGCCGACAAGGTGCGGCAGGTCGCCGCGAAC
Organism: Glycomyces endophyticus; assembly: GCF_039531525.1. Taxonomy (NCBI): domain Bacteria; kingdom Bacillati; phylum Actinomycetota; class Actinomycetes; order Glycomycetales; family Glycomycetaceae; genus Glycomyces; species Glycomyces endophyticus. The sequence continues at coordinate 153,052 of NZ_BAAAQF010000006.1, forward strand.
GGCGCCGACGCCGCGATCGACTACCGGGCCGCGGACTGGGCCGACGTGCTCGACCGGGCCCTGGAGGGCCGCGAGGCGACCCTGTTCTTCGACTCGGTCGGCGGCGAGGTCGGCCGGGCCGTGTTCGAGCGGCTCGGGTTCGGCGCTCGGATGGTCGTGTTCGGCTGGTCCGCCGGGAAGGCGACCGAGGCCACCGTGGAGGAGATCGTGGGCCGGGGCCTGTCCGTCTCCGGCGCGCTCGGACCCAAGATCGTCGCGAAGATGGGCGGCCTGCCGGCGCTCGAGCGGCGCTCGCTGGCCGAGCTCGCGGCCGGGCGGCTGCGCCCCGCCGTGCACCCGTTCAAGCTGGCCGAGGCCGCCGAAGCCCATCGGGCCCTGGAGAACCGGGGCACCACGGGCAAGGTCGTCCTGGTCCCCTGACGTATGCGGAAGGCCCCTCGGAACGAGTTCCGAGGGGCCTTCGCCGTGCCGTCTAGGACGCGGTCACGAGCTCGGCCGGCGCGATCGCCGGGAGCTGCGCCTCGGCGTGGGCGCGGGCCAGCGGGATCGAGAGCACCAGGCCCGCCAGCGCGAGGCCGACGCCGACGAGGATCGGCGCGGTCAGGCTCAGGCCGAGCGTGAGCGCGAGGCCGCCGAGCCAGGCGCCGTTGGCGTTCGCGAGGTTGAAGGCCGCGTGGTGCAGCGAGGACGCCAGCGACGGGGCCTCGTGGGCGCCGTCGAGGAGGAGCCGCTGCATGATCGGGCCGACCAGCGACGACGAGGTCGCCATGAGCAGGACCCCGAGGATCGCGAGGGCCGGGTTGCTCATGGTGAAGTACATCGCCAGGAGGACGGTCGCGATCGTGGCGAAGGCCGCGAACAGGCCCGGGATGGGGGCCTTGTCGGCGACGTGGCCGCCGAGGACGTTGCCGAGCGTGAGGCCGATGCCGAAGACCGCGAGGGTGATCGCGATGGCGAGGGCGTTCATGCCGGTGACGTCTTCGAGGATCGGCGTCAGGTAGGTGTAGGCCGCGAACATGCCGCCGAAGCCGACCGCGCCGGTCACGAGCGGGAGCAGGACGCGCTTGCTGCGGATCGCGCGGATCTCGTCGGCGGCCTTCGTCTGGACGATGACGCCGCGGGTGTCGGGCACGGTGGCCCAGATGGCGGCGGCGGCGACCAGGCCGAGCGCGGCGACGGCCGCGAAGATCCAGCGCCACGAGATCTGGCCGATGAGCAGGGCGCTGATCGGCACGCCGATGATCGTCGCGACGGTGAGGCCGGACATGATCCCGGAGATCGCGCGGGCGCGGCGGTCGAAGGACACGAGGCTGGCGCCGACGACGGCGGCCGCGCCGAAGAACGCGCCGTGCGGGAGGCCCGCGACGAACCGGGAGCCGAGCAGGAACCCGAAGTCGGGCGCGAGCGCCGTCGCGAGGTTCGCGGCGGCGAAGGCCAGCATCAGGCCGATCAGCAGGGGCTTGCGGGGGACGCGGGTGGTGGCGACGGTGAGCAGGGGCGCGCCGAGGACGACGCCGACCGCGTAGGCGGAGACGGCGAGGCCGGCCTGGGCGAGCGAGACGCCCTGGGAGGCGGCGACCTGGGGCAGGATGCCCATGATGGCGAACTCGGCGGTGCCGATGCCGAACGCGCCGATGGACATGGCGAAGAGTGGCATGCGCATGAGTGCGGCTCCGGTGGAATGAGAAGGAGGTGAGAACGCTGAGGCTGTCACCGGCTGCTTCCTTGCCGTACCGGTCGCTGATCAAGATCGGAGGTTGGCTCCTCCGCGTCTAAGCGTAATAACACTCGCCGCACGAGTAAAAGTCCCTGAGGTGAAAAGTCGTGGTGATGTCCGTCGCCGCCGCGTTACGCGGGTGAACCGGGGGTTGCGGGAGTGAGCTGCGCCAATCTCCGGAACGCCTTCGCCGTGTCCGAGTCCGGTTGCGGCACATACATGACCAGCCGCATCCCGGTGCCCGGCACGTCGAGGACCTGGCAGTCGAACTCCAGCGGGCCCACCTCGGGGTGGACGACCCGCTTGGTCTGGGCCCGGCGCGGGGCGACCCGGTGGTCGGCCCACATCTCCCCGAACTCCGGGCTGGTGCGCAGCAGCTCGTCGACCAGGCCCTTGAGCTTGCGGTCCCCGGGGTTGCGCGCCAGCGAGGCGCGCAGGTCGGAGACGCTGTCGGCGAGGAACCGGCGCACGGCCGGGTCGGCGAGCCGCGCGGACACGTCGCCGCTGGAGAAGTTCGTGCGCAGGACGTTGCGCTGCTCGGGCGCGAGGGCGGAGAGGTAGCCCATGAGGCGCTCGGCCATGTCGTTCCAGGCGATCATGTCGTAGCAGGCGTCCATGACGTAGGCGGGATAGTCGTTCAGCCCGTCCAGCAGGTTCCGGATCGCCGCCGGGACCTCCTTGACCGCGGTCCGGCACTCCGACTCCGGCAGCTCGTCGACCAGGTGGAACAGGTGCGCGCGCTCGTCGTGGTCGAGCACCAGCGCCCGCGCCAGCGCCCCGAGCACCTGCCGCGACGGCTTCGGGCCCCTCGCCTGCTCGAGGCGGATGTAGTACTCCACGGAGATCCCCGCGAGCTGCGCGACCTCCTGCCGCCGCAGGCCCGGCGTGCGCCGGCGCTGCCCGCTGGGCAGCCCGACGCCTTCGGGCGTGATGGCCGCACGGCGCGTGCGGAGGAAGTCGGCGAGCTGCTGGCGGTCCATGCGCCAATGATCCCCCGCTTCACGCCGCGGAACCAGGTACCGGATGTACCACCATAAGCAGTGCTCTTTGCAGGTCCCGGAATCGGGCGCAGGCTCGGTGCATGGCACAGAAGACGGCGCTCGTCACGGGCGCGAACAAGGGAATCGGATACGAGATCGCCAAGGGCCTCGGCGCGAAGGGCGTCAAGGTCTACGCGGCGGCCCGCTCGGTGGAGCTGGGCGAGGCGGCGGTGGAGCAGCTCCGCGGTGAAGGCGTGGACGCGGAGTTCCTCCACCTCGACGTCACCGACGAGGACACGATCGCGAAGGCCGCGGCGCAGGTCGAGTCGCTCGACATCCTGGTGAACAACGCGGGGATCGCCCTGGCCGACGGCGGCTGGAACACGAGCGAGCTCACGACCACGACCGCGCGGAAGGTCTTCGAGACCAACGTGATCGGCGTGATCGCGGTGACCAACGCCTTCCTCCCGCTCCTCCGCGAGTCGGCGGCCCCCCGCATCGTGAACATCTCCAGCGAGGTCGGTTCCCTCACCTTCATGACCGGCGACCACGACTTCGCCCAGATGCAGGCCGGCGCCTACGGCGCCTCCAAGTCCGCCCTCAACATGCTCACCGTCTCCTACGCCAAGGAGTTCAAGGACGGCCCGGTCAAGGTCAACGCCATGACCCCCGGCTACACCAAGACCGACCTCAACCACAACCAGGGCTGGCGCGACCCCGCCCTCTCCGCCAAGGTCGCCATCGACCTCGCCCTCCTCGACGACGACGGCCCCAACGGCGGCTTCTTCCAAGAAGGCCTCGAATACCACGCGGACACCACGGTCCCCTGGTAGTCGCGGAATTCGCGTTGTCGCATGTGCGGGGCCTGGCCTAGGCTCCGCACATGCGCGAACCCCTCTTCACCGCGGCCGACGCCGCGGATGCGGGCGAGATCCTCACCTTGCAGCGTGCGGCGTATGTCGCCGAGGCGCAGCTCTACGGGGAGCCGTTCCTGCCGCCGCTGACCGAGACGCTGGAGGAGGTCGCCGCCGCGATCGCCGCCTCGACCGTCGTCAAGGCGGTGGTGGACGGGCGGATCGTCGCCACGGGCCGAGCCCGCGTCGACGAGGCCAGTCTGTGCCTCGGCCGCTTCGCCGTGGCGCCGGACCGCCAGGGCCAGGGGTTCGGCACGAGGCTCATCTCGGCTCTGGAGGCCACCGCCACGCGGGACGTCAGGCGCTTCGAGCTCTTCACCGGGTTCAAGAGCGAGAGGAACCTCCGCCTGTACGAACGCTGCGGGTACAGCGAGTTCCGACGCGTCCCCGGAGTGACCGGCGTCGAGCTGATCTATCTGGAAAAGCTTGTCTGACCAGGTCGCCGGGCGACCGGGACCGTTGCAGGCGTTCGGGATCGAGGAAGGCCCCGCCGTAGGCGGGGCCTTCGTCGGTTCGGTCAGCGGGGGGTGCGGCCGGGGCCTTGGCCGTCCTTGGGGAGGTATTGGGCGAGGACGGCGTCGACGTCGATCTTGTCGCCGACGAGGCGGCGGGCCATCTCGGCGGTCTTGAGGGCGTAGAGGTCGCGGGCGCGGCGGATGAGGGCGACGGTGGCGGGGCCGATGGACTGGCGGTGGCGCATGGCGCCCTCGTTGATGACGATGGCGTCGACCTTGCCGTTGGCGTCGAGCCTGACGCTGAGGAGGCCGTCCTCGGAGACGACCTCGACGGCGTCGGCGCCGAGTTCGGCGCTGACCTGCTCGTACCGCTGGAGGGTGGCCTCGGCTTCGGAGCGCATCCGCTCGAACTCGGCCATGATCTGGTCGGGGGTGGGCCGCTGCTGGTCGCTCACTGCCGCTCCTCGCGCTCGGCGGCGAACACGTCGGCGAGGGTGCGGCGGATCGCCTCGGAGAGCTCGCGGTCGGCCTCGTCGGTGGCGGCCTTGACCGCGGCGGTGGTGATCTCGCCGAGTTCGAAGCCGCTGAGCTCGAACGCGTTCATGCGCAGGTCGATGATCCTGACGTCGCCGCCGGGGCCGGCCACGACGCGGACGGCCCCGTCCTCGGACACCGCCTCGGCCTCGGTCTCGGCCGCGAGCCGCTGGGCCTCGGCCAGTTTGCTGTGTATGTCGCCGTACATGACGGCTCTCCTCTCTCAGAACGTCAGTTCCAGTACGCGAGCCGCTTCTCGGGGTCGTGCATCCACTCGGGCCGGAACGCCTCGGGTTCGAGGCGCAGCCTCGCGGCCTCGCGGACGATGCGGTCGTCCTCGCGGTGGGCGTACAGGTGGGCCTCGGCGCGGACGGCGGTGGCGGCGCCCTCCGCGGCGGTGAACTCGAGGCGCTCGGCGGCGCCGTCGGCCTCGAACTCGACGGTGTGGGTCCCCGGGCGCACCGGGTACCACCAGTTGCCCCAGGTCGCGGGGAGCTCCAGGCCGTCGACGCGGACGCGCGGGGGCGCGGCCCGCAGGCCCGCGAGCTCGGCGTCGCGGGCGACGACGCCGTCGCCGTCCCGCCACAGGTGCCGGTGGGCCTTGGCGCGCAACAGGAGCGCGCCGTATCCGGGGGCGTGGTCGGGGAGGGACGCGGGCCGGTCGCCGACGAGCGCGGGCCGGTCGGCGGCGTCGGGGCCGTCCCACGGGTGGCGGACCGGCCGCGACATGCCGGGGCCCTGGTGCTCGAGGCGGATCGCGGCGAGGCGGGCGCGTTCGCGCCGGCGCCACGGGGCCAGCGGGACGAGCGCCAGGATCAGGACCGCGACCACGGCGAGGACGACGCGGCTCGCGGTCGAGTCGAGGCTGAACAGGTTGACGACGCCGAGCGGCAGGCCGCAGACGACGGTCGTCACGACGGCCCACTCGTACAGGTACACGCGGGAGACCGGGATCGACGCATCGACCACTTTGGGACCGAAGTGGACGGTCAGCCGGTCGGCCTCCTCGCGCCACACCAGGGTCGCGGTCCGGCCGTCCTCGATCTCGACGACGACCGGGCTGGACGCGGTGCCGCTCTGCACGTCGACCGCGTGCGGGCCGGCGGGCAGCACGACGTGGACGGTGCCGTCGCCGACGGCGACCGGGGTCCCGTCCACGGCCGCGACCGGCATGGTGGCGGCCGCGTCCAGGACCAGTTCGAGCACGCCCGAGCCCTCCGGCGGGAGCGGCCGGCCGGTGGAGGCGGGGTGCGGGGACGGGAGTGCCTCGACCGCGCCGTCCCGGTGGAGCAGGGGCTTCGAGCGCAGCGGCCGGCCCAGCGCGTCGGCGTAGAAGCCGCCGTTGCGCCGGTAGGACCCTGCGAGGTCCTTCGGGATGGCCTTGCGGTCGAGGTCCTGCACTACTTCCCTCCGGCGACCTTGATGTCCTCGGCGGCCTGGATGTCGGCGTCGCGGTACGCGGTCGCGACCTCCGTGAACCGCGTGGCGTTCCCCTCGAGCGCGGGCGAGATGAGGGCGACGTCGCCCGCGAGCTCGACCCGGTTCGAGTTGTACCCCTCGACCCAGCCCTTGCAGGCGAGGCCCCACGTGAAGAAGTCGGTCTCGGTGTCGCTGTTGACCGCCTGCGACAGCGAGTCGGCGTTGCCCTGGAGGGCCTTGAGCTTGTCGGCGACGCCGTCGAACTCGTCGGGCTCGACGCTCGTGTAGGTCGCCATGTCGCCGGAGGGGTTGTCGGACGCGGGCGTGGTGTTGCCGCGGCCGGGCGCGCCGGTGGCCTGGGTGCCGCCGGCCCAGTTGGTGATCATGCCGCCGGCCCACTGGAGCATCTCGGCCGAGGACTGCCGGAACGTGGAGGAGAGGATCTCGGTGCCGAGGTGCGCGAGCTGGCTGCCGGTGAAGTTCGCGAGCGAGACGCGCATGGCCATGGTCGCGGTCTCCATCGCGGTGGACCGGGTCACCCACATGATGAACGTCGCGATCGAGGCGCCGCCGGACGCCCACGACGCCGCGATCGCCCACAGGCCGTAGATGATGACCTGCTCGATGAGCGCCGACAGGAGCGCCTTGATGAGCTCGTAGACCGCCTTCGACAGCATCTGCGCCATGCCGATGTGGGACTCGAGCTGCGAGATCGCGTTGGCGATGCCGCCGAGCGCGGCGGCCATGCCGTTGACCTTGTCCTTGGCGGCCTCGGTCGTCGGCGAGTCGGAGGTCTTCAGCGCGTCCTGCCAGGCCGCGTCCACGTCGCCCTGGAGGGAGATGAGGACGTCCTTGAACTGGCGCCACCGCTCCTGGAGCTCGCTCATCTTGTCGGGGTCGCCGGAGAGCCAGGTGAGGAGCTTGTTCGCGGGCTCGAAGAAACCGAGCACGAAGTCGAGGCCGACGTTGACGAGCATGCCCAGGGGGTTCGCGTACGCGGCGGCGCCCTCGAGCGCGAGGGAGCCGATGTCCGCCATGACGGTCACCGCGGCGTTCCCCGCGGAGACCTCGTCCTCCGCGATCGCCCGCTCGATGACGCCGGCGCTGTTCAGGTACTGCTTGACGCCGGGGGTCGCCTCGCCCGCCTTCGTCCAGTTCCCCTTCTGCGAAGGGTCGTCGTAGGTCGTGATGTCGGAGGCGTTGGAAGGCTCTGCCATGGGGTGCTGCTCCCGGGTCGGAGGGACTGATGCGGATTCCGACCATAACGGATTCGGGCAATCCCGGGAAGCGGTGCGTATGCGAAGAAGGCCCCGCGCCGGCGCGGGGCCTCAGACGCACGTGGTCGTAGGGCAGGCAGGACTTGAACCCGCGACCCAGGGATTATGAGTCCCCTGCTCTAACCAGCTGAGCTACTGCCCCGAGCGGGCAATATCCTCTCACACCCAGTATCGGCGCGGTGGCCCCAGGGCACCGGGCCGCCGATACAGGGGTGCGGTGGAGGGGCGAAACGCCATGCAGTGTTCACTGGTGCCGAACCAGACCGAAACGGCCACATGGCACGACGGAGGAGCCCCTGGCGGCGCCGCGGTAACATTCGCGCCACATTTGCAACGGTTCTATAACGACAGGTGCTGTTGTAAGCCAGGTCTCTTTAAGATCCGACTCACTCCCGCCGTTTCGTGTTTCTCGAACGTTGCACGCGGCGGGTTCCGACGCCCAAACCTCCCGAGGGGGCCCATTGAGACGAGCATTGATGCTGCTGTCGGCTGCGCTGGCCGGCCTGTTGCTGTGTCTGGGGGTGAGCAGCAGCGCGAGCGCACAGGAAGCGCTCGGCGTCCACGGCACACTCGACGACCAGCAGGAGCAGCCCGTACCGGGCGTGTCGATCACCGTGACCGACGCGAACGGCACCGAGATCGCCACGGTCGTGACGGCCGAGGACGGCACCTGGGCGGTGCCGCTGGAGGCCGAAGGCGACTACGTCGTCGCCCTCGACGAGTCGACCCTGCCCGAGGGCCTCGTCGTGCGCAACTGCAAGCCGCAGCTGGAGGTCACCGTCACCGGCGACCGCACCGCACTGTTCCCGCTCGACACCCAGGTCGACGGCTGCACCCCGGGTGAGAGCCCCGGCGGCGGCACGCCCTCCGAGACCGAGAGCGGCGGCGAGCCCGGCGAGGAGTCCTCCGAAGGCGACGACGGCGCCGCCGAGGACGCGGCCGCCGACGAGGTCAGCGAGGTCGAGGGCGAGGGCGGGGCGACCCGCGCGATCAGCCTCCTGGTCTCCGGCCTCCACTTCGGCCTCATGATCGCCCTCGCGGCGGTCGGCCTGTCGATGGTGTTCGGCACCACCGGCCTCACCAACTTCGCCCACGGCGACCTGGTCACCTTCGGCGGCGTCATGGCGCTGCTGTTCAACGTCACGTTCGGCGTCCCCGTGTGGCTCGCCGCGATCGCCGCGGTGGTCCTCGGCGCGGCCTTCGGCTGGGCGCAGGACTGGGGCCTGTGGTCCCCGCTGCGGCGCCGCGGGACCGGCCTGGTCTCGATGATGATCATCTCCATCGGCGTGGCCCTGCTCATCCGCAACGCGACGCTGTTCTTCATCGGCGGCGAGCGCCTGCGGTACACCGAGTACGTCGGCCAGACCCCCTGGGACTTCGGCTGGCTCGTGATCACCCCGAAGGAGGTCGTCACCGGCCTCATCGCCCTCGCCGTGTGCATCCTGGTCGGACTCGCGCTGGTGTTCACCCGGCTCGGCAAGGCGACCCGCGCCGTGGCCGACAACCCGTCGCTCGCGGCCTCCACGGGCATCGACGTCAACAAGGTCGTCCGCCTGGTGTGGACGATCGGCGGCGCGCTCGCGGCCATGTCCGGCGTGTTCCTGTCGATCAGCGACGGCGTCAAGTTCGACATGGGCCAGCACCTGCTGCTGCTCGTGTTCGCCGCGGTCGTCCTCGGCGGTCTCGGCACCGCCTTCGGCGCGTTCGTCGGCGCGATGCTCATCGGCGTGTTCGTGCAGATGTCGACCCTGGTGGTCGCGCCCGAGCTGAAGTACGTCGGCGCGCTGGCCGTCCTCATCATCATCATGCTCACCAGGCCGCAGGGCATCCTCGGCCGCCGCGAGCGAATCGGTTAGGAGGCCGCGATGGATTGGCAATTCGTATTCAGCCAGGCGCTCACGCAGGCCATCGGGCCGACGATGCTCGTGTACGCCCTCGGCGCGATCGGCCTGAACCTCCAGTTCGGGTACACGGGCCTGCTCAACTTCGGCCAGGCGGCGTTCGCCGCCATGGGCGCGTACGGGCTGGCGCTCAGCGTCGTCGCGTGGGGCCTGCCGTTCTGGTGGGGCATCGTCGTCGGCCTCGGGGCCGCGGTCGTGATGGCGCTGCTGCTGGGCATACCCACCCTGCGGCTCCGCGCCGACTACCTCGCGATCGTCACGATCGCGGCGGCCGAGATCGTGCGGCGGCTCGCCCGCGCCACGGTCTGGTCCGACACCACCGGCGGCTCGGACGGCATGCGCGGCTTCTCGGAGTCGTTCTTCGCCCTCATCCCCTGGGACCGCGGGTCGACGTGGTCGTTCCTGTTCGTGTCGATGGACAACGGCCGCCTGGCCGTGGACTTCGGGATCTTCGAGCTCCAGTACTCCTACCGCGACACGTGGATCATGATCGTGGGCTGGGCCCTGGTGCTGTTCTTCTGCGGCATCCTGGCGCTGCTCGTGCACAGCCCGTGGGGCCGGGTCCTCAAGGGCATCCGCGAGGACGAGGAGGCCGTGCGCAGCCTCGGCAAGAACGTCTTCGCGTACAAGATGCAGGCGCTGGTCCTGGGCGGCATCATCGGCGCGGTGGCGGGCTTCGTGTTCGCGCTCAGCCGCGCCAACGTCCAGCCGGACACGTTCACCACGGACTTCACGTTCTACTTCTACGTGGTCCTCATCCTCGGCGGCGCCGCCCGGGTCTTCGGGCCCGTCCTCGGCGCGGCCCTGTTCTGGTTCCTCTACAACATGCTCTCGCAGGGGCTGAGCGAGGCGATCCGCGCCGACGTCATCTCCCCGAGCGTGCTGGAGATGACCCAGGTGGGCCCGCTGGTGTTCCTCCTGCTGGGCCTGGGGATGGTCCTGCTGCTGATCTTCCGGCCGCAGGGACTCATCGGCAACCGGAAGGAGCTGTTGTTCGATGTCCGATAAGGAGAAGGCGGGCAAGGCCGCCGCAGGCGCCGCGCTCGCGGGGGTGCCGCCCGAGCCGGGAGCGCCGAAGCAGGACGCGATCCTGTCGGCGACCGGCGTGCGGCGCGCGTTCGGCGGTCTCGTGGCCGTCGACGTCGAGCACATCGAGATCCAGCGGGGCACCATCACCGCGCTCATCGGCCCGAACGGGGCGGGGAAGACGACGTTCTTCAACCTGCTCACCGGGTTCGACCGGCCGAGCCGGGGCTCGTGGGACTTCGACGGGAACCGGGCCGACCGGATGCGGTCCTTCCAGGTGGCGCGGGCGGGCATGGTCCGCACGTTCCAGCTGACGAAGGCCCTGACGCGCATGACGGTGCTGGACAACATGCTCATCGGCGCGGCCGACCAGATCGGCGAGCGCATGTGGGCGGGGCTCATCCCGTCCCTGTGGAAGCGGCAGGAGGCCGAGAACCGCGAGCGGGCGCTGGAGCTCCTGGAGCGGTTCAAGCTCATCGACAAGCAGGAGCACTACGCCGGCGAGCTCTCGGGCGGCCAGCGCAAGCTCCTGGAGATGGCGCGGGCGCTCATGCTGCGGCCCAAGATGATCATGCTGGACGAGCCGATGGCCGGGGTGAACCCGGCGCTGAAGCAGTCGCTGCTGGAGCACATCAAGGACCTGCGCGAGGACGGCATGACCGTGCTGTTCGTCGAGCACGACATGGACATGGTCCACGAGATCGCGGACTGGGTGGCCGTCATGGCGGCCGGCCAGCTCATCACCGAGGGGACGCCGGACCAGATCTCGGCGGACCAGCGGGTGATCGACGCGTACCTGGGCGCCCACCACGACGCGGCCCAGCATTAGGAGACGACATGAGCGACAACGAGACGAGTGAGGGGATCGGCCCGACGGGCGCCCCCATCGACGAGAGCGTGGAGTCGGCGACCGAGGTGTGCAGCCGCGAGGGCCACCTGGCGGCCTCCGGCGAGGCGCTCCTGCGCGCCGACGAGGTCGTCGCCGGGTACATCCCGGGCGTGTCGATCCTGAACGCGACGGACCTGTACGCGAACGAGGGCGAGCTCGTCGGCATCATCGGCCCCAACGGGGCCGGGAAGTCGACGCTGCTGAAGGCCATGTTCGGCCTGGTCGGCATCACCTCCGGGAAGGTGGTGCTGCGCGGGGAGGACATCACGAACCGCAAGGCCCACCAGCTGGTGCCGCTCGGCGTCGGGTTCGTGCCGCAGACGAACAACGTGTTCGCGGCGCTCACGGTCGAGGAGAACCTCGAGATGGGGGTGTTCCTGCGGCCCAAGGCGTTCAAGGAGCGGTTCGGGTTCGTGACGGACCTGTTCCCGGTGCTCGGGGACCGGCGCGCGCAGCGGGCCGGGTCGCTCTCGGGCGGCGAGCGGCAGATGGTGGCGATGGGCCGGGCGCTCATGATGGAGCCGTCGGTGCTGCTCCTCGACGAGCCGTCGGCGGGCCTGTCCCCCGCGATGCAGGACGAGGTCTTCTTCAACACGAAGCAGATCAACCAGACCGGCGTCACGGTGGTCATGGTCGAGCAGAACGCGCGGCGGTGCCTCCAGATCTGCGACCGCGGGTACGTGCTGGACCAGGGCCGCAGCGCCTACACCGGTCCGGGCGACGGCCTGATCGACGACCCGAAGGTCGTCGAGCTGTACCTGGGCACCCTCGGGCGCGCGGGCTAGAGCACTTGCCTGCGGGCCGGACGACCGGTCCGGCCCGCAGGCCTCGAACGAACGCACGGAGAAGCCCCCCGGGTCCTGTGGTCCCGGGGGGCTCTTCGGTGTGCGCCTGGAGAGCTAGTTCAGCTCGCCGAAGCGGTACTCGAGGTTCTCGTAGGTGTTGTCGGGCAGGTACTGGTAGACGCCGATGGTGGCGGCGGTGACGTCGCCCTCCGGCGAGAACTCGATCGGGCCGGAGTAGCCGTCGTAGTCGATGTCCGCCGTGTTGTCCTCGGCCAGCAGCTCGTAGCACTCGGTGAAGCCGGTGCACTTGGTGCCGCCGCCGGAGACGTCGACCAGGTTGTCCTTGATCGTCTCGGAGTCGATGCTGTCGCCCGCGATCGCGGCGAGCGCGACGAGGGAGGTGGCGTCATAGGACTCGGGACCGTACGTGAAGTCCGTCAGGTCCGGGTCGATCTCCAGGAGGCGCTCCTGGATGCCCGCGGTGTCCGCGCCAGGGAAGGTGCCCTTGGCACCGTCCAGGAAGCCCTCCGGGAAGGTCTCCGAGTAGTCGGCGAGGTTGCCGTCGACGAGGTACCACCCGAGGTCCTGCGCGCTCAGCCCGCCTTCGGCGAGGGCCGGGCCCAGGTTGACGATCTCGTTGAAGGTGACCAGGACGACCGCGTCGGCGCCGGACTCGGCGACCGCGCTGACCTCGGCCGAGAACTCGGTCGCGGTCGGGTCGTAGATGGTCTTCAGGACCACTTCGCCGCCGAACTCGGTGATGTTCTGCTCCACCGCGTCGGCCAGGCCGGTGCCGTAGGCGTCCTGGAGGGCCAGGATGGCGATCTTCTCGTGCCCGTCCGCGATGACCGTGTCGGCGAGGACGCGGCCCTGGAGGATGTCCGAGGGCGCGGTGCGGAAGTAGTAGTCGCCGCGCGGGTACGAGGTGAAGTCGGGCGACGTGTTCGCCGGCGACACCTGGACGATGCCCTCTTCGTAGAGCTTGTCGATGAACTGGAAGGAGACGCCCGAGGAGGCCGCGCCGATGACGGCGTGCACGCCCTGCGCGATGAGGGCGTCGGCGGCCTGGGTGGCGATGTCGGTGGACGTGTCGCCGGAGTCCTCGTGGAAGACCTCGACGCAGTTGTCCAGCACGCCCCCGGCCTCGTTGATCTCCTCGATGGCGAGGTCGACGCCGGCGAATTCGGGCGGGCCGAGGAACGCCAGGGAACCGGTCTGCGGCAGGATCGTGCCGACCTTCAGACCTTCGTCGCTCTCGGTGCAGGCGCCACCGGTCGACGTGTCGTCGCCGCCGTCGTCGTCGGAACAGGCGACGAGCGAGAACGCCGTGACACCGACGGTGGCTACAGCGAGCAGTGCTCGGGGAAAGCGAGCCATTTCTTCTCCTATTGAGTGTTCGAGATGGATCCGCAGGTGGATATGGAGGTTGACGTGATCCGAGTTACACCCTATGGCAGGCCGGGGGGCTATGCCAGACACCGTGACCACACCCGTTCCTGTTTGTGATGGCTCCGTGACCTTCCCGATCCGGTATTGCAATCGCTTTGCGGGGAAGGGAAGCGCGAGTTTCGGTCGGTTTCGGGCGCGCACCGCCGCCGCCGGGCCCCTCCCCCGGCGCGTTCCCCCGCGCGGGGGAGGCCGCTCGCCCCCGCGCGGGAGGAACCGGAGCCCGGCGGCGGCGAGGCTGAAGGCATGACAACGGCACCCACCACCCGGCCCCGGCAGCGGACCGGGCGCGCCGCCGCCACCGCGGCGTTCCTCTGGTCGCTCACCGCGATCCCCATCGGCCTCTGGCAGCTCCTCGACCCCGCCGGCGGCCCCTTCAGCCACGAGCTGTACGAACCCACGTTCACCCTCCCCGACGCGGTCCCGGCCTGGACCGCGCCCGCCGCCCTGGCCGCCGCCGGCGTCCTCGGCCTCCTCGCCGCCCGCGCCCGCCCCGGCCTGTGGCCCCTCACCGCCCTGTACGCGGTCGTCTTCGGGATGCTCCTGAGCACCACCTCGCCGATCGCCTTCGCCGGGTACCTCTGCGCGTTCTTTCTGCCGCTGGTGGTCGCCGCGGTCCCGGTCATGCTCGCCCGCGGCGCGGCCGGGCGCCTCATCGCCGCCGCCGCGGTCCTCGCGGCACTCGTCGCCCTCGGCCTCACCGGCGTCGTCGACTACGCGGCCGTCGGCGAGTTCCTGCGGATGCTCGGCGCCAGCGTCGCCGAGATCGGCGTCTACATGCTGGTCCAGACCTGGGTCGTCGCCGGCGGCGCGATCTGGAGCGCCCTCACGTTGTCCCTGGTCCTCCGCGGGCGCGAGGGCCGCCCCGCGCCGGCCTGGCTCGCCCCCGAGCGGGCCGCACGCTGGGGCCGGGCCGCCAGCTGGATCGCGTTCGCCTGCGCACTCCCCTACGGGCTCACCCGCATGACGTGGCTGACCCCGTGGGCGTGGATGGGCGGCCCGCTCGACTCGTCGATGATCGACCCCGCCACCCGCGTGTGGGGCCTGTGCCTCGGCTTCGCGGCCCTCGGCGGCGGCGTCCTGTGCCTGGGCATGACCTACCGGTGGGGCACCCGCTGGCCGTTCTGGATGCCGGTGGTCAAGGGCCGCCCGGTGCCGCCGAAGGTCGCTATCGTCCCCGCGACCGTGGTGGCCGCGCTGTTCACGTTCGTGTCGGTCCCGTTCGTGGCCCTGTCGGTCCGCCAGGACGCCCTGGAGATGGTGTGGGCCTTCCCGTTCTACGTCTGGGGCCCGGCGCTGGCCGCGGCGACGCTGGCCTACGCGATCCGGCGCGGCGTGGTCGAGGCCCGGTGAACCGGACGGCTGCGGGCCCCGGGGCGATGCGCCCCGGGGCCCGCCGCCGCGCCTTCAGCCGTGCAGCCGCCTCGCGATGTCCAGGACCCGGCGGGTCTGGATCGCCACCGCGGTGCGGTTCTTCTCGCTCACCGGACCCTTGAGGCCGATGTGGCTGGCGCCGTAGGGATTCCCGATCTCCACGTCGAACTGGAGCGGGTCGGTGTAGCCGGGGCTGACGATGACCGCGCCCCAGTGGTAGAACGTGTTGTTCATCGCCAGGATTGTCGACTCCTGGCCGCCGTGGCTGGTCTGGGTCGACGTGAAGGTCGACATGACCTTGTCGGCGAGCTTGCCCTGCTGCCACAGCGGACCGGTCATGTCGATGAACTGCTTGACCTGCGAGGTCGGCAGGCCGTACCGGGTCGGCGTGCCCCACAGGACCGCGTCGGCCCAGTCGAGGTCGTCGAGGGTCGCCTCCGCGACCTCGGCGCTGGCCTCGAAGTGGTTGGCCCAGGCCTCGTTCGAGGCGATCGCCTCGGGCGGCGCGAGCTCGGCGACCTTGCGCAGGCGGACCTCGGCGCCGGCGTCCTCGCCGACCGACGCGGCGGTCCTCGCCATCTCGTAGACGTTCCCGGTCTGCGAATAATGGATCACGGCCAGCTTGACCATTGCGTCCCCCCTATCGATGAGAATCGGCATTGACCCTGGCACAGCGACTGCCCTAAGGTTGCCTTCGCAACTCATTCCAGAGATTTCCGCAATACATTGCAAAGGAAGCAAATACATGCTCGACATCCTGGTCGTCGGCGGCGTCGGCGTCGACACGATCGTGCGGGTCCCCGAGATCGCCATCGGCGAGGGCGACTCCCTCGGCGTGGAGCCGATCCGGGACTACGTGGCGCACACCGGGAACGGGGTCGCGCTCGGCTGCCTGCGCCTGGGCCTGGCCACGCGGTTCATCGACTACATCGGCGAGGACGAGCAGGGCGCGCTGGTGCGCCGCCACTACGAGGAGCACGGCCTCGACTTCCGGTTCCTGGTCTCGCCGAACGGGACGTCGCGGTCGGTGAACCTCGTCGACGCCGGGGGCCGGCGCTACTCGTTCTACGACTACCGCCACGACCCCGGCCTGCGGATGCCCGAGTCGTTCTTCGGACCCCATGTGGCCGAGGCGAAGCACGTCCACGTGTCGATCCCCAACCACACGCGCGACGTGCTCGCGGCGATCCCCGAGGGCGTCACGGTCTCGACCGACCTGCACGGCTGGGACGGCGAGGCCGAGCACCAGAAGGACTTCGCGCGCCGCGCCGACCTGGTGACCCTCTCGGCCGCGCGCCTCGGCGGCGACCCGGAGCGGGCGATGCGCTGGATCGTCGACCACGGCCGGGCCTCGGTGGTGATCGCGACCGACGGCGAGCACGGCGGGTACGTCCTCGAACGCGGCGGGTCCGTGGAGCGGTACCGGGCGATCGACCCGGTCGCCGAGCTCGGCGCGGTCTCGCCCGAGTGGGCGTCGTGGGCGCCGGTCGACTCCAACGGCGCGGGCGACGCGTTCGTGTCGGGGCTGCTGTGGGCCCGCGGCCAGGGCCGCGACCTCGCGGCGGCGCTCGACGCGGGCCGGATCGCGGGCGCCTACGCCTGCCGCACGAAGGGCACGAGCACCGCGCTCATCTCCGCGGAGCTCATGGCCGCGAGCCTCGCGGCGCTGCGGTAGCGGGGCGCGGCCGCCGACCGGTGCCGGCGGCCGCGGCGCCTACTGCTCGGGCGGGCGGTTCGCGGTCATGGCCTTCGCGCGGGCGATGACGTCGTCGAACGGCGAGGGCTCGGCCGGGGTCCGGCGGACCGCGTCGCGGTGCTCGGGCTGGACCACCAGCATGAACAGGCACCCGGCGGCCGCGGCCACGACGGGCGCGCCGAGGCCGATCTCGGCGACGGGCCATGTCCCGGCGTGCGCGCCGGTCGCGATCATGAACGCCGCCCACACCGGGACCGCCCACGCGCCCGCGAGGACGATGAGGTCGCGGCGGCGGCGCAGCTCGGGGCGGATGAGCCAGACCAGGAAGTCGAGCCACGCGCCCGAGAGCAGGAAGACCCACACGTACGGGCCGTTCTCGAAGCCCGTCATCGCACCGGCCATGATGGACGGATAGGCGAAGACGACGGTGTAGAACCCGAACGGCAGCCGGAACCGGCCGGTCGTGAAGACCGCCAGCGCGAGCACGAGCACCGTCGTGAACACCATGCCCGCGACCGGAGCGCTGTCGAAGTGCGCGGCGCCGATCCCGGGGTGCCCGGCGAGGCCGCCCGCGGTGACGGCGGGCGTGTTCGTGAAGGGCACCAGGTAGTTCAGGAACAGCACGAGGGTCGCGACGAGGAAGCCGAGCGAGAGCGCGGGCGCGGCGAGGCGGGCCTCGATCGGGATCGGCTCGGGCTCGACCGAGAGGGTCTCGCGGCGCCAGGCCGAGAGCCAGGGCGCGAGCGCGATGAGGACGCCGCCCGCGGCGAGGCCGAGGTGGGAGGGGCTGAAGAAGATGTCGAGGCTCGTCTCGATGCCGAGCAGCTCGTGCCAGATCATGTCGGCGATCCCGGAGGCGAGGAACAGCGGGACGCCGATGATCGCGGGGCCGTAGCCGTGCGGCACGGCGGCCATGCCGGTGCGGCCGTCGGCGCGGTGGGCGCGCACGAGCATCCAGGCGATCCAGGCGGCGGTGGCGGCGAAGCCGGTGTAGAAGGCCAAGTGCCACCAGGTGAAGAACGATTCGGGCCAGTCGTGGGCGTGGGCGTTGACGTCGAGGATCAGCCCGCCGATGAACCACGCCGAGAACGCGGCGGTGGTGAGGTCCTGCCACCAGGCGGCGAAGAGGCGGGGCTGCCGGGAGTCGGCCAAGAGGTGCATCTTGTACTCCAGCAATCGGTCAAGGGGGGTGATGGCCATGAGGCCATCATGGCCCACCTCGACCAGCGGCGCAATCGCCGGATCGTCACGGTCTGCGCACTCCGGTCAGGACACGAAGCGGACGAGGAACATCTTGGGCCAGTGCTTCCCGGTCAGGTAGAACTCGCCGTCGCCCTCGGCCTTGGCGATGCCGTTGAGGACGTCGGCGCCCGCGGACTCCTCTTCCGAGAGCAGCCCTGACGCGTCGACCTCGGCCTGGACGGCGCCCGACTCGGGGTCGATCCCGATGATCTCCTCGGTCTGCCAGATGTTGGCCCACACCGTGCCGTTGCTGCATTCGAGCTCGTTGATGGAGAAGACGGGTTGGCCGCTCCGGTCGGCGACGGCGATCGTGCCGGTCTCCTCGAAGGTGGCCGGGTCGCGGAAGGTGAGGGTGTCGGAGCCGTCGCTCATGACGAGCCGCTCGCCGTCGTAGCAGATCCCCCAGCCTTCGCCGTCGTACTCGACGGTCTCGACGACGTCCAGGGTGACCGGGTCGCGCTTGTAGGCGTGGTGCTCCTGCCAGGTGATCTGCCAGATCGCGTCGTCGGTGAGGGTGAGCCCTTCGGCGAAGTCCTCGGCGGGGAGGTCCTGGGAGGCGAGCACCTCGCCGGTGGCGGGGTCGGTGATGCGGACGTCCGATTCGCCGTAGAGGCCGGCGCTCTCGTAGAGGACCGTGCCGAACTCGGGGTGCTCGGCGAGTTCGAGGCCCTGCGTGAAGGAGCCGGGGTCGTGGTCGTAGGTCTCCAGGACCTCGATGCCCGCGAACATGCTCGCGTCCTGGTCGGGGATCTCGCGATCGCCCTCGTCCGCCGCGGCGTCCCCGGTCGAGCATCCGGCGAGCGCCAGGAGCCCCGCCGCCGTGAGGGCGAGGCCGTGCCGGGCCGCCCGCTTCTCATCGAACATTGAACTCGTCTCCAGGTGGTTCAGGGGTGATGCCTCGTACCGTATCGGTCATGGCAAACGAGGACAAGAGTTCGATCGAAGCGTTTGCCGCGCATCGGGGGGAGACCGGGCCCGCGGCGTCGGAGGGGTCGGCTCGCAGGCCGCTCTCAGCCCTTCGGGCGCCAGCGGGTGACGGTCGCCGAGACGGTCACGTCGACGCGCTCGGGCAGGGCGGCCACGGCCGCATCGAGCTCGGCCGCGCCGTGGTGGCGGGCGCTCGGCCCCATCCCCACGAGCCGGCGGATCGACTCGTGTCCCAGGCCGATCGAATATGAGATCTCGTCGGCCGGCTCGGTCTCGAACAAGGAGCCGAGCTGGTCGGCGGTCCGCTGCGGTTTAGCGGGGTCGACGCTCAGCAAGTCCAAGGCGTCGACGAGTTCGCGGAGGTGGTCCAGCCGGGGGGTCAGGACCACCAGAGCGCCTCTTGGGTGGAGGACGCGTGCGATCTCGTCGGCGTTGCGGGGGGCGAAGACGTTCAGGACCGCGGCGGCGGCGCCGTCGCGTACCGGAAGTCGATTCCACGCGTCGGCGAGCACCGCGGCGAGCCGCGCCTGAGTTCCGGCGGCTCGTCGCGGTTCACCGTCTTCGGGCACCTCGCGCTTGGCGCAGCGGCGCAGCGCGTACTTGGAGGTGTCGAGGCCGATCCCCTCGCGCGCGGGGTCCTTCCCCAGGGCCGCGGCGAGGTAGTGGCCGGTGCCGCAGCCGGGCTCGACGACCGCGCCGGGGGCGTCGGTGACCGAGGCGGCCGCCACGGCCGCGAGCAGCGGGTCGTAGGCGCCGGAGGAGAGGAACTCCTCGCGGGCGGCGACCTGGTCGGCGGTGTCGCCGGTGGTCGCGTTCGAACCGGGCGCGAGCAGCGGCGCGTAGCCCTGCTTGGCGAGGTCGAACGAGTGCCCGGACGGGCAGGAGAGCCGCCGGTCGGCCTGGTCGAGGGCCTGGCCGCAGTTGGGGCAGGCGAGCGCGGCGAGCGCGGGCAGCGTCACGCGATCGCCTCGGGGTCGATCAGGCGCAGAAACGCGCGGAAGGATGCGGGCATGTCGACGCCTTCGGGTTCGTGGAGCCACTGGAACTGCAGACCGTCCATGATCGCGACCAGCAGCGGCGCGGCCTCCTCGGGGGTGAGCCCGGAAGGGAGCCGGTCACCCCACCGGCGGCGCAGGGTGATCGCCATGTCGCGGCGCACCAGCCGGTAGCGGTCGCGGAAGTACGGCCCGGCCGGGTGGTCCTCGGTGACGGACTCCCCGAGCAGCGCCGAGAAGGTGCGCACGATCGCGGACCGGTGCGCGTTGGCCTCGACCACGCCCACGGCCTGGGCGATCGTCATGGGCTCCTCCCCGATGACGCGCTCGCCGGAGTCCCACTCGTCGCGCATGGTGAGCACCGCGATCAGCAGGTCCTCTTTGGACGGGAAGTAGTGGAGGAGCCCCTGCTGCGTGAGCCCCACCTTCTCCGCGACGGCGGCGAGGCTCGCGCCGCGGTAGCCGCGCTCGGCGATGACCTCCATCGCGGCCCGGACGATCTCCTCGCGGCGGGCCTGCCCGCGGGCGCCGTGGCGGACGCCGTTCGGCCTCGGCGGGTTCGTCATGGGCGCGCCCCTTGGACTCGGTCTCGATGGCCCTCCAGCATAGATAATCACGATTCGATATCAGGCACTACCGGTCACTCGGTAGCGGTGGCAGACTCGTCCACGGCGCACCGCAGCGCGATCGAAGAGAGGCACGCCATGAGCGACTGGACCGTCCCCGCCGACCGGCCCGACTACGACGAGGCCGTCGAGGCCGCGCTCGCGAGACTGGACCTGGAGACCAAGGCCGACCTGCTGGCCGGCATCGACATGTGGCGCACCCTCGCCGCGCCCGCCGCGGGCCTGCGGTCGATGACCGTCTCCGACGGGCCCATCGGCGTGCGCGGGCGCTTCTGGACCGCCGCCGACCCGTCCCTTGCGCTGCCGAGCCCCACCGCGCAGGCCGCGTCCTGGGACCCGGCCCTGGTGCGCCGCATCGGGCACCTGCTCGCGGCCGAGGCCCGCCGCAAGGACGTCGACGTGCTCCTGGCCCCCACGATCAACCTGCACCGCTCCCCGCTCGGCGGCCGCCACTTCGAGGCGTTCAGCGAGGACCCGTACATGACCGGGCGCATCGCCGAGGCGTACGTCGCGGGCGTCCAGGAGCACGGCGTCGGCACCACCATGAAGCACTACGTCGCCAACGACGCCGAGACCGACCGGTTCACCGTCGACAACGTCATCGGCGAGCGGGCCCTGCGCGAGCTGTACCTGCGGCCCTTCGAGATGGTCGCCGCCGCCGTCAACCCCTGGGGCGTCATGACCGCGTACAACACGGTCAACGGCACCACCATGACCGCGCACCGCGAGCTCATGGACGTCCTCCGCGAGGAGTTCGGCTTCGACGGGTTCAACGTCTCCGACTGGGGCGCCGCCCGCCACACCGTCGAGGGCGTCGAGGCCGGCCTCGACCTCGCCATGCCCGGCCCGCTCACCGTGTTCGGCGAGCACCTCGTCGCCGCCGTCCGCGAGGGCCGCACCACCGAGGACGCCGTCGACGCGAACGTCCGCCGCATCCTCAAGCTCGCCGCCCGCGTCGGCGCCCTCGACGGCGTCGAGGCCGCGGTCGCCGGCCGCGTCGAGGCGATCGAAGACCCCGACGGCCTGCTCCGCGAGATCGCCCGCCGGTCCTTCGTCCTCGCCAAGAACGACGTCCCCGCCGGCGACGAGACCCGCATCCTCCCGCTCCACCCCGACGTCGTCCACCGCCTCGCCCTCATCGGCCCCGCGGCCGAGGAGGCCCGCATCCTCGGCGGCGGCTCCGCCACCGTCTTCCCCCCGCACGTCGTCTCCCCCCTCGACGGCCTCCGCGCCCGCCTCGGCGACCGCGTCGTCTACGCCCAGGGCGTCGA
The DNA here is from genome assembly GCF_039531525.1 of Glycomyces endophyticus. NCBI lineage: Bacteria > Bacillati > Actinomycetota > Actinomycetes > Glycomycetales > Glycomycetaceae > Glycomyces > Glycomyces endophyticus. Next base: position 174,526 of record NZ_BAAAQF010000006.1, read on the forward strand.
CCTCTTCGAGCAGATCCAGGCCGCGAACCGCGGCTTCACGCTCACCGCGCGGCCCGTGAAGAACGACGGCATCGCGCTCCCCGCCGAGCCGCTCGCCAACGGCGACGTCAAGTGGATGGGGTACGTGCCCGGCGGCCTGAGCACCGACGAGTTCGCGTACGCGCTCCTCGAAGGCCGCTACATCGCGACCAAGACCGGCGAGCACGTCTTCGGCACCCGCGGCTTCGGGCACCACAAGCTCGTCCTCGGCGGCGAGATTGTCTTCGACCAGGACCAGGAGTACACCAGCGACGACCCGTTCGAGGCGTTCTTCGGCCCCGGCGTCGAGCGGGTCCGCCTCCACCTCGAGCAGGGCCAGGAGCTGGAGATCCGCCACGAGTTCACGCCGTTCGACTTCCCGCCCGGGTTCCCGCCCTCGGTCCTGTTCGGGCTCATGCACACCGAGCCCCGCCCGGACGAGGAGACCCTCATCGAGGAGGCCGTCGCCGCCGCCCGCGACGCCGAGATCGCCGTCGTCGTCGTCTCCACCACCGCCCTCACCGAATCCGAGGGCTTCGACCGCCGCGACCTGCGCCTCCCCGGACGCCAGGACGAACTCGTCGCCGCCGTCGCCGCCGCCAACCCGAACACGATCGTCGTCGTCAACACCGGCTCCCCCGTCGAGATGCCCTGGGCCGGCGACGTCGCCGGCATCCTCCTCACCTGGTTCCCCGGCCAGGAGGGCGGCAACGCCCTCGCCGAGGTCCTCCTCGGCGCCGAACCCGGCGGCCGCCTCACCACCACCTGGCCGAAGACCCTCGCCGACGCCCCGGTCACCGAGGTCGTCCCCACCGACGGGGTCCTCCGCTACGACGAGGGCGTCTTCATCGGCTACCGCGCCTGGCAGCGCCGCGGCACCGCCGAACCCGCCTTCTGGTTCGGCCACGGCCTCTCCTACACGCAGTGGGAGTACCGGTCCCTCGAGGTCTCCGGCCGCGAAGCCCGGGTGACGGTCGCGAACACCGGCGACGCGCGCGGCCGCGAGATCGTCCAGCTCTACCTCTCCCCCGACCCCGCGGCCGACGTCCCCGGCGGCATCGAACCGAACCGCCTCGCCGGCTTCGCCGCCGTCGAGGCCGACCCCGGCCAGGAGGTCGAGGTCGTCATCGCGCTCGAGGACCGCTCGTTCCAGTACTGGGACGAGGAGCGGCACGCCTGGACCGAGGTGGGCGGCACGTGGACCGCGAGGGCCGGAGGGAACGTCGGCGACCTCCCGCTCGCGTCCGAACTGAAGGCCTGACTGCTCGAGGGATAAGGAAGAGGGCCGGGACTTGGGATCCCGGCCCTCCTCGCTCGCTATGGAATTCAGAAACCGGGTGCGTCCTCGCGGATGGCGCGGTCGTTGCGGGCCGGGGTCGTGACCCCGGCGGAGTCCCAGGGCTCCGCCTTCGGGGGCTCGTCGGCGCTGGTCGTGAAGTTCTCGATGATCTCGCCGAACTTCGTGTCCTTGATCTTGTCCTGCGCCGCGTTCACCGCCTTGCCCGCCTGATTGCGGACCGACGACGCCACCTGCTGGACCTTGTCGTTGCCGGTGACCCGGCGCGTGTAGTCCACGATCTGCTCGTACCGCTCCCGGCCGGCCTTCGCCCCCAGGACGTACCCGACCGCGAACCCGGCTACGAGATACCACTTCCGCATGATGCTTGCCTCCTCCGGCCGACCCTCGGGCCGGACGCTGCCTTCGTCGACTGTGCGTCCCCGCACACAGCGGCCATTCTGCCGCATCCAGGGGTGCCCCGCCCGCTCAAGCGCGAAACGCGCTGCCCGATTCCTCCCGTCTCGGACCCACACCACACCCACCCCGGTGGCACCCGCCCCCACCGCTCCTGTAATCTCGTATCCGGTTCGCCGCACGGCAGAACACCTTCCCCAATAGCTCAATTGGCAGAGCAGCCGACTGTTAATCGGCAGGTTCTTGGTTCGAGTCCAAGTTGGGGAGCAGACACAGAAAGGCCGGTCTCATGACCAGCCTTTCGTCGTTCCTCCCCATCGGTCGGCACCGATCGCCGGGACCCCGAATCCGGGCCGCGGTCCATATGGTGGGGACATGAGGGAATTTGACGATGAAATCGAGAAGGCGGTCAAGCGCGCGGGAAAGGCCGCCGGGTGGATGTTCGCCATCGGCGTGCTGACCCTGGTGCTGGGACTCGTGGCGAGCTTCGGGCCATACGGGTTCGGGTTCCTGGTGGCACTGCCCGGGTCGGGACTGATGTTCGCCCTGGGCGTGATCATCAACCTGCAGGGCATGCAGCTCATGGAGACCTGGCGCCAGGGACGCCGGGACGCGGAGACCTCCGAGCGCTGAGAAGCCCGGGTGAGGAGGTCGACCGGTCTGCCCCGTCCGAACCGGGGCGGACCCCCGGTGAAATCTCAGTCGCCCAGAAGCTCTGGGGGCCTGTACATTGAGGAACGCATCTCCCGGTGCGCTGCCCGCGGTTCCTTCATTCGCATTGACTACACCGCAGGCGCTTCGATCTCGGGAGGGCCAAATTCGGAACGCGGTGTGCCCGGTGCGAAGGCAGTGGGTTCCTTCGGACCTGGAGGTTGCGGGTTCAAGTCCCGCCGTCGTGCGCAAGCGCGGCGCAGCTCGATCGGATCGAGCGCCAGGCAGCGTCCCGCTGTCGACTTCGACCTCGGGCACGCCGATTCCGGGTGCGGTCCCCTCCCGACCCCTGGGAGGCCAGACGTGAACAGCGAGCGCCCGGTGCGCAGGTGTGGGTTCCTTCACCTTCTCAGTGGAAGACCCGGGTTCGAATCCCGGACCGCCTACACGGGCGGTTAGCTCAGCGGCCTAGAGCAGATATGTGCTCCCGCGCCGATTTGTCCTCGGGCGCTCGCTTCTCCGTCTCGCCTTCGTCGGAAGGACCCCATGCCCAAGTTCAACAAGTCGACCGCCCGACCCGCCGTCAGCTCCCCGATTCACAGCGAGCCCGCACCCTCGGGCCGCACCCACGAGGGCGCACCCGGCTACGCCCGCGACGCCAAATCCGAGCTGTTCCTGCTCGCCGTCACCAACATGGTCGGCGAGGAGACGTTCTACGAGTCGGCGAGCGGGCGCGACAACCGGTACGCCGAGCTCGTGCGGACCGTCGCGATCGAAGACGCCGACTGGACCGCGCGGTTCCTCGGGTGGCTGCGGACCGGTGCGCACCTGCGGTCGGCGGCGCTGGTCGGCGGACTCGAAGCGGCTAAGGCCATGGCCGAGGGCGGTGTGCCCGGCGGCCGGCAGGTGGTCGCGTCGGTCCTCCAGCGCGCCGATGAGCCCGGTGAGGCGCTCGCGTACTGGACGACCGCGTACGGTCGCGCCGTCCCGAAGCCCGTCAAGCGCGGCATCGCCGACGCCGCCGTGCGGCTCTACACCGAGCGGTCGGCCCTGAAGTACGACACCGCTTCGAAGGGCTACCGGTTCGGCGACGTCCTCAACCTCGTCCACGCCTCAGCGGCGACCGACCGGCAGGGGGACCTGTTCCAGCACCTCCTCGACCGCCGCTACGGACGCGACGAGTCCGTGCCCGACAGCCTCCGGATGATCCTCGCGAACCGCGCCCTGCGGGCCGAGGCCCTCGACCGACCGGAGGCGCTGCTCGACCAGGATCGGCTCCGCAACGCGGGCATGACGTGGGAGGACGCACTCTCGCTGGCCGGTCCCCGGATCGACAAGGGCCGCCTGTGGTCGGCGCTGATCCCGAGCATGGGGTACATGGCGCTGCTGCGGAACCTGCGGAACTTCGACGAGGCGGGCGTCCCGGACGAGGTCGCCGCAGCGGTGGCCGCGACGCTCGCCGATCCCGCCCAGATCGCGCGGTCCCGGCAGCTGCCCATGCGGTTCCTCTCGGCCTACCGGGCGGCGCCGTCGCTGCGGTGGGGCCACGCCCTGGAGCGGGCGCTCGACCTCTCGCTCGCGGGCCTTCCGGAGCTGGCGGGCCGGACGCTGGTCCTGGTGGACACCTCGGGGTCCATGGCGATGGGGTTCTCGCGCGACGGCTCGCTCATGCGCTGGGACGCCGCCACGGTGTTCGGCCTCGCACTCGCACGCCGCTGCGAGGCCGCCGACGTCGTGTCGTTCTCGAACGACTGGCAGGGACGCCGGAGCACGATGGTGTTCCCGCCCAAGCGGGGCGAGTCGCTGCTGAAGTCGGTCGACCGGTGGAAGTCGGACGGGTACTTCATCCGCGGCGGCACCGACACGGCGGGCGCGGTGGCACGGCACTACGCGGGTCACGACCGGGTCGTGATTCTCACCGACGAGCAGGCGCACTACGGGAGCGATCAGGACGTCACGGCCGCGGTCCCCGCCGACCGCATGGTCTACACGTGGAACCTCGCGGGGTACCGGATGGGCCACGCGCCCTCGGGTACCCGCACCCGTCACACCTTCGGCGGCCTCACCGACGCGGCGTTCGCGATGGTCGGGCTCCTGGAGGCGGGTCGCGACGCCCGCTGGCCGTTCTGAGGCACGATCTGAGGGAGGGGCCGGCCGGATGATTCCGACCGGCCCCTCCTCGCGTCAGCGGAGGGTGTCGAAGAAGGCGGCGATGTCCGCGGTGATCTCGGTGGGGACCGTGTGGTGGAGGTAGTGGGAGTCCTGGGGGTGGACGGTCCAGGCGCGGAGGTCGGTGTGGTCGCGGGCGGCGAAGGCGCGGATGCCGTGGAAGTCGCCGGCGGCGCCGGAGAGGGCGAGGGGGGTCGTGGTGGGGGCGGTGGGGGGTTCGGCCTGGGCGTTCTCGTAGTAGAGGCGGGTGGAGGAGCCGGCGGTGCCGGTGAACCAGTAGATCGCGACGTTGGTGAGGACGAAGTCGTCGTCGACGGACTCGTCGAGGAGCTGGGCGTTCCAGCCGAGGAGGCCGGCGGGCGAGTCGGCGAGGGCGTGGGCGAGGGTCTGCGGCTGCTGGGAGTGCAGGGTGTTGAAGGCGGACTTGTGCTTCATGAAGTGGTCGAGGGTCTCCAGGGTCGCGAAGTCCTCGGGCGCGAGCGACTCGAACTCGGCGGGGTCGCCGCTGGGGAAGGAGAAGACCTGGGTGACGTGGACGCCGGCGACGTGGTCGGGGTCGGTGCGGCCGACCTCCGGCGAGATCATCGAGCCGGCGTCGTTGCCGGCCGCGCCGTAGCGGGTGTAGCCGAGGCGGGCCATGAGCTCGGCCCAGGCGCGGGCGACGCGCTGGTTGTCCCAGCCGGGCTCGGTGGTGGGGCCGGAGAAGCCGAAGCCGGGGATCGAGGGGATGACGAGGTGGAAGTCCGCGGCGGTGAGCGGTTCGACGACGTCGAGGAACTCGGCGACCGAGCCGGGCCAGCCGTGGGTGAGGATGAGCGGGAAGGCGTCCTCTCGTTCGGAGCGGGCGTGGACGAAGTGGACGTTCTGGCCGTCGATCTCGGTGGTGAACTGCGGATGCGCGTTCAGGCGGGTCTCCCAGGCGCGCCAGTCGTAGCCGTCGCGCCAGTACTCCACGAGACGCCGCACGCGGTCGGTGCTCACGCCGTAGGACCCGGGGATCTGGTCGGCGAAGCGGACCCGGGCGAGGCGCTCCTGGAGGTCCTTCAGGTCGGCGTCGGCGATGTCGACGGTGAACCGCTCGATGCGGTGCTCGTTGCTCATGCTTCTAGGATTTAGCAGGTCGCGGGCGCGATCAAGGGCGAAACGGAGCACGTGCGTGCTGCGTGGCAACACGATCTAGGCGTCCCGGGCGCACTCGGCGGCCGCGTCGGCGAACGCCTGGACGAGGGGGTCGCGGGAGGACCGCGGCCACACCAGGCGCACCGGCATCGGCGGCAGGCCGATGAGCGGCAGGACCACGACGCCGGGCCGGTGGTACGAGTCGAGGAGCGACGCGACCGTGAGGTGCGCGAGCGGCTGCTCGGCGACGAGGCGGAGCAGGTCCTCGGTGTACTCCGCGGTGACGCGGCGCAGCCGCAGCTCGCGACCGCCGGGCGTGGTCCGGGGGGTCCACGCGTCGCCGTACCACTGCGGCAGCCGGGGGTAGACCACCTCGTGGGCGGCGAGGTCCTCGACGTCGACGACCGCGCGCTCGGCGAGCGGGTGGTCGACGCCGAGCATCACCGCGCGTCGCACGTGCTGGACGGCCGGGCCGATCGCCAGGTCGGCCTCGGGCGCGACCTCGACGGGCATCCACGTGGCGAACACGTCGACCTGCCACGTGGGCCGGCCGCCTTCGAGCCAGCGGAAGAGGTCGGTGGCCGGCGCCGCGCACTGGACGACCCGCGCCTGCGGGTGCGCCTGCTCGAACGCCTGGACCAGCGCGGGGGCCAGCTTCTCGGGGAGCGTGGTGGCGAAGCCGACGCGGATGACCTTCCCCGCGGGGTCGGCCGCGTCGCGGACCTCGGCCAGCGCCCGCTCGATGCGCACGTACGCGGTGCGGAACTCGGCGAACAGGTGCTCGCCGGCGCGGGTGAGGCGGACGGTGCGGCTGGTGCGCTCGAACAGCGCCGCTCCGGCGCGGCGTTCGAGGGTGCGGATCAGCGCGCTCACTCTGGAGGTCGACAGCGCGAGCCGCGCGGCGGCGCGGCCGAAGTGGAGCTCCTCGGCGACGGTGAGGAACGCTTCGATCTCTCGCATCTCGAGGTTCACGTGCGGCAGTATGCGCGCGCCCGGGCCGGTTCGAGCGGTTCCCGAACGCAATCGAACGCCGCCGGACCGGATGCCGGCGGCGTTCGGGTGCGGTGGTGTCAGAGGCGCGAGAGCGCGTCCTCCACGGCGCGGTGGAACGTCGGGTAGGCGTAGATCATGCGGCGCAGGTTGGCGATCGGGGTGCGCTCGTGGACGGCGAGGGTGAGCATCGAGAGGACCTCGCCGCCGGTGGGGCCGGCGGAGGTCGCGCCGACGAGGACGCCCCGGTCGGTGTCGGCGACGAGCTTGACGAAGCCCTCGTTGCCGGTCTTGTGGATCCAGCCGCGGGAGGAGCTCGGGATCTCCGAGACGGAGGTCGCCACCTGCAGTCCCTGGTCGCGGGCCTGCTGCTCGGTGAGGCCGACGGCGCCGACCTCGGGGTCGGTGAAGGTCACGCGCGGGACGGCGTGGTACTCGGCGCCGGCGTTGTCCTTGCCGAGGACGTGGTCGGTGACGATCTTGGCCTGGTACATCGACATGTGCGTGAACGCACCGCGGCCGACGATGTCGCCGATGGCGTAGACGCCGTCGGTCAGGCGCAGGTGCTCGTCGGCGTTGAGGGAGCGGCCGGTCGCGTCGACGCCGACGGTGTCGAGACCGAGGTCGCGGATGTTGGGCCGGCGGCCGGTGGCGACGAGGAGGCGGTCGGCCTCGACGGTGACGGTGCCGGCGGTGACGGCGAAGCGGTCGCCGTCGTGGGCGACGGAGTCCACCGACGCGCCGGTGTGGACGGCGATGCCCTCCTCGCGGAAGACCTTGGCGACGAGCTCGCCCGACTCGGGCTCTTCGAGGGCGAGCAGGCGGTCGGCGGCCTCGAACACGGTGACCTGGGTGCCGAAGCGCGAGAACGCCTGGGCCATCTCCAGGCCGATCGCGCCGCCGCCGAGGACGATGAGGGACCCGGGGGCCCCGGTCGCGGCGACCGCGTCGCGGTTGGTCCAGTAGGGAGTGTCCTTGAGGCCGTCGATCGGGGGGACGGCCGGCTCGGTGCCGGTGTTGAGGATGATCGCCTTGGCGACGGTGAACTCCCGGTCGCCGACGCGGACCGCGCCGGGGCCGGTGATGACGGCCGCGCCGCGGACGAGGCGCCCGCCGGCGTCGGTGAAGCGGTCGGCGGCGACCTGGTCGTCCCAGTCGTCGGTGGCCTCGCCGCGGATGCGCTGGGCGACGGGCGCGAAGTCGGGCGTGACCTCGGCCGTGCCGCCGAGGTCGGCGACGCGGCGGGCCTCGGCGAGCGCGTCGGAGGCGCGGACCATCATCTTGGTGGGGATGCACCCGTAGTAGGGGCATTCGCCGCCGACGAGGCGGCGCTCGACGCCGACGACGTCGAGTCCGGCCTTGGCGAGTTCGGCCGCGGCCGACTCGCCTCCGGGGCCCATGCCCACCACGACCACGTCCACTTGCTCCGCCATGTCCGGCTCCTCTCGTCCGTGTTCGCGCCCAACCATACCGGCGGGCGAGGGCACCGGTGCCGCTTACGGGACGCCCCGGTTTTTCCGAATCGTAAGGTTCGAGAAGGCATGGAACGTGCGCGAATCGGGTAGTGTCGCGTGAGCGCCGGGCCCGATCCCCGGTGCATGACCGGTCGGCCGGGCGAGGTGCGGACGGCGGCCGGGGAACCGCACCGTCCGTGCACCGGGAGCAGGCCGATGATCGAGTTCCGCAACGTCACCAAGCGATTCCCGGACGGGACGGTGGCGGTCGACTCGTTCGACCTCGTCATCCCCTCGCGCAAGACCACCGTGTTCGTCGGGTCCTCGGGCTGCGGCAAGACCACGCTGCTGCGCATGATCAACCGGATGGTCGAGCCGACCTCCGGCACCGTGGCGATCGACGGCGAGGACGTGGCCGCGAAGCAGGCGGTCGCGCTGCGCCGCAGCATCGGCTACGTGATGCAGAACAGCGGCCTCATGCCGCACTTCACGGTCGCCGAGAACATCGCGACCGTCCCGCGGCTGAACGGCGGCACGCGGCGGGCCGCCCGGTCGCGCGCGCTGGAGCTCATGGACGTCGTGGGCCTCGACGCCTCGATGGCCGACCGGTACCCGAGCCAGCTGTCGGGCGGGCAGCAGCAGCGCGTGGGCGTCGCCCGCGGGCTCGCCGCCGACCCGAACATCCTGCTCATGGACGAGCCGTTCGGGGCCGTCGACCCGATCGTGCGCGCCGAGCTGCAGACCGAGCTGATCCGGCTCCAGAAGGAGCTCGACAAGACCGTGGTGTTCGTGACGCACGACATCGACGAGGCGTTCCTCCTCGGCGACCAGGTCGCCATCCTCGCCAAGGGCGCGGAGCGGCTGCAGGTCGGCAGCCCGAGCGAGATCACCGAGCGCCCGGCCGACGACTTCGTGGCGGCGTTCATCGGCGCTGAGCGCGGCAAGCGCGCGCTGCGCGTGAAGCGGACCGAGCACGGCGCGGTCCTGGTCGACGCCGAGGGCCGCACGCAGGGCGTCCTCGTGGAAGACGGGGCCTGACGTGGAGTGGGTGACCGACAACCTCGACCTGATCGGCTCCCTGACGCTCGACCACCTGCGGCAGAGCGTCATCGCGATCGTCGCGGGGTTCCTGCTGTCGCTCCCGCTGGGCTGGGTCGCGTGGCGGTACCGGCTGCTGCGCGGCTGGGTCATCACCGTGACCGGGCTGCTGTACACGATCCCGTCCCTCGCGCTGCTGATGATCCTGCCGGTGGTCGCGGGCTATCCGGCGACCAGTGAGACGAACCTGGTGATCGCCCTGACGATCTACGCGATCGCGATCATGGTCCGCGCCGTCACCGACGGCCTCGACTCGGTCGACCCGGCGGTGCGCCGCTCGGCCACCGCGGTCGGCTACGGCGACGCGCGCCGGTTCTGGGCCGTGGACCTGCCGCTGGCCGGGCCGGTGATCCTCGCGGGCCTGCGGGTGACCGCGGTCAGCACGATCTCGCTGGCGACCGTCGGCATCCTCGTGGGGGTCACGAACCTCGGCTACCTGTTCACCAACGGCCTCCAGCGGCGCATCATCGCCGAGGTGCTGGCCGGGATCGTCGCGGTCGCGGTGATCGCGCTCCTGGTGGACCTGCTGCTCATGCTCGCCGGCCGCCTGCTGATGCCGTGGGTGCGCAGCAAGACGCCCGCGCGCCGGTCGGCCGTCCCCGCGGAGGCCGCCGCGTGAACCTCCTCGGCGACGCCTTCGCGTGGCTCACCGCGCCCGAGCAGTGGACCGGCCCGAACTCGCTCCAGCACCTGCTCCTCCAGCAGCTGTACTACACGGCGATCGCGGTCGCGATCGCGGCGCTGATCGCGGTGCCGCTGGGGTGGGCGATCGGCCACACCGGACGCGGCCGGGAGGTGGCGGTCGCGTTCGCGGGCGCCGCCCGGGCCGTGCCGTCGTTCGGGCTCCTGGTCCTGCTCGTGCTGGTGTTCGGCGTCCTGCACAAGCCGGAGGCAGCCACGGTCACGTTCGTGATCCTCGCGATCCCCTCGCTGCTCGCCGGCGCGTACGCGGGGTTCGAGGCGATCGACCGCCGGGTCGTCGACGCCGCGCGCGCGGTCGGCATGACCGAGGCGCAGATCCTGTGGCGCGTGGAGGTCCCGCTGGGGCTGCCGCTGCTCGTGGGCGGGTTCCGCTCCGCGGTGCTCCAGGTGGTCGCGACGGTGACCATCGCCGCGTACGTCAACCTCGGCGGGCTGGGCCTGCCGATCATCACGGGGCTGAGCCTGCGCCGCTACGAGGTCGTGCTCGGCGGTGCGGTCCTGGTCGCCGTGCTCGCGCTCGTCCTCGACGCGCTGCTGGCCCTCGCGCAGCGGGCGGCGGTGCCGCGCGGTGTGCGGGCCGGCCGCGGCGAGCACGTGACCGGGCCGCGACGGCGCCCCGGACCCGACCTTGAACCCGAACCGAGCCCACACCCATCTTGAGAGGAATACCCATGTTCAGAGTGCGAGGCACTCGTGCCGTCATGGCCGCCGCGGCGGTCCTCGGCACCGCGATCGCCTTGACCGGCTGCTCCTCCGACGACCCGCTCGGCGAGAACGAGTCGTCGGGCGAGGCCGCGGAGGGCGCGATCGTGATCGGCTCCCAGGCGTACTACTCGAACGAGATCGTCGCCGAGATCTACGCGCAGGCCCTCGAAGGCGCCGGCATGGAGGTCGAGCGGCGCTTCAGCATCGGCCAGCGCGACGCGTACATGCCGGAGGTCGAGAGCGGCGCGATCACGCTGTTCCCGGAGTACTCCGGCAACCTGCTCCAGTTCCTGGACCCGGAGACCACGGCCCGGTCCCCTGAGGACGTGTACGCCGCGCTCCAGGAGGCCCTGCCCGAGGGGCTCGCGGTCCTCGACCAGTCGACCGCGTCGGACCAGGACTCCTACACCGTGACCGGCGACTTCGCCGAGGCGAACGGCCTGGTCTCGATCGCCGACCTGGCGAACGTGTCAGAGACGCTGACGCTGGGCGGCCCCCCGGAGCTCGCCGAGCGGCCCTACGGCCCGACGGGCCTGGAGGAGACGTACGGCGTGTCGGTCGAGTTCTCGGCGACCGGCGACACCACGGTGGAGGACCTGGTGGCGGGCACGGTGAACGTGGCGAACGTGTTCACCGCCGACCCCCGCATCCAGACCGACGACCTCGTGGTCCTGGAGGACCCGGAGTCGCTGTTCCTGGCGTCGAACGTGGTGCCGCTGGTGAGCGAGGAGATCGAGGGCGACGTCGCCGACGTGATCAACGCGGTGAGCGCGGCCCTCACGCCGGAGGGCCTGGTGGCGCTGAACGTGCAGAGCACGGTCGACCAGGCGTCCACTCCGGACATCGCCGAGCAGTGGCTGTCGGACAACGGCCTGAGCTAGACGCATGAGAAAAGGCCGGTCGATCCGACCGGCCTTCTCTCATGCGCGCAGTCGGGCCCGGGCCTCCATGAGGGCCTGCCCGAGGAGGTTGAGGCCGCGCCAGGTGCCGGGGTCGGCGGCGCGGGGGTCGTCGTCGGCGAGGCCGATGCCCCAGATGCGGTCCACGGGGCTGGCCTCGACGAGGACGCGGTCGCCGGTGCCGAGCAGGAACGCGAGCAGGTCGGGGTCTTGGCCGAACTTGAGCACGTTGCCGCGCACGACGATCCCGAGCCGTTCGGCCTCCCAGACGTCCTGCTCGTAGCCTCGGACCTGGCGCCCGATCTTCTGGGCCTGGCCGGGGTGGCCCGAGTCGAGGACGCGCTCGGCGGCCTCGGTGTCGCCGAACAGCCATGCCTTGTGCGCCATCATGTAGTGCTCGGCGGTGGCGAACCGGCGGCCGTCGTCGTCGAACGCACTGGGCCACCACTGGCTCAGGCACCCGCGCCCGACCCGGCCCCCGGGTTCGGCCTTCTGGTTCCAGAAGTAGAGGTACTTGACGGACATCGCGCCAGCTTCGCACGCGGCGCGCCTGGCGCGCAACGGCGTTCCCATGCGGCCCGAGCGGCGGCGACAGGCCACTTGCCGAGCGGCTAGTATCGGTGGCACCTCAGTTTGGAAGGGTGCACATGGGCGATCCTCAGCTCGCTGCGCTGGCGCAGCGGTACTTCGACTTTCATCTGGCCGACAACCCCATGTCGGCCAGCTTCTACGGCATCCCCGGGTACGACCACCTGCTGGGCGATCCGAGCCGGGGCGGTGACGCGGTGCGGCTGGCGCACCACGCGGAGGTCCGGGAGGGGCTCGCGGCGGTGGACGCGGCGGGACTGGAGGGGCAGGACCGGATCACGTACTCCATGCTCGGGCGGCTCGTGGACGACCAGTCCGCGGTGATCGAGGCGAGGCTCGGGGAGGTGGCGCTGAGCAACACCATCTCGGGTCCGGTCTCCTCGATGCTGTCCTCGCTGCCGCGCCAGAGCCTCGACTCCGAGCAGCGGAGCCGGGACTACCTGGTGCGGCTCGGGCAGGTCGGGGACCACTTCGACGCGGTCCTGGAGCGGTACCGGCAGGCCGGGTCCGAAGGGCGGCACCAGACCCGGAGCGGGGTGCTGGGTGTGATCGAGCAGTTGGACGACTACCTCGCGACCGATATAGAACGGGACGTCCTGGCGGCGCCGGACCCGGCGGGCGTGGACGCCGGCGAGTGGAAGGCCGAGGCCCGGGCGCTCGTCGCCGAGCGGGTGCGGCCCGCGCTCGCGCGGTGGCGCGAGGCCCTGGAGGCCGAGCTGCTGCCGGTCGCGCGCGGCGACGAGGCCGTGGGCGTCTGCCACGTGCCCGGCGGCGAGGACGGGTACCGCGCGGCGTCGCGGCAGTTCACCACCACCGACCTCGACCCCGAGGAGGTGCACCGGATCGGGCTCGAGGAGGTCGAGCGCAACCGCGCCGACTTCGCCGAGATCGGGGCGCGCGCGCTCGGGACCGGCGTGGTCGCCGAGGTCGTGGCGCGGCTGCGCGACGACACCGGACTGCGGTACGAGACCTCCGAGGAGATCGTCCGCGACGTCACGGCCGCCCTGCGCCGGGCCGAGGCCGCGCTGCCGACCGCGTTCCTGGACTACGAGATCGCGCCGTGCTCGATCGAGCCGATCCCCGAGCACGCGGCCAAGGGCTCGACCCTCGCGTACTACACCGTCCCGGCCTCCGACGGCTCGCGGCCGGGCACCCACTGGGTGAACACCTATGCGCCGCAGAGCAGGGCCCGGTACGAGTACGAGGCGCTCGCCTTCCACGAGAGCGTCCCCGGCCACCACCTGCAGTTCGCCCTCGGCCAGACCCTCCAGGACCTCCCGCAGTTCCGGCAGTTCGGGTACGTGACGGCGTTCGGCGAGGGCTGGGGCCTGTACACCGAGCGGCTGTGCGACGAGATCGGGCTCTACAGCGGCGACCTTGCGCGGCTCGGCATGGTCTCGTTCGACGCGTGGCGGGCCTGCCGGCTCGTGGTGGACTCGGGGATGCACGCGTTCGGCTGGTCGCGCGAGCGCGCCGTGCAGTACATGCGCGACAACACCGCCCTGTCCGAAGTGAACATCGCGAACGAGGTCGACCGGTACATCGCCTGGCCCGGCCAGGCGCTGGCGTACATGATCGGCCGCAAGCACATCGAGGGCCTGCGCGGGCGCGCCGAGCGGGAGCTCGGGGCGGCGTTCGACCTGCGGCACTTCCACGACCGGATCCTGACCAGCGGTTCGATCCCGCTGGAGACGATGACCGGCGTCGTGGAGGCGTGGATCGCGGAAGCGAGGTAAGTCTCCCTCCGAGGGGGAGATGCGGACCGGCGGCGGGCCTCGGGGCCCGCCGCCGGTCTCGTTGCACCCCAGGGAAAACAGGGCGGAGGGCGGGGCGCTGAGCTGCGGTCGCGGTCCGGGCGCTGTCGGATTGGTGACAGACAGTGCCCGGTCGGTATTGGATGATTCATGCGCGGCGGCGACTCCCCCCGGGCGCCGCCGCAACTCCCCTACGACGGCGCGCGGACGGAATCGCCGCTGCGATCGCGTTGCGCCGCAATCACCTTGGACCCTCCTCAAGGGAGGTCGTCCGGCATTGGCCGCAATTTCACGCAAATGCCGATTAGCGGAAATCCGGTCGGAGAACCGTGGAGAACATCACCATTCGGGATGAGCCCTTCCGCCCGTCGAGCACTTAGGTTAGCCTAACCTACACGTTCCCCGGCATTCCGAGAGACCGTCCCTCCGTGATGAACCACTGAAAGGTGACCCTCCGTGCTGACAAGCGCCGACCTCCGCCCGGCTCCCGTGCCGCGCAACCGGACCGACCCCCCGGCCCTCCTCGGCCGCGACTCGGCGGCCGCCTACCGCGGCCTCGTCGCCGACGTCGCCGGCCGCCTGGCCGAACGGTTCGCCACGGTCGAGCGGCCCTGGACCGGCGCCGCCCCGGCGGCGCTCGCCCCCGCCGTCGCGGCCGTCGACCTCGACCGCCCTCTGGAGTCCTTCGAGGCCGCGTTCGACGAGGTCGGGGGCCTCTACCTCGACGACGCCGTCTGGTTCCACCACCCGCGCTACCTCGCCCACCTCAACTGCCCCGTCGCGCTCCCGGCCGTCGCCGCCGAGACCGTGCTTGCGGCCGTGAACACCTCGGTGGACACCTGGGACCAGAGCGCCGGGGGGACCCTCATTGAGCAGCGGCTCATCGACTGGACCGCCGGGCGCATCGGGCTCGGCCCCGACGCCGACGGCGTGTTCACCTCGGGCGGCACGCAGTCCAACCTCCACGCGCTCCTCCTCGCCCGCGACGAGGCCGTCGAGGCCGTGCTCCTCAAGCACCGCATCGAGACCGGCACCCCCATGCGCGGCGTCGAGGTCCTCCCCCGGCTGCGGTTCTTCGCCTCCCCGCACTCGCACTTCTCGGTCGTCAAGGCCGCCAGGCTCCTCGGCCTCGGCGAGGACGCCGTCGTCACCGTGCCCGCCGACGACTGGTTCCGCATGAACCCCGCCGCCCTCGACGCCGCGATCGAGACCTGCCGCGAGCAGGGGAACGTGCCCGCCGCCGTCGTCGCCACCGCCGGGACCACCGACTTCGGGTCCGTCGACCCGCTCGGATCGATCGCGGAGATCGCCGCGGCGCACCGGGTCTGGTTCCACGTCGACGCCGCGTACGGCTGCGGCCTGCTCGTCTCGCTCGCCCACCGGGACCTGCTGGCGGGCGTCGAGGCCGCCGACTCGGTCACCGTCGACTACCACAAGTCGTTCTTCCAGCCGGTGAGCTCCTCCGCGCTGCTGGTGCGCGACCGGGCCTCGCTGCGCCACGTCACGCACCACGCCGACTACCTCAACCCGGCCGAGGGGGCGGTGCCGAACCAGGTCGACAAGAGCCTCCAGACCACCCGCCGCTTCGACGCGCTCAAGCTGTGGATGACGCTGCGCACCTTGGGACCCGACGCCGTCGGCGCCATGTTCGACCGAGTGTGCGCGCTCGCGGACGAGGCCTGGGACTGGCTCGCCTCCGACCCGCGCTTCGAGGTCGCCGCGCCGCCCTCGCAGCTGTCGACGGTGCTGTTCCGCCTCGCCGGGGCCGACGACGACGCGCACCGCCGCGCCCGCGAGGCCCTCGCCGCCTCCGGCGACGGCATGGTCGCGGCCACCCGCGTCGAGGGCCGCATCGCGCTCAAGCTGACGCTGCTCAACCCCGAGACGGTGCTCGACGACGTCGTCCCCGTGCTGGAGGCGCTCGCGCGCCACGGCAAGACCGCGCGGGAGGCCGCGTGAGCGCCGTCCGCGACTTCATCGGGATCGGCCTGGGGCCGTTCAACCTCGGCCTCGCCGCGCTCACCGCGCCGGTCGCCGGCCTCGACGGGATCTTTCTGGAGCGCAAGCCGAACGTCGACTGGCACCCCGGGATGCTCATCGAGGGCACGACCATGCAGGTGCCGTTCATGGCCGACCTCGCGACCCTCGCCGACCCGACCTCGCCGTACACGTTCCTGAACTACCTCAAGGAGCAGGGGCGGATCTACCCGTTCTACATCCGCGAGTCGTTCTTCCAGCTGCGCACCGAGTTCCAGGACTACCTGCGCTGGGCCGCGCGGAAGATGGACAACCTCCACTTCGACCGGGACGTCACCGCGGTGGCCTGGGAGGACGGCGCCTACGCCGTCACCTCCGAGGGCCCCGGCGGCGAGCGCACCGACCGCGCGAAGCGCCTGGTGCTCGGCACCGGCACGCCCGCGTGGGTGCCCCCGGCCTGCCGGGAGCTGGAGTCCGACACCGTCTGCCACGCCTCCGAGTACCTGGAGCACCGCGAGCGGCTCAAGGCCTGCAAGTCGATCACCGTGGTCGGCTCGGGCCAGAGCGCCGCCGAGATCTACCGGGACCTGCTGGGCGACATCGACACCGGCGGATACGAGCTGAACTGGGTCACCCGCTCCCCGCGGTTCTTCCCGCTCGAGTACACGAAGCTGACGCTGGAGATGACCAGCCCGGAGTACGTGGACTACTTCCACGGCCTGCCCCGCGAGCGGCGCGACGAGCTCAACCAGGCGCACAAGGGCCTGTACAAGGGCATCAACGCCGAGCTGGTCAACGACATCTACGACGTGCTGTACGAGAAGCGGTTCGCGATGGGGGCCGTCCCGACGCGGCTGCTCACCAACTGCACGGTCGAGAAGGCCGCGGGCTGCGGGAGCGTCCGGCTCGGCGTCAGGCAGCACGAGCAGGACCGGAGCTTCGACCTGGTGACCGAGGGGCTGGTGCTCGCCACCGGCTACAGTTACCGCGTCCCCGCGTTCCTCGACGAGGTCAGGGACCGGCTCCGCTTCGACGCGACCGGCCGCCTCGAACCCCGGCGCGACTACAGCGTCGACAGGGCCGGGACGGGCGAGGTCTTCGTGCAGAACGCCGAGCTCGCCACCCACGGCTTCACCGCCCCCGACCTCGGCATGGCCGCCTACCGCAACTCCTGGATCATCCGGTCGATGACCGGCCGGGAGGTCTACCCCGTCGAACAGCGAATCGGCTTCCAGGAGTTCGGAGCACCGTCATGAACGCGGCGATGAAGGCCCCCAAGACCTTCTACCACCTGCACGAGCGCCTCGGCGACTTCGGGCTGCGGCCCGTCGACCCGCCGACCGACTCGCCCCTGCTGCACGAGTGGGTCACGCACCCCAAGGCCCGGTACTGGATGATGCAGGACGCGGCCGTGGCCGACGTGCTCGCCGAGCACGAGGCCATCGAGGACGACCCGCACCACTTCGCGTACATGGGCCTGTACCACTACCGGGCCCGGTTCCTCGTGGAGGTGTACGACCCGGCCCACTCGGAGCTCGCGTCGGTGTACGACCCGGAGCCGGGCGACGTCGGCATGCACGTGCTCACCGCCCCCGCGGACGTGCCGATCCCCGGGTTCACCAGGGGCGTCATGACCGCGGTGATGCACCTGCTGTTCGACGGGTTCCGCGCCGAGCGCGTGGTCGTCGAGCCCGACACCGGGAACGAGGCGATCCACCGCCTCAACGAGCACGTGGGCTTCCGTCCCGACAGGACGGTGAGGCTGGCGGGCAAGGACGCGCTGCTGAGCTTCTGCACCCGCATGGACTTCGAGCGGTCCGCCGCCAAGGGAGTGAACGCATGAGCGCCGTCGACCACCTGACGCCCCGGCTGTGGCAGGAGGCCACGAGGCACCTGCTGGCCAAGGCGATCGGCGAGTTCGCGCACGAGCGGCTGCTCGTGCCCGTCAAGGACGGCGACGCATACGCGCTCGGCGCGGCGGGCGCGGCCGAGCGGTACCGGTTCGCCGCGCGGCGATTCCGGCTCGACCACTGGGTCGTCGACCCGGCCTCGATCACCCGCACCGCCGGCGGCGTCGAGCGCGAGCTCGACGCGGCCGCGTTCTTCCTGGCGTTCCGGGGCGAGCTGGGCCTGAGCGACGCGGTGCTGCCGGTGTACCTCGAGGAGGTCGCGGCCACGGTCAACCGCGGGGCGTTCCAGCTCTCGGAGGACCAGCCGACCTCGGGCGCGCTCGTCGGCGCGGGCTTCCAGGCGATCGAGGCGGCGATGACCGGCGGGCACCCGTGCTTCGTGGCCGGCTCGGGCCGGCTCGGGTTCACCGCCGAGGACTACCGGGCGTACGCGCCCGAGGCCGGCGCGGGCGTGCGGCTCATGTGGCTGGCGGCGCGGCGCGAGCACGCGATGTTCGCGTCCTCCCCCGAGCTGGACTTTGAGTGGCTCCTGGACACCCAGGTCGACGCCGACTCCCGCGAGTACTTCGCGTCGGTGCTCACCGACCAGGGACTGTCCTATGAGGATGTGTACTTGATCCCGGTGCACCCGTGGCAGTGGCGCAACAAGATCGCCGTGACGTTCGCGCCCGAGATCGCCGCCGGGCGGCTCATCCCCCTCGGCGAGGGCCACGACGAGTTCCAGGCGCAGCAGTCGATCCGCACGTTCTTCGACCGCACCGACCCGGGCCGCGACTACGTCAAGACCTCGCTCTCGGTGCTGAACATGGGCTTCATGCGGGGCCTGTCGACCGAGTACATGGAGGTCACGCCCGCGATCTGCGACTGGGTGGCCGACCTCGTGCACGGCGACCCGACCCTGAAGCGCCACGGCGCCACCGTGCTGCGCGAGCGCGCGGCCGTCGGCTACCGGCACCCGGCCTACACGGCCGGGGCGCCGAAGGGCTCGCCGTACCGGAAGATGCTCGCCGCGCTGTGGCGCGAGAGCCCGGTCCCCAAGCTCGCCAAGGGGGAGCGCGCGGCGACCATGGCGTCGCTGCTGCACGTCGACCGCGACGGGAAGCCGTTCGCGTCGGCGCTCATCCGCCGGTCCGGGCTGCGCCCGGCCGACTGGCTGCGCGGGTACCTCGACGCGTACCTGGTGCCGCTGGCGCACTGCCTGTACAGGTACGGACTGGTGTTCATGCCGCACGGCGAGAACGTCATCCTCGTGCTCAAGGACGGGGCCGTGGAGCGGGTGTTCCTCAAGGACATCGGCGAGGAGTGCGCGGTCCTGGAGCCGGCGACCGAGGTGCCGGAGGCGATCGCGCGGATCAGGGCCGAGGTGCCCGACGAGGTGCGGGCGCTGTCGATCCTCACCGACGTCGCGGACTGCTTCCTGCGGTTCCTCGCCCCGATCCTGCACCTCGACGGGGTGCTCAGCGAGGACGAGTTCTGGCGCACGGCGGCCGAGTCGCTCAAGGACTACCAGACCGCGCACCCCGAGCTCGCCGGCGCGTTCGAGCGGTTCCCGCTGTTCGACGACGCGTTCCGGCTCTCGTGCCTGAACCGCCTGCAGCTCAAGAACAACCAGCAGATGGTGGACATCGAGAACCAGGAGGAGAGCCTGATCTACGCCGGACGCCTCGACAATCCGCTGGCGCCCTGGCGCTGACGGCGCCGACCGACCGCGGTCCAGAGGGGATCGGGGGTACGCTCCCACCATGAGACCCCTCACGCTCGCCGCGGCGGCGCTCGCCTGCGCGGCGCTGCTCGGCGCCTGCGCCGAGTCGCCCGACGAGGCTGCCGACGCGGCGCCCTCCCCCGAGCCCGTCGAGTGCGAGACCGGCGAGTTCACCAGGGTCGAGCACCTTCCCCTCGGCGAGCACTCCTACTCGATGTCGTTCCCGTGCACCGAGGAACCGCTCGCCGCGGTGATCGCGCTCCACGGCATGCCCGGCTCCGGCGCGGCGGTCCAGACCGCGTCGGGCCTGGACGGCCTCGCCGAGTCCGAGGGGTTCATCGCGGTCTACCCGTCCGACCCCGAGCAGCAGTGGGACGCGGCCGCGAGCGGCGCCGACACCGACTTCCTCGGCGCGCTCGTCGACGAGCTCGTGGCGGCCCGCGGCGCCGACCCCGACCGGATCTACCTGGCCGGGTTCTCCAACGGCGGCGACATGGCCGTCGCGGCCGCGGTCGGCCTGGGCGACCGGATCGCCGGGGCCGCGGCCGTGGTGCCCTCCGGCACCGGCGGCGTGCTCGGCTCGGTCGCGACCGTGGCGACCCCGGTGCCGCTCATCGCGTTCATCGGCGAATCCGACCCGCGCGTCGCGGGCGCGTCGGCGCTCGCCACCTGGCGCGACGAGTCCGGGTGCGCGGCGTCGGGCACCGACGCGGGCGAGGGCTGGAGCAGCGAGACGTGGGCCTGCGAGGGCGGCGTGCCGATGGTGGAGTACCTCGTGGACGGCGGGCACGAGTGGTTCGGGAGCGAGCGGGCCCCCGTGCCGCTGTGGGCGAGCCGGACGATGTGGGAGTTCTTCACCGGCCTCGGATAGGACCGCCCGCAGCGGTCGGCACGGGCCCTGGACACGGCACGCCAGAATGAACGGCATGCAACTGAACAGTCCCGTCCTCATCACCGGAGCGAGCCACGGCCTGGGCCAGGCCACCGCCTCGCTCCTGGCCTCCCAAGGGGTCCCGCTGGCCCTCTGCGCCCGCAACGCCGCGCCGCTGCACGAGTTCGCCGCGAAGCTGCGCGCCGAGCACGACGTGCAGGTCGCGGCGCGGGCGCTCGACGTGAACGACGCCGAGATGCTGACCGAGTTCGTGCACGAGTCCGGCCGCCGCCTGGGCGACCTCGGCGGCGTGGTCGCGAACGTCGGCGGCGCGCGCGGGCGCAGCCTGATCGACACCGAGGCCGACGACTGGGCGTACACCATGGGCGTCAACGTGGTGAACGCGATGACGGCGCTCAAGGCGGCGCTGCCGCAGCTGCGGCGCACCCGCGGCGCGGCCGTCCTGGTCTCCTCGATCTCCGGCTCGAAGCCCTCCCCCGGGCTCGCCTACGGCTCGACGAAGGCCGCGCTCAACCACGCGGCCACGGTGCTGGGCCGGGAGCTGGGCCCGAGCGGCGTCCGCGTCAACGCGGTCGCGCCCGGGTCCATGCTCATCCCCGACCGGAACTGGGACCGGCTGCGCGTCGCCGACCCCGGCCGCTACGAGGCGTTCCTGGACGAGTTCCCGTCGAAGGAGCTCATCGACCCGAAAGACGTCGCCGAGGTCATCGCGTTCCTCCTGTCGGACAAGGCGAAGGCGGTGAACGGCGCCGTCGTGCCGGTCGACGGCGGCCAGAACGCCCCGAGCGCCTACGGCTACTAGGCGGGCCCCTCCGCGGGCTTCGGCGGCACGATGCGGCCCATGAGGAACGGGACCACGCACAGGGCGACGACGGCGCAGCACACGCAGAGCATCCCGTAGCCCGCGTACTCCACGATCGGGCCGGACGCGATCCCCGCGCCCATGGCGGCGAGGCCCATGACGAGGTCGGAGAACCCCTGCGTGGACGGGCGCCGCGCCGGGGTGACCGCGCCGGTGACGAGCGCGGCCGAGCCGACGGTCATCGCCGACCAGCCGAGGCCGAGCAGGACCAGGCCGATCGAGAGGCGCACGTGGCCGTCGGCGGGCGAGGACCCGGCGACGGCGCACGCCGCGACGAGGACCGCGGTGCCGCCCACCAGGACCGGGCGGGCGCCGTGCCGGTCGACGAGGCGGCCGACGACCGGCGCGAGCGCGTACATGCCGCCGATGTGGAGGCCGAGGATCACGCCGACGACGGTGAGCGCCTGCTCGGGGTCGGCCATGCCGTGCCGGATGTGCAGGGCGGTCATCGCCATGACGCCGACCATGACGAAGTGGCCCAGGGCCGCGGCGACGACGCCGGTGCGCACGGCCCGGTTGGTCGTCGCGGTGCGGTACCCGTCGGCGATCGAGCGGCGCGGCGCGTCCGTCTCGCCGCTGAGCTCGCGGGCGGTCAGCAGCGGGTCGGGGCGCAGGAACACGCCGATGACGGCGGCGGTGAGGACGCACAGGAGGCCGATGGCGACCATCGACCCGACGTAGGCGGGGCCGCCGACCCACGCCGACCACCAGCGCTCGGCGAGACCGGCGACCGAGGGGCCCACGACCGAGCCGATCGTGGTGGCCCACACGACGATCGCGAGGTGGGAGCCGCGGCGCGCCTCGGGCGCGAGGTCCGCGGCGGCGTACCGGGACTGGAGGCCCGCGAACGACGCCGAGCCGAGCAGGAAGTAGCCGCAGACGACCAGGGCCGCGTTGTCGAGGTGGATCGCCCCGACGATGACGAGGGTGCCCGCGACCGCGCACGCGTAGCCGAAGGCGAGCCCGCCGCGGCGGCCGAACCGCTCGGTGATGCGCACGGCCGGGACGACCACGAGCGCGGAACCGCCGACGAACAGGCTCTGGCCGAGGCCGGCGTACGTGGAGGAGCCGGTCATGTCCTCGATGAGGAGCGCGCCGACGGCGATCCCGATGCCGACGGCCAGGCCGCCGAGGATCTGGGTGGTGAAGAGGGTCCTGAGAACGCGTTTCTGGAGTTGCGTCGTGTCCGGTTGTGCAGCAACGGTCACGGGGGTTTCCTTTCTGGAGTTGTCGGGCGGATCGGGTGGTCCGCCCGTGGCGGGCCGCCGAGGGGCGGCCCGCGGCTCAGACCGGCGGCGCCGCCGGTCCGGAGGCGTACGCGATCGCCTCGGCGACCGCGGGGGCGTGCGCGGGGTCGAGGCGGGCGGTGCTCACGCGGATCGCCTGGGCGCCGCGGAAGGAGAAGCCGCGCCCGGGGGCCACGGCGTAGCCGCTGTCGCGCAGGGAGACGACGGCGGCGGTCTCGTCGGCGACGGGCACCCACAGGTTCAGGCCCGAGCGGCCCCACACGTCGATGCCGCGCGCCGCGAGCGCCTCCCGAAGGGCCGCTTGGCGTTCGGCGTAGACGGCTCCGGCGTGCCGGACGGCCGCGGCGACGTCGTCGTCGGTCCAGGCGGCGATCACGAAGTGCTGGAGGATGCGCGAGACCCAGCCGTGGCCGAGGGCCATGCGGCCCTGGACCCGGGCCTTGGTGTCGGGGTCGGCGGCGACGAGGGCGGTGCGCAGGTCGGGGCCGTACGGCTTGGAGACCGAGCGGACGAACATCCAGTGCTCGGCGGCGTCGGCGACGAAGTGGAGCGGGGTCCGCGAGAGCTCGGCCCAGTGGTCGTCCTCGACGACGAAGACGCCCGGGTGCGCGGCGATCACGGCGCGCAGGGCCGCGGCGCGCTCGGCCGACACCGCCGCGCCCGTGGGGTTCTGGCCCCGCGAGGTGAGGATGAACGCGCGGGCGCCCGAGGCGAGGACCGCGTCGAGCTCGGCGGCGACGGGGCCGTCGCCGTCGATCGCGACCGGCGCGACCTGGTACCCGGCCGACAGGAGCAGGTCGCGGCCGTTGGCCCAGGTGGGCTCCTCGACGGCGACGGTGTCGCCGGGTTCGAGGCGGGCGGCGAGGCCGCGCTCGAAGGCGTCGAGGGCGCCGGAGGTGACGGTGAG
The DNA here is from genome assembly GCF_039531525.1 of Glycomyces endophyticus. Taxonomy (NCBI): domain Bacteria; kingdom Bacillati; phylum Actinomycetota; class Actinomycetes; order Glycomycetales; family Glycomycetaceae; genus Glycomyces; species Glycomyces endophyticus. The sequence continues at coordinate 197,863 of NZ_BAAAQF010000006.1, forward strand.
TTCGCCGTGGACGCCGTCGGCGGCGAACCGGTCGCGGGCGAGGTCGAGGAGGTCGGGGCAGGGCCCGCCGTCGCGGTAGTTGCCCGGGGGGATCTCGACGTGCGGTTTGAGGGAGCCGAGGTCGGGCAGGAGCGCGGTGTCGGGCTCGCCGGAGACGAGGTCGTGGACGCCGGCGGGGACGGTGAGCGTCCCGGTGGGCGTGAACGCGGAGCGCTGGCGCACGAAGGTGCCGGCGCGGCCGCCGGTCTCGACGACGCCGCGCTCGCGCAGCCGCCGGTAGGCGGAGGCGACGGTGCCGGGGGCGACGCCGAGTTCGGCGGCGAGCCGGCGGACGGGGGGCAGGGTGCGGCCGGGGGCGAGGTGTCCGGAGCGCACGCCGGACTCGACGCTGGCGGCGATCTCGGTTGCCGCGGACCCGGTGATCTGATACTGTACCGACATAACTGAATCATTGTATCAGTACATAATATCAGTCAGGAGCCCCCCTCGATGTCCACCCTCGAATGCCCCTACAGCGGCCGGTTCGAGCAGACCGAGCGCACCACCCCGAAGCGCTCGCGCGAGCGGGTCACCTACGAGCGGGCCGAGTCCTACCGGGTCCTCGACGAGGCGCTGTTCGTCGACCTCGCCTTCGTCGGCCCCGACGGCGCGCCCCGCGTCCTCCCCACCTTCCATGTGCGCGTAGGCGACACGCTGTACCTGCACGGCTCGACCGGCAGCAGCATGGGCCTGGGCGGGCGCGAGGGCTTCCCGGTCAGCGTCACCGCGACCGTGGTCGACGGCCTCGTCTTCGCCAAGAGCTGGTTCCACCACTCCATGAACTACCGCAGCGTGGTCGTCCACGCGAACGCGCGCCTGGTCGAGGACGCCGACGAGCGCTGGAACGTCTTCAAGGCCCTCATCGACCGCTTCGCCGAGGGCCGCTCCGACCGGTCCCGCGAGGCGAGCCCCAAGGAGAACGCGATGTCCGCGCTGCTCGCGATCCCGCTCCAGGAGGTCTCGATCAAGCAGCGCGCGGGCGGCCCCGTCGAGGAGCCCGACGACGAGGACCTGCCCTTCGAGAACGGCGTCGCGAACGTGCGCACGCTCGTCACGGGGCGGCTGTGACCGGGCGGAGGTAGACTCCGTTCCGCGCGGCGCCGGACCGGCTCCGCCCCCGTGGCCGTATGGGTGCTCCGAGGGTGTGAGCGGGTCGTGGGAACTTCCGGCTCGGAGCCCGGTCCGGCGCCGTCTCCGGCGCGGGCGGCCGCGCCGCTGACGCAGGAAGGGCGGGCCATGGGGTCCGCCCGCTTCCTCCGCCTCGCTCAGACTCCGGCCCTGGCCGGCTCCCGCTCCTCGGACTCGCGCCGCGCCTCGTCCTTGTCCAGGCGCCACACGGCGATCGAGCCGCCGCCCGCGACCGCGACGACGAACAGCGCGAACGTCCACGTGTAGGGCCACTCGGGGGCCGCGTCGTCGGAGTTCTGGAGCAGCACCCCCTCCTCGCCTGCGGCCCACCAGATCCCCTGGCGGATCAGCTGGAGGAAGTCGCGGTCGCCCCAGGTCTTGCCCGCGCCGCCCGGGGAGGCGTAGAAGACGTTGTACCTCTCCGAGTTCCACGCCACCGGGTCGCCGGAGCCGAGCTGCGCGAGGATCGTCGAGTCCGGCTGCGCCGGTTCGGGATCGAAGTAGTACCAGCGCTCGGTCACCTTGAGGTCCTCGTCGAGGCCGTCGGTGATCGGGGAGCCCGCGTTGAAGGCGACCTCCTGCTCGGAGGCCGGCTCCACCGGCGGCGTGAGCGCGGTGGCGCCCAGCATCTCCTGGTAGAAGGCCCAGCCGGGCTCGCTCGCGGCCGCGGCGTTGGTGGCGACGAAGCCGCCGCCGCGGGTGATGAAGGAGTGCAGGGAGGCCTGCTGGGCCTCGTCGAGGAGGTCGGCGCCGGTGTTGAGGAACATGACGACGTCGACGTCGTCGAGGTCCTCGAGGTCCGCGGGCTCGCCCTCGACGAGGGTGAAGTTCCAGCGGCGGGCCTCCATCTGGAGCCGCTCGATCGCGAAGCCGGCCACGTCCTCGGCCTCGTTCCCGGTCGTCAGCACCAGGACCCGGGGGCCGCCGGCGGCGAGCGCCGCCGAAGGGGCGAAGGCGGGCGCGCAGGCCAACGCGACGATGATGCACAGTCGCAGGAGGGTTCTCACGCGCTCACCATAGCGGCGGGGCCTGCGGGCCGTCCAGCTGGCACGGCGGCGGGGCCCGCAGTGCCGACCGTCCGGCACCGCGGGCCCCGCCGGGGCCGCGTGTCAGCCGCAGTGGCTCCAGCCGCTCGTCCACGTGGTGGAGCCGACCGAGCCGCCCCACTTGACGCAGGTGTTCGGTGCGGACTTCTTCACCGGGCCCGCGTAGTACGCGAAGTTCCCGGAGTCCTTGGCCTGGGTGCCGCCCTCGGCCTGGAGGGTGGCGGAGACCGCGCTGGCGGTGCCGACGCTGGTGTACTTCAGCGTGACCACGCAGTTGTAGCCGTTGGAGCTGTTGTACATCAGGAAGATCGCGCCGACGGTGCCGAGCGCGTGCTGGTTGATCTGGGAGTAGCCGGAGCCGCAGACCTCGCCGGGCGTGTACGGGTTGCTCCCGGAGCACGCGTTCGTGGAGGTGATGGCCTTCTTGGTGCCCTGCGGGACCGAGACGCCCTCGACGACCGGGCTGACGACCGTGCCGCTGGCGTTGCGCTGCTCGTAGTGGAGGTGGGGGGCGCTGGAGCCGCCGGTCGACCCGACGGTGCCGATGACGGTGCCCTGCGAGACGGACATGCTCGAGCCGGGGGCCTTCACCTGGGTGGCGAGGTGGGCGTAGCGGGTGCTGGTGCCGTCGGCGTGGACGATCTTGACCCAGCGGCCGTAGCTCGTGGAGCCCTCGTTGTAGAAGTAGGCGGTGCCGGCCGCGGTGGCGCGGACGGTCTCGCCGCTGATCGCGTCGGACCCGTAGGTCTGCCAGTCGATCGACTTGGCGGGGTTGTGCGCCGGGGTGCCGATCCAGTTGTTCGCGTAGAACGTCTTGTTGCAGTTGAACGGGCTCTTGTGGGAGACGGCCTGTGCCGTGAAGTCGTCGGCGTTCGAGACCAGGGTCGGGGCGAAGGCCGCCGCGGCCGCGGTGAGGAGTGCCGCGACGAGGAGTGCGATTCGTCGGTTGCGGTGTCTCATAAGGGGAACGTACCGAAATTTCACTCCGTTGTGAAGGTCACATTTGAAGAAAACTTTCTTACATGCAAGCAGCCGCGCCCCTGCCGAGGCGGGGGCGCGGCCTGCTGCTTGACCGCTGCTACTTATACAAGGCCCGTGCCAGTCGGCGCTGCGCGATCCACATCCCGCCGACCGCCAGCGCCAGGAGGTACGCGATGTGCACCAGCATCATCGGGCCGAGGTGGCCCAGGCTGATGCCGCGGACGAGCTCGATGCCGTGGTAGAGCGGCATGACGTACACGATCGGCTGCGCGAACGCCGGATACGCCTCCACCGGGGTGAAGGTCCCGCCGAACAGGAACATCGCGAAGACGACGGCGTTCATCCAGTCGAAGTCGGTCCAGTCGCGGAACAGCGTGGCGAGGGTGAGGCCGATCCCGGCGAACGCGAGCGCGATGAACACGCACGCGGGGACCGCCAGCAGCGCCCACCAGGAGTCGAGGAGTCCGAAGAGCCCCATGACGACCACGAACGCGCCGATGTAGGTGAAGCCGCGGATGAGCGCCCACCACACCTCGCCGAGCGCGACGTCCGTCGGCTTCAGGGGGGTGTTGAGGATGCCGTCGTAGACCTTCATCCACTTGAACTTGGCGAACACGTTGATGGAGGTCTCGGCGAGGACGCCCATCATGGCGGCGTTCGCGAGGATCGCGGGCGCCACGTACGCGGTGTAGGAGACGGTGGTCCCGTCGGGGAGCGTGATGTCCCCGACGAGGGCGCCGACGCCGAACCCGAAGGCGAACAGGAACAGCAGGGACTCGACGGCGCCGGACAGGATGAGGATCCAGGCCCGGCGCATGGCGATCCAGTTGCGGTTGAGCAGGGCCCCGGAGTTGCGGAGGCCGGCGCGGGCGGCGCCGTAGGCGATGACGGACACGCGGGCTCCTAGAAGTTCAGGCGGCGCTCGATGACGCGGCGGGCGGCGAACCACCCGGTCACGGCGAGCAGCGCCAGGTAGGCGATGTGGACGTAGGGCGGCAGGGCGGAGGGGACGTCGGCGGTGGCGGCCCGCGCGAGCTCCGTGCCGTGCCACAGCGGCGAGGCCCACACCAGCGGCTGGAGGAAGCCCGGCATCTCGCTCGCGGGGAAGAACACGCCCGAGAACAGCGAGATCGGCATGACGGCGAACCGGAAGATCATGTTCAGGTTCGAGTCGTTCTTGATGCTGGAGGCCCAGCAGTGCAGCCAGGGCGCCATCGCGGCCGACACGAGCGCGGCGGCGATCACCGCGAACACCGCCCACCAGGAGGCGAAGACGCCGAAGCAGGCGAGGACGACCGCGACGATCGTGCAGTTCGTGAAGGGCCGGAACAGGACCGCGTACGCGAGGTGGCCGTTGAGGATGTCGACCGGGCGCAGCGGGGTGGCGCGCTGGGCGAGGTAGCCGCCGCCCCAGTCGGCGTAGCCGCCGAAGACGGGGAAGACCATGTCGTTGCCGAGCATCATGACCGCGACGGAGCAGATGAGGCCGGGGGCGATGAACTCGGCGTAGGTGAGGCCGCCGACGGAGGCCGAGTCGATGTAGGCGCCGACGCCGATGCCGATCGAGACCATGTACAGGATCGGCAGGAGCACCGAGGTGAAGACGGTGCCGTGCCAGACGTGCCGGAACAGGGCGAGCTGGAGGGTGAAGGCCCGCCAGGCGCCGGAGAGCGCGGTGGGGGCGGCGCGGTCGGCGACCGCGGCCTGGGTCGCGGTGGTCACGCCTCGTCCTCCACCAGGGCGCGGCCGGTCAGGCGCAGGAAGACGTCTTCGAGGGTGGCGCGGCGGGCCAGGACCGAGGTCGGGTGGACGTCGCGGGCCTCGAGCGCGGCGTTCGTGTCGTCGGCGTCGTCGGTGTAGACGAGGATCTTGTCGGGCAGCGGCTCGATCTGCGCGCCGACGCCGTCGAGGGTGTGGGCCAGCGCGGCGAGCTCGGCGGTGTGGGCGGTCCCGAAGCGGAGTTCGACGACCTCCTTGGTGACGTGGGTGTCGATGAGCTCGCGGGGGGAGCCGGAGGCGATGATGCGGCCCTCGTCCATGACGACGAGGCGGTCGCACAGCTGCTCGGCCTCGTCCATGTAGTGGGTGGTGAGGAGGATCGAGACGCCGCGGTGCTTGAGCTGGAAGAGGCGCTCCCAGACGAGGTGGCGGGCCTGCGGGTCGAGGCCGGTGGTGGGCTCGTCGAGGATGACCAGCTCGGGGTCGTTGATGAGGGAGCGGGCGATGGCGAGGCGCCGCTGCATGCCGCCGGAGAGGTCGGAGACCTGGTCCTTGGCGCGGGCGGTGAGCTGGACGAAGTCGAGGAGCTCGGCGGCCTTGGCGCGGGCGGCCTTCTTCTTGATGCCGAAGTAGCCGGCGTAGACGACGAGGTTCTCGAACACGGTGAGCATGTCGTCGAGGGTGTTGTCCTGCGGGACGACGCCGAGGCGGGCCCGGATCTCGGCGCCCTGGGTGTGGGGGTCGCGGCCGAAGACCTCCAGGGTGCCGCCGGTGGGCTGGGACACGCAGCCGATCATCCGCATGGTGGTGGACTTCCCGGCCCCGTTCGCGCCGAGGAACCCGAAGGCCTCGCCGCGCTCGATCGCGAAGTCGACTCCGCGCACGGCTTCGTGGTCGCCGTAGCTCTTGCGCAGGTCGACCGCGCTGACCAGGATCTCGTTGACATCAGGCATACCGTCGAGCCTAGATGCCTCATACGACAGGGCTCCACTCCTTACTCGGAGTCACGGTCCTTACGCGATGCGGTCCCGTCCCTTACGCTGCGGTGGCCGTTCCTGGGAGCGGCCTGGGAAAGGTAGGGCAAGCACTACCCCTATTGACGGGTCAGCGGTAGCGACTTGCGGGCGCGCAACCGGGAGGCTTGAGGGGTCGAGAACGAGCACGACAGATCGGAAGCTCACATGACGATGACACTGCCCGCCCCCGAGGCTCCCGCAGCGGAGCGGACCGGCAGCGACTTCGCCCAGCTCTCCCGCCGCATCAACGCGGCCGGGCTGATGCGGCGGCGCCCCGGGTACTACGTGATCCGCTTCGCCCTCACCGGTGCGGTGTTCATCGGCGGCTGGGTCGCCTTCGCCATGCTCGGCAACACCTGGTGGCAGCTGCTGACCGCGGTGTTCCTCGCGATCGTCAGCGCCCAGGTCGCGTTCCTCGGCCACGACCTCGCGCACCGCCAGGTCATCCGCAGCCGCTCCACCTCCGAGCGCATCGGCTGGTTCACCGGCAACCTCGCCAACGGCATGGGCTACGGCTGGTGGAACGACAAGCACAACCGCCACCACGCGAACCCGAACCACGAGGAGCTCGACCCGGACGTCATGGGCGGCCAGCTGTTCGTGTGGTCGAAGCGCCAGGCGCGCATCGCGCAGGGCATCGACCGGTTCTTCGGCAAGTACCAGGCCGAGCTGTTCTTCCCGATCCTCACGCTCGAGGGCCTGAACCTGAACTGGTCGGGCATCAAGTCGGTCCTGAAGCCCGGTCTGAAGAACCGCGGCATGGAGGCCCTGTTCCTGGCCGTCCACTGGGCCGCGTACCTCTCGGCCGTGTTCCTCGTGCTCTCCCCCGGCAAGGCCGTGGTGTTCATCCTGGTGCACAAGGCCGCGTGGGGCGTGTACATGGGCTCGGTCTTCGCGCCGAACCACAAGGGCATGCCGACGTTCGTCGGCGAGACCGAGCTGGACTTCCTCCGCAAGCAGGTCCTGACCTCGCGGAACGTCAAGGGCGGCTGGTTCACCGACTTCGCGCTCGGCGGCCTGAACTACCAGATCGAGCACCACCTGTTCCCGGCGATGCCGTCGGTGCACCTGAAGTACGCGCAGCCGATCGTCGAGCAGTTCTGCGACGAGAAGGGCATCCCCTACCACGCGACGGGCCTGATCCAGTCCTGGCGCGAGGCCCTCGGCGAACTCCACGCCCACGGCGAGCCGCTGCGCAACCCGCAGCCCGCCGAGGCGCACTAGACCCGCAGCTTCGAGGCCGCTCCCCGCGAGGGGGGCGGCCTTCTCGCCGTCCGGAGGTCAGAGGCTGCCGCGCGGCGCCACCCATGCGGTCGGCTGCCCGGTCACGGCCGCGATCCGCTCGTAGTCGGAGTCGTAGTGGAGCACGGTGGCGCCGCCGAGCTCGGCGGTCGCGGCGATGAAGAGGTCCGGCAGCGAGAAGTGCCGGTGCTCGCCGCGATCGGCGAGCGCGGCGTGGACTTCCAGCGCCCGGTCCATGGAGGCCTCGGTGACCGGCATCCACCTGGCGGCGATGAGCGACCCCTGGAGGGACTTGTAGGAGCGCGTGTCGTTGGCGTTGTTGAGGACTTCCGCGACCACCATCTGGCAGGTGGCGACGCGGCCCGCGAGCCAGAGGTCGTCGACCCTTCGGCGGACGGACTCGTCGAGGATCCGGTGCACCCACGCGGAGGTGTCGAGCATGTAGATCTCGGCCGCCATCAGGAGTCCTCGGCCTCGGCGGCCTCCAGCCTGGCCCGTTCCGCGAGGCGGTCGAGGTCGCGGCCGCCGTTGAAGCGGAACGACCGCTCGCTCCCGGCGAGGTCGAGCTCGACCGCGTCGAGTGCGGCGATCGCCTCCCGGACCCTGCTGCGCTCCGCCGCGAGGCGCAGCGCCTCGTTCACCGTCGCGACCTTGGACCGGGTCCCGAGTTCGCGCTGGGCCTCCGCCATGACCGCGTCGTCCACTTCCACTGAGAATCTCGTCATCCTCCAATGATGCACCAGACCGGCCGGAAAACTGCACCAGAACACGGCGCGGAGTGCATCAGATGGTCGGGGTCCGTCGACCGGGCCGGTCCGACGTTCGACGCGGGGCGTCCCGCCGGGACTCACTCGAAGGCGTTGGCGGCCTGGTCGCGGAGGGACCGCACGTGCTGCTCCAGGCCCATGAGCTGGCCGAAGAGGGTCATGTACTGGTCCTTGTCGGTGCTGGGGTTGATGCGCTGGAGGCGGCGCTTGAGGTCGGCGACCTCGGCTTCGACGACGGGGCGCTGGATGCGCGCGAGGATGGTGCGCACGTAGAGGGCGTCGGGCTCGCCCGCGAGGCGGAGCTCCTCGACGGCGAGTTCGCTGACGAGGGCGCCGGCGGCGATCTCGGCGCACGCGGCCTGGACCGCGGCGATCCAGTTGGGGCCGGCCGCGGCGCGGGCGGCGCCGCCGGAGCCGGCGACGGCCTCGCGGACGGCGCGGTAGTTCGGGTCGGTGTAGGGGGCGGCGTCGACGGCGTCGAAGTAGGGGCCGGCGACCTGGGGCTGCTGGAGGGCGACCTTGAGGACCTCGCGCTGGGCGCGGAGCTGCATGGAGTCGGCGCGGGCCTCGCGGCGCGGCTGCGCCGGGGCCTCGGCGGGGGCCTGGCCGGCGGCGGCGCCCTGGACGGCGCGGCGGAGCTCGGCCTTGTCCTTGCCGAGGCGGCCGGCGTAGACGCCGAGGTACTCCTCGACGAGGCCGCGGTCCTTGACGCGGGCGAGGAGCGGCGCGACGGCGCGGGTGGCGTGGAGGCGGCCCTCGGCGGTGTCGAGGTCGTGCTTGGCGATGGCCCGTTCGAGCGCGAACTGCACGAGCGGGGTGTGGCGCTCGATGAGCTCGCGGACGGCGGCGTCGCCGGCGCTCTGGCGCAGCTCGCACGGGTCCTGGCCGCCGGGGGTGACGGCGATGTAGGTCTGGGAGACGAAGCGCTGCTCCTCGTCGAAGGCCTTGAGGGCGGCGCGCTGGCCGGCCTCGTCGCCGTCGAAGGTGAAGATGATGCGCCCGTCGGCGGACTCGGAGTCGAACAGGAACCGGCGCAGGACCCGGATGTGCTCGGCGCCGAACGCGGTGCCGCAGGTGGCGACGGCCATGGGGACGCCCGCGAGGTGGCAGGCCATGACGTCGGTGTACCCCTCGACGATGACGACCCGGCCGGTCTTGGCGATGTCCTTGCGTGCCAGGTCGATCCCGTAGAGGACCTGGGACTTCTTGTACAGGGGCGTCTCGGGGGTGTTCAGGTACTTGGGGCCCTGGTCGTCGTCGAAGAGCTTGCGGGCGCCGAAGCCGATGACCGAGCCGGAGGAGTCGCGGATGGGCCACAGGAGGCGGCGGCGGAACCGGTCGATGAGGCTGCCGCTGCGGGAGGGCTTGGCGAGTCCGGCCTGGGTGAGCTCCTCGGCGGTGAAGCCCTTGGCGCGCAGGTGCTTCGCGAGGGCGTCCCACGCGTCGGGGGCGTAGCCGCAGCCGAAGGTCCCGGCGGCGACGCGGTCGAAGCCGCGGTCGGCGAGGAAGCGGCGGGCCGTCATGGCCTCGGGCGCGAGGAGCTTCCCGGTGTAGAACTCGGCGGCCGCGGCGTGGGCGTCGAGGAGGCGCTGCTTGAGGCCGGGCTGGCCGGAGGGGCCGCGCTGGGGGCGGCCGTCGACGTCCTCGTAGGTGAGCTTGAGGCCGGCCTTGCCGGCGAGGCGCTCGACCGCCTCGACGAAGGTGAGGCCGTCGAGCTCGGTGAGGAAGGTGATGGCGTCGCCGCCGACGCCGCAGCCGAAGCAGTGGTAGACGCCGCGGGCGGGGGTGACGTTGAAGCTCGGGGAGCGCTCGTCGTGGAAGGGGCACAGGCCTTTGAGGTTGCCGCCGCCCGCGTTGCGCAGGGTGACGCGCTCGCCGATGACCTCGGCGATGTCCACCCGCTCGCGCACCAGCTGGATGTCGGCGTCCCGGATTCGCCCCGCCACTCTGCCCCTTTTCTGCTGTCACCTCTTCGCGCCGCTTCCCATTGTGCCCGCAGGGTCCGACAGTCCGGCGGCGGACGCGGCAGGTTGTGAGGCGACGGCGCGACACGCCCGCGTCGTAGGTCACGTCCCCTTCGGGCGGCGCGGGATCGCTTGGCGCGGAAGAAGTCCGAGGTGAAGGCCCCGCTGTACCACGAACCCCGTGGACATCTTTCCCGACCACGCCTCACGGTTGCGCGGTCCGATCGGCTAGAGTCGCCTATCATGCCGGACCCATCGCCCGAGCAGCCGCCCTCCTGGCCTCCCACCAGCGAACCCGCGGCCACACCCACCAATCCGCCCCGAATCACCGCGCGCGGGGTGGGTCACCTGCCTTCCGCAGCGCCGGAAGACGAGGCGTCGTCCGATCCCCGTCCGCCCGCGGGCCCGAACCGGTTCGGCGAGCCCGCGCCCTCCGACGACCTCGATCCCGAGGCCAGGCGGAACGAGTGGGCGGCCGACCTCGGCGGTACTGAGCCGCCGCGCGCCGCCGAGACGCGCGGGACCCTCTTCGAGACGCCCGCGGCGCCGCCGGACGCCCCGCAGCCGCAAGGCGAGTGGGGCGAGTCGGCCGACTGGCCGCCGCGGTCGAGCCAGGACTGGATGAACCAGCAGGGCCAGACCGGCTGGGGCCTCGCCGCGGGCGGCGCCCCCTGGCCCGCCGGCGGCCCGGTGCCGGGCCAGCCCGGCCCCGCCGACCCGCCGGCCGAGCAGGCCTTCCGGCCGGACCCGAGCGCCGCCCCGTACGCCGCCCCCGCGTCCGGGCCGGGCTTCGCCGCGCCCGAGCAGCAGCCGTCGCCGCAGGGCGGGGGCCTCGAGTTCCCCGAGCTGCGCGCCGACCCGTACCAGGCCGACGTCTACGGCCAGTCCCAGTACCGCGGCGACGCCGGCGGCCAGGACCTCTACCAGTCCGACCCGTACCAGGCCGACCGGCTGGCCGCCGAGGCCCAGGCCGCCCGCGAGGCGTACCAGGCCGAGCAGCAGCAGTACCAGGCCGACCCGTTCCCCGCCGCCCCGCAGGGCACGTTCACGGGGCAGCAGCAGCCGCAGGGCGCGTTCCCCGAGCAGCCGCAGGGCGGCCGCCAGGAGCAGCCCCAGGGCGCGTTCCAGGAGGCGCAAGCCGGTCAGCCGCAGCCGTTCTCCGAGCCGCCCGCAGGCGCGTTCGCGGCCGAGCGGTTCCCCGCCGACGCCGCGCCGGTCCTGGGCGAGCGGCCCGCAGAGGCGACGGTCACCGAGACCGTGCCCGCGCAGCGGCGCAGCGAGGAGACCGCCGCGCCCGAGGCCGCCCCGGCCGAGCCCCCGCCGACCCGCGTCTCGCCGCCGACCCACGTCGGCGTCCGCTACGCGATCTACGGCATCGGCGGCCTCATCACGCTCGGCCTCATCATCGGCATCGTGCTCATGCTGGGCGCGGCCCCGCCGAGCGAGCCGAACCAGCCCGGCGACGACTCGGGCGACGACACCTCGAGTGAGAGCCCCGGCGCCGACGAGGCGCTCAGCGCCGAGCGGTACGCCGAGCTCGCGGCCGCCGCCGGCACCGCCGAGTGGTTCGCGTGGCGATACGGGGACGCCTCCGGCGGCTCCGACGCCGAGGAGGTCGCCCCCGCGGGCGGCGACGCCCTCGCCACCGCGCCGCTGCTGGGCGACGCCGACCGCAGCGTCCAGGGCCAGCTCGGCTACCTGACCGACGACGGGGCCCTGAGCGGCGTCGACCACGTCACCGCCGTCGAGACCACCGACGACCTCATCGGCCTCGCGCCCCGCGCGGGCGGCCGCTTCTCCGAGGACGGCACGCCCGAGCTGGAGCTCGTCGAAGGCTCCACGGCCGAGTGCATCGCCGGTCTCGGCGTCGAGCTCGGCCGCCCGGTCGCGCTCGCGCGGCCGGAGCAGAGCGCCGAGGTCAGCGCCCACTCGGTGATCGCGTTCTCCTCCGGAGTCGTCGCGACCGCGGGCATCAGCGGCGCCCAGGGCGGCACCTGCCTGCTCCTGCCGGACGGCCAGGTGCCCACCGACGTCGCGCTCACCGACGGGAACGAGCTCGCGCTCGTGACCACCTGGAACCCCGCGTCGCAGGCCGGCTCGCTCGTGGTGATCGCCATGGGCGACAAGAGCGGGTCGTACTCGTCGAGCTGGTCGGAGTCGTATCCGGGCCTGCCGAACCCGGGGCACTTCGCCTCGGCGCAGGTCCTCGGCACCGTCGCGCTCCCGTTCACCGCGCCGACCTCGGTCGACGCCTGGTCGGACTCCTCGGGGTCGCTCGCGCTGGAGCGCGGCACGGTCGAGGACGGGGCGCACCGCGATACCGTCGCAGGCTCCGGGTACGCGATCGTCGGGGACCTGAGCGCGAGCCAGGTCGCGGTCGTCGACCTCACCTCCACGCTCCAGGGCCTGGCGGCGCAGTACTACGACGGCGCGGCGCTCGCGTTCGACGCGGCCGCCGGCGAGGCGATCGGGTTCGACGGCGGGGTCGCCGACGTGGCCGCCGCCGAGGCCGGACCGGCCGTCGCCACGAGCGCCGGCACCGTGCACGAACTGGACCGGGAGCTCGCGGAGACCGCGGCGACCGAGGTCGGCGCGAACCCGACCTGCCTGGTGGTGGGCGCCCAGAGCGGGCAGTTCATCGCCACCAGCCGCGGCACCGGCACGATCAGCTGGGTCGCGGGCGGCGAGGTCGCCAAGGAGCTCGCGGACTCGCGCCTGACCGACCCGCTGTGCGCGTCGGAGACGCCCGCGCTCGACGTCAAGGGCTACGCCGGGAGCGCGACGGTGGTCCTGGTCTCGGACTTCGAGGGCCAGAAGCTCCACGCCTACCTCGACGGCCAGGCCGCGATCCCCGGCGGCGCGACCGTCGGCGCGGAGGGCTTCAGCTACGGCGGCGCCTACGACGTCGCCGGCAAGCCCTGGGCCGCCTCGGTGACGGTCGACCTCGAATAGCGCTATTGAGGGCTTGAGGTGGTAGACCATCCCAAGCCCCCACCCACCCAGAAGGGGACCGTAGCCGCCAGCATTGCTCGCGGGTCCGACAGGAACCGGGCCCGCGAGCGCTGCTGTCACCCGAAAGAGGACGGCGTCACCGGTCACGCCCTCGGGCGTTGGCGGGCGCGGCGGGCGCTGGGATAATCGACCGGTGACGAATCAGCTCTCGCTCGCGGGCAAGCCCGTGTCCCCGCCCGTGGTCCTGGCGCCGATGGCCGGGATCACGAACCTGCCGTTCCGCAAGCTCTGCCGCGAGCAGGGCGCGGGGATCTACGTGTGCGAGATGATCACGACCGTCGCGCTCACCGAGCGCAACCCGAAGACGATGCGGCTCATCGAGTTCGACCCGGACGAGGAGACCCGCAGCCTGCAGCTGTACGGCGTCGACCCCGAGGGCGTGCGCAAGGCCGTGCGGATGGTCGTCGAGGAGGACCTCGCCGACCACGTCGACCTCAACTTCGGCTGCCCGGTGCCGAAGGTCACCCGGCGCGGCGGCGGCTCGGCCCTGCCGTGGAAGCGGCGCCTGTTCCGCGACATCGTCACCGCGGCGGTCGACACCGCCGCCGAGCGGGGCATCCCCGTCACGGTGAAGATGCGCAAGGGCATCGACGACGACCACCTGACCTACCTGGAGGCGGGCGAGATCGCCCAGGACGCGGGCGTCGCGTGGGTCGCGCTCCACGGCCGCACCGCCGCCGAGCGGTACTCCGGGACCGCCGACTGGGAGGCCATCGCGGCGCTGAAGGAGCGCCTGGACGTGCCGGTGCTCGGCAACGGCGACGTGTGGGAGGCCGACGACGCGCTGCGGATGGCCGCTGAGACGGCCTGCGACGGCGTCGTGGTCGGCCGCGGGTGCCTGGGCCGCCCCTGGCTCTTCGGGGACCTGGAGGCGGCCTTCAGCGGCCGGGAGACGCGCCTCATGCCGTCACTCGGCGAGGTCGCGAACGTCATGCTGCGCCACGCGCAGCTCCTCGTGGAGTGGATCGCGGGCGCCGAGTCGTACGAGGCGCGCCGGAACATCGCCGCCGAGGAGCACGGCTGCCGCGAGTTCCGCAAGCACGTCGCCTGGTACCTCAAGGGTTTCCCGGTCGGCGGCGAGCTGCGCCGCTCCCTCGCGATGGTCGCGTCGCTCAACGAGCTGGAGGACCTCCTCGGGAAGCTCGACGCGGCCGCGCCGTTCCCGGAGTCGACCATCGGGAAGCCGCGCGGGCGCACCAACTCCCCCGGCAAGGTCTCGCTCCCCGAGGGCTGGCTCGACGACCGCGACGACCGCACGGTCCCCGAAGGGGCCGAGATCGACTCCTCCGGCGGCTGAGCGCCCGGACGCGACAGCAGGGGCCTCCCGGTGCCGGGGAGGCCCCTGCTGCGGTCTCGGGGCCGCGGTCCCCCGCGGCCTCGGCGCTTACTTGCCTTTCTGGCCGTAGCGCTTGTAGAACTTGGCGACGCGGCCCTCGTCGTCCAGGACGCGGTTCTTGCCGGTCCAGAACGGGTGCGAGGCCGAGGAGATCTGGACGTCGATGACCGGGTAGGTCCGGCCGTCCTCCCACTCCACGGTCTCGGCCGAGGTGGCCGTGGACCGCGTGAGGAAGGCGAAGTCGGCGCCGCGGTCGCGGAAGACCACGGGCTCGTAGTTCGGGTGGATGCCTTGCTTCATGTCAGTTCCCTTCCTTGCCGTCGAAACAACCGTCGAACGGGTCGTCGTATTCCCGCCACGCGCGCGGACCCGCGGCGGCCTCCTCGTCGGTGAGGAGGCAGCCGTCGAGGACGGCCGCGAGCTCGTCGGCCGCGAAGTGCAGCCCGACGAACGCGAGGTGGATCTCGCGGTCGCCGAAGTCGGCGTCCCAGTGCAGGTCGGCGTAGACCCGGCGCTCGGGGCCGGCGTCCTCCCACTCCGCGTCGGGCGTGGCCGCGAGCCAGCGTCCGAGCTCGCCCATGGCGACCCCGCCGCCGCCGGACTCCCAGGCGACGATCGCGTCGGGCTGCGAGGCGAGCCACAGGTGGCCGCGCCCGCGCAGGGTGCGGCCGGCGACGTCCGAGAGGGCCCGGTGGAAGCGGGCGGGGTGGAAGGGCCGGCGGGCGCGGTAGACGGCGGCGACGACCCCGCAGTCGGGTTCGGGCTCGTGGCTGCCGACGGCGTGCCCCTCCAGGCCGCGGCCGTGGGGCTCGGGCGCGTCGGGGTCGAAGCGGCCGCTGCGGCGCAGCCGCTGGGAGAGCCATCCGGGTTCGTCGAGGTCGACGACGAGGTGGCGGGCCCACGGGTTGAGGCGCTGGAGGAGGACGGCGAGGCGGGCGTGCTCGAAGTCCGGGTCGGCGCCGGGGGCCCAGAGGAGGACGGTGTCGGCGTACTCGATCTGGCGGGCGGCGGTGTCGGCGACGGAGCGGGCGTCGTCGTCGGCGGCGTGGAGTCCGCGGTCGGCGAGGTCCTGGTCGGAGTCGAGGGTGTCGAGGAGGCTGGCGGGGTCGCAGACGGCGACGACGGAGTCGATGCGGAGCGCGTCGGCGACGGGCGCGCCGTCGACCTCGGCCCAGGCGCAGGCGGCGGCGACGGTCCCGGGCTCCATGTTGGGCGGGAGCACGAGGGCGATGTCGTCGCCGGGTCTGGTGCGGGCGAGGCGCACGAGGGCCGGGAGGAGGTCCTCGCGGACGGTGCAGGAGAGGCAGCCGTGCTCGAGGGCGGTGCGCTCGTCCTCGACGGGGCCGCGGCCGTCGCGGACGGTGCGGCGGACGGTCCCGTCGGCGGCGAGGCCGGCGAGGTCGTACTCGACGACGAGGAGGGCCGGGTCGGCGCGGGCGAGCAGGTCGGCGGCCGCGCGGGTCGCCTCGGGGGCGAAGCCGGTGAGGAGCGTCAGCGCGGCGCGCAGGTCGGCCTGCGGCGGTGCGGCGCCGGGCTGGGCGAGCTGGGACATGGGACCTCCGATCTAATTGAAAACGATTGTCATTATAATTGAACCATCGAAGGGAGGGCGAGGTGCCCAGAACATGCGACGTGACCGGGGCGGGCCCCGGGTTCGGCAACAACGTGCCGTGGTCGAAGCAGAAGACCCGCCGGCGCTGGAACGTGAACCTCCAGACGAAGCGGTACTTCCTGGCGAGCGAGGGCCGCTACGTGCGGCTCCGCCTGTCGGCCAAGGGGATCAAGATCGTCGACCGAGACGGCGTGGAAGCCGTCGTGGCGCGGATGCGAACGGAAGGGAAGCGGGTCTGAGATGGCATCGAAGAGCACGGATGCGAGGCCGGTCGTGAAGCTGCGGTCGACCGCCGGGACGGGGTACACGTACGTCACGAGGAAGCACCGCAGGAACGACCCGGACCGGATGGTGCTGCGCAAGTACGACCCGGTCGCGCGGCGGCACGTCGAGTTCAGGGAGGAGCGCTAGTGGCGATCCGGAACCGAGAGCACAGGAGAGAGGACCGGTAATGGCAAAGAAGTCGGCAATCGCCCGGCAGCGGCGGCGCGAGGTCCTCGTGGCGCGGTACCGGGAGCGGCGCGCGGAGCTGAAGCGGCTCGTGTCGCACCCGGCGACCGCGCCGGAGGCCCGCGCCGAGGCGGTGCGGGCGCTCCAGCGGCTGCCGCGGGACTCCGCGGCGGTGCGGCTGCGGCACCGGGGCGCGGTCGACGGCCGCCCGCGGGGCGTGTTCCGGAAGTTCGAACTGTCGCGTGTCCGACTCAGGGCGATGGCGCACCGCGGCGAATTGCCCGGAGTGCGGAAATCGTCCTGGTAGGAGGCTCATCCGAACGGCTGAGTTCAGGGCCGTGAGCTGCACCCCCGGCGGCCCATTGGCATGAAAGCGTTACATGCCCGTCGCCGGGGGACGCTAATGTGGGCCTTGCGAACACGCTGTGAGACTGCTCTCAAGCCCGGAACCATGCGAGCCGTTTCTGCGTTCGACTATGAAGAGACGAAGGAGCGAGAAGAGCAATGGTCCAGCAAGTGGAGACCGCCCCGGCCGCGGCGTCCGAGATCCTGCCCGCCGAGGTCCAGGCCGATGTGCCCGCCAGCCCCGCGTCCCTCTGGGCGTCGGAGAGCCGCGGCCACTACATCACGCACACCGACCGCGCCTCGGCCCCCGCGTGGGTCGACTGCGACTGCGTCATCCACAGCGACTGAGCCGGCGCGGCCCCGCGGCCGCGCCCCGCTCCACCGGGCCCCACCAGCCGAGCGGCGGGGCCTCACTCCAACTCCACGAGCGAGTTGCAGCGCTCGATGGTCGTGCCGTCGGCGCGCGCGATCGAGGCGCCGCCCGCGAAGTCGAGGTCCGCGAAGAGGCCGTCGGCCCAGATCGGGCAGCTCACCACCGTCTCGCGCGACTCGCCGTCCTCGGTGACGACCACCGCGATGCGCGCCTCGCCGGGCTCCGTCGTCACCAGCACGAAGCCCTGGAGCAGCTCGTACGCCCACCACTGGGCCCCGACCTCGGGGTACAGGGTGATCTCCCACGACGCCCCGGGGGCGGCCTCCACGGTCCGGGCGTCGTCGCGCGGGAACCCGAACGGGCAGCCCGCCGCGTCCGGCTGGCGCACGCACGCGTCGAGGTAGTCCCGCAGCGTCGCGTCGATGAGGGCCTCGCCCTCGTCCGAGACCGTCGGCCACGGGATCGGCAGCCACTCGTCGGCGCGGTCCTCGCCGAGGCGGATGTACCGGTTCCCCAGCGCGAGCACCGACCCCTCGGTTTCGAGCTCCATCGTGGACGGCAGGTCGGGGTAGAACTCGTACACGCCCGGCAGCAGCATGATGTTGGTGATCCCCAGGGCCTCGTCGACCTGCGCGGTCACGCCGTTGACGTCGAGGTGGTCGAAGGCCGGGTACGCCTCGCCCGCGGTGAGCGCGTTCTCGATGACGGCCCGGCCGTCCTCGATGCCCACGAGGTACCGGAACCCGATGCGGGTGCCGTCGAACGCCTCGATCTCGGCGTACACCTGGGAGATGACGCGCCCCTCCCGGGCGCTGTCGTTGTACTGGATCTGGCCGACCTCGACGACGCTCCAGCGGGTGTCGAGGGCCTCGGGGACGAGGAAGTCGCCGATGGCGTGCGGCTGGTCGGTGAACGACAGGGCGCTTTCGATGTCGCCCGCCCGCGCGGCCTCGAGGTAGTTCCTGACGACGTCCTCGGCATTGAGCTTCCCCGTCGGCGCCCACTTCACGACCGCGACGACGCCGGCGGCGAGGACGAGGAGGACCGCGGCGAAGGCCATGGCGGCGTTGGGGAAGCGCAGGCGCCTCCGCGGCGGGGCCGCCGGTGCGGGGGACTCGTCCTCGGGCGCGTCGACGGCGCCGAGGTCGATCGCGTGCTCCTCGCCCCGGCGGTCGGGTGTCGCCGCTCCGGACACGTTCGCCCCCTTGGGACCGCCCGCGGTGCCTGTGGCCCTTGCCGAACCCCGGAGTGCGGGCGGGGCGGGGCGCCGCTACCGTGGTGAGCACAGTGTAGCGTTCTCACACGGGACTCCTCATGCCCTCGACCAGGTGGATCAGCGCCGCAGCCGGGCGGCTCCGGCGGTTCGCGGCGCGCGCCGCCCGCCGCGCCGAGCCGCTGCCGCGCCTGCCATTCGCGGTGGCGCTCGCGGCCGCGGCCGTGGTCCTGGCGGTGTCGGTGGAGTGGCAGCCGCGCCCGCACGACGACCTCGCGGACGTCTCCGAACTGCCGACGGGCGTGCAGGACTGGGTCGACTTCACCAGCGGCCCGCAGGTCGAGTTCGAGATCCTCGAGTACGGGTTCAGCACGGTGACCGACGAGCTCGGCGACGAGCGGGTGATCCTGGGCGCGGTCCTCTACAACCCGTTCGACTCCCCGATCATCGGCCCCGGGTCGCTCGACGTCACCCTGGCGGGGGACGACGGCGGCCCCGCGGCCGTCCTGGAGAGCTTCTACCCCAACGCGATCCCCGCCGACACGGCCGTGGAGCTCGGGTTCGTGCTGAAGTCCGCGATGTTCGAGGCCGACGTGGCGGACCTGGGCCTGGAGACGCGGGAGCCGTCGTTCCTCGCGCCGGACCCCGCGGAGCTCACCGAGGAGGCCCGGGACTGGACGACGGTGCCGCCGCTGCCGGAGGTGGAGGTCCTGTCGGTCGACCCGCTGCTGAGCCCCGAGGGCTACC
Organism: Glycomyces endophyticus; assembly: GCF_039531525.1. NCBI lineage: Bacteria > Bacillati > Actinomycetota > Actinomycetes > Glycomycetales > Glycomycetaceae > Glycomyces > Glycomyces endophyticus. The sequence goes on from NZ_BAAAQF010000006.1 coordinate 216,853, forward strand.
GGGTGCACTACCGGGTCGTGAGCGACACCGCCCGCGAGATCCAGCTGGCGGTGATGTTCCGCGACGCGGCGGGGGTCCTGCTGGGCGGCCTGCCGGCAGGGGAGGACCCGTTCTCGTTCGAGCTGGGCTCGGCGGGCTGGCGCACGGTGCTGGAGGGCGAGACGGTGCAGGAGCTCGACCTGCACGCGGCGTGGATACCCGAAGGGGCCGACCTCGACAGGATCGAGATCGGCCCCCGGACGATCGGCGGCTGACTAGAGCCGCTCGAGGAGGTACCGCTCGACCTGGTCGAGGGCGACGCGCTCCTGCTTCATCGAGTCGCGGTCGCGGATCGTCACGGCCTGGTCCTCGAGGGTGTCGAAGTCGACGGTGATGCAGTAGGGCGTGCCGATCTCGTCGGCGCGGCGGTAGCGGCGGCCGATGGCGCCGGCGTCGTCGAAGTCGACGTTCCAGTGGCGGCGCAGGCGCGCGGCGAGGTCCTTCGCCTTCGGCGACAGGTCCTCGTTGCGGCTGAGCGGGAGCACCGCGGCCTTGACCGGCGCCAGGCGCGGGTCGAAGCGCAGGACGGTGCGCTTGTCGACGCCGCCCTTGGTGTTCGGGGCCTCGTCGACGTCGTAGGCCTCCAGGAGGAACGCCAGCACCGAGCGGGTCAGGCCCGCCGCGGGCTCGATGACGTACGGGGTCCAGCGCTCGCCCTTGGCCTGGTCGAAGTAGGACAGGTCGGCACCCGAGTGCTTCGAGTGCGTCGACAGGTCGAAGTCGGTGCGGTTGGCGATGCCCTCGAGCTCGCCGAACTCGCTGCCCGCGAAGTTGAAGCGGTACTCGATGTCGACGGTGCGCTTGGAGTAGTGCGAGAGCTTGTCCTGCGGGTGCTCGAAGCGGCGCAGGTTGGCCTCGGAGAGGCCGAGCCCGGTGTACCAGTTCCAGCGCTCGGTCAGCCAGTACTCGTGCCAGTCTTCGTCGGTGCCCGGCTCGACGAAGAACTCCATCTCCATCTGCTCGAACTCGCGGGTGCGGAAGATGAAGTTCCCGGGCGTGATCTCGTTGCGGAAGCTCTTGCCGGTCTGGGCGATGCCGAACGGCGGCTTGCGGCGGGAGGCGGTCATCACGTTCGTGAAGTTCACGAAGATGCCCTGGGCGGTCTCGGGGCGCAGGTAGTGCGTGTTCTCCGAGTCCTCGACCGCGCCGAGGAAGGTCTTCATCATGCCGTTGAACATGCGCGGCTCGGTGAAGGAGCCGCGGGCGCCGCAGTGCGGGCACGCGAGGTCGGCGAGGCCGCCCTCGGGCTCGGCGCCGTCGTGCTTCTCCTGGTACGCCTCGACGAGGTGGTCGGCGCGGAAGCGCTTGTGGCAGGACTGGCACTCGGTGAGCGGGTCGGTGAACTCCTCCAGATGGCCGCTGGCGACCCACACCTGGGGGTTGAGGACCACGGCGGAGTCGAGGCCGACGACGTCGTCGCGCTCGCGGACCATCGCGTTCCACCACTCGCGGCGGATGTTCTCCTTCAGCTCCACACCGAGCGGGCCGTAGTCCCACGCCGAGCGGGTGCCTCCGTAGATCTCCGAACTGGGGAAGACGAAGCCGCGGCGTTTGGACAGGCTGATGAGCGCTTCGGTGCGGTCCTGGGACACGATGATTCCTCTCGATCCGGCTGGCGGTCGGTGAGACTGCGGATAATTTGTTGCGACCCTCTGAGCAGATCACTCAGGCGGCGGCGGTTCAACCCGGTTTCGACCCGGTGCCGAACGCTCGTGCGCACCGACTGTGCGCACCTGCCGCCAGTGGGCAAGCGTACCTCGCGGTAGGCGCCCGGCTGTGCGCGCCCCGCTGGCGGCTCAGGCTCCGGCGGCGCCCTGGCGGAGGTCGGCGAGGTGCTGCTCGAACCCGTCCCGGGCCTCGGCGTGCTCGGGGCCCGCGAGCCAGCCCAGGGCCTCCTCCCCCGCCTCGATCGCCCCGGCGGCGTCCCCGAGCTCGGAGAGCAGCCACATCGTCTGGTGCGCGGTCAGGCTCGCCCGCTCGAGCAGGAGCGGGCCGTCGCGGAACACCGCGAGGGCCCGGCGCTGGAGGTCGAGGACCGGCTCGGCCTCCTCGCGGCGCAGGCCCGGCTCCCCGGCCTGGGACTCCAGGAACTGGAACGTCAGCTGCGCGTGCTGCCGGTAGGTCTCGCCCAGCTCGAACCGGGCGCCCTCGCGGGCGGCCTCGGGCGCGGCCGGGTCGGCGCGCACCGCGATGAGGCCCGCCGCGATGTGCGCCATCGCCTGGAGGCCCTCCCCGAACGCGGTGTCGCCGGAGATCGTGCGCAGCAGCCACACCCGGGCCCGGCTCACCCGCGCCCACGACGTCAGGTCCCCGACCTCCTCGGCGGCCTCGGCGGCGCGCGAGTACACCTCCAGGGCGTGCTCGTGCTCGCCGAGCTTCTCCAGCAGCTCCCCGGTGAGGAACAGCGTGTCGGCGTACAGCGGCGCGTGCCCGAGCTCCCGGCGGGTCTCCATGAGCGCCAGCGCGGCGAGGCCGTGCTCGACGCCCCGGCGGGTGTCGTCCTGCTTGTCGTAGGCCTCGGCGAGGTTGAAGCGGATGTTGCACACCCGCCACAGCTCGGAGTCGGGCAGGTCCTCCAGGGCCTCCTCGAGGATCGGGACGGCCTCAGCGCGGCGGTCGAGCTCGACGAGGGCCGCGCCCATGAGGTGGCGGGCGACGGCGCCGGGGACGGTCATGCCGACGGCGTCGCAGTGCACGGACGCGGCGAGGGCGTGCTCGTAGGTGCCGGCGTGGTCGCCTTCGCGCATGCGGAACTCGGCGGCCTGGAGGTGGAGCTTCGCGGCGATGGTGCGGCTCGGCTCGTCGCCGAGGGCGGTCAGGCCCTCCCGGGTGATCGCGTACGCCTGGGCGAAGTCGCCGGCGAGGCCGACCTGGTCGGCGAGGTCGGCGCAGGCGCGGGCGACGGCCCAGCCGGCGTCGGCGGCGCGGGCGACCTCGAGTTCGGTGGTGAGCAGCCAGGTCTTGGCGTCGGCGTCGTCGGTGAGGCGGGCGCGCAGGTCGAGCAGGTCGCAGCGGCGGATGAGCGCGTAGCGGCGGTCGGAGCGCTCGGCGAGCTCGGCCTCCAGGGCCTCGGCGCGGGCGTCGAGGCCGGGCGCGGCGGGGCTCCCGGCCTGGGCGGCGAGGTACTCGGCGCGCATGGCGAGGACCTGGCTGGTGTGGAGGCTGCGGTCGTCGATGCGCTGCTCGTCGCGCAGGCGCAGGGCGGTGGCGGCGATCATGGCGGCGCCGGCGGCGGTCTCCTGGGGAGCGCTCTCGGCGCGGTGGACGAGCAGGAACGCCTCGGCGACGAGGGCCCGGCCGGGCTGCCCGGCGGTGCCGAACAGGGCGGTGGCGCGGCGCAGGCCCTCCTCGACCTCGGCGGGGTCGTCGGCGCGGGCGGACTCGGCGTGGGCGATCTCGGCGCGGTGCTCGGGGATGAGCTCGATGCCGAGGGCGTCGGCGATGGCGCCGACGGTGAGCCAGGCCTTCCACGTGTCCGGGGAGCAGGCGTCGTACGCGGCGTAGGCGGCGTCGATCGCGGCGTCGAGGTCGGGGCCCTCGACGGTCCGGCCGGGCGGGAGGGCCACGGCGGGCTCGGTGGCGCGGGGCTCCTTGAGGCCCAGGTGGACCGGGTGGTCGTAGGGGGTGGAGTCGACGACGCAGGCGGACATGCGGGAGTGGTGGTCGTTGCCGTTGCGGGCGTCGAAGCGGGCGCAGACCGCGGTCCGCTCGGCCTCGGCCCAGTCCCGGAGGGACTCGGGCGTCCACTCGCGGCCGCCGGGGCCGGGGACGGGGGTGTCGGCGTATCCGAGCGCGATGAGGCGGCGGCAGGTGAGGACGGCGACCTCCAGGAGCCGCTGGCGCTCGCGCACGCCCAGGTCGAGGTCGAAGAAGCGGGCGTGGTCGGCGAGGATCTCCACGGCGCGGTGCTCGTTGCCGGTGAGCGCGCAGAACTCGATGTGCAGCGCGATCATCGGGACCATGTCCTCCTTGCCGCGGCACATCTGGTAGCCGCGCAGGTGGTTGGCGCGGGCCTCGGCGGAGCGGCCGAGCTCGACGAGCGGCAGCAGCGACAGGGCGAGCGCGTAGTGCGGCTCGTGCGCGCACGAGTGCTCGCCGGCGAGGACGGGTTCGAGCATCTCCATGGCGGCGTCGGCCGAGTCCTCCTCGGCGTAGAACACGATCGTGGCGAGGGTCGTGTACTGGCAGGCGGTGCAGTCGGACATCTCGTCCTCCTCGGCCTCGCCGAGGGCCTCGATCGCCCGGGCGACCCGGTCGTAGTCGCCGGTGTGGTACGCCAGCTGCATCTCGTACGCGGCGGGCGCGTGCATCGAGTACCCGGCCTCGGCGTAGCGGCGGCGCATCTCCTGCAGCCAGTGCTCGATCGACTCGAGGGGCACGTCGGGCTGCTCGATCATCGAGTCGACGATCCACTTGAACGTCCAGTACAGGGACCGGGTCAGGTAGGCGTCGAAGTGCTCGGGGCGGGTGTCGAAGCCGCGCAGGAGCCGCGCGAACGGGACCAGCAGGCGGGTCGAGTCGCGCGAGAACTCGTAGGCGTCGACCAGGCCGTTGAGGGCGTAGTTGACCAGTTCGGGGTCGCCGACCGCGTCGGCGGCCTCCACGGCCCGCTCGAGTGCCGCGACCTTCGCCTCGCCCGCCTCTTCGAAGCGGGCCTCGTTGAGCAGTCGCCAGATCGCGTCGGGGTCGGGAGTGGCCATCGCGGGTCCTCGGTCTTTCTCAGGCAGTGTCGAGGGGGGCTGGTCCGGTCGTCATTCCTTTGTAACGCGTTCCAGCAGGTTCATGAAAGAGCGGTTCAGCAGCGCGGTGTCGGCGGCGCGCAGCGGCCGGTGGCTCATGAGCAGGGCCTGGCCGTACAGCGACTCGACGGCGGTGCCCGCGAGATCGGGGTCGGCGATCGCGCCGATGCGGCGCACGGTCGGGTTGCGGTGGTTGAGGACCAGCTGGGCGCGGGGCGCGTGCTGCTTGATGGAGGCGAGGATGCCGCCCCAGAGGTCGTCGGCCTGGGCTTCGGCCTCGGCGCGCTGGCGCTCGCGGCGGGCCTCGCGGTCGTCGAGGAGGAGCGCGGGCACGGACACGGGGTCGAACTCGCGGACGACGACGTCGACGTCGACCGCGTCGAGGCGGGAGCGGGCGGCGGCGAGGAACGCCTGGAGGCCCAGCTCGGTGCGGGCGTCGACCGGGCCGAGGCTCGCGGAGATCACGCCGGGCTGGAGCTGCTCGACCTTGACCTGCGGGTCGAGGCGGGGCAGGGCCTGGACGAGCTCGGCGTCGTAGGTGTAGCCGCCGTTGACGACGCCGATGCCCTGGGCGGCGGCGATCTGGGCGACCTGCCGGTACTCGTCGACCGTGCCGGCCAGGTAGACCGGCTGGTGGGCGCGGGCGAACTCGAGGAGGCCGGTGCGCCCGGAGGTGGTCTCGAACCGCAGCCACGGGAGCATCGCGGCGAGGAGCGCCTCGTCGTGGCGGGCGAGGGCCTTGACGCCGAGCTCGTGGACGGCGAGGAACGCCTCCAGGCGGGCCGGGTCCTCGGCGGCGAGGCGGGAGATCCACTCGCGGATCTGCGCGCCGATCGCGTCGCGGGCGACGGCGAGGGCCTCGTCGTCGTAGAGGGACTCGCGGGAGGCGGTGGGCCGCAGCGAGTCGGTGTCCACGACGCAGCGGACGAAGAACGCCCATTCGGGGACCAGGTTGTCGGCGGTGTCGGTGAGCAGCATCCGCTTCAGGTGCACGCGGTGCGCGGGGCGCGCCGACGGCGAGGTGGCGTGCGGGAGGACGAACGCGACCCCCTTGAGGCCCGAGAGCGGCACGTCGAGGTCGATCACGTCGAGCGGCGGGAAGCCGAGCACGTCCTCGCAGTAGCGGTTCAGGGCGACGCGGCGCGCGGTCGGGTTGGCGTGCTGCCGCTCCCAGAGCGGCGGGGTGTCGGTGACGCGGACCGGGCCGTCGCCGCCGTCGATCGTGATGTCGACGGGCAGCAGGGAGCCGTACTCGCGGGCGAGCTGGACGACGCGCTCGGGTTCGAGCCAGTCCTCGCCGGGGCGGGCGACGAGCTCGACGGTGGTGCCCGGCTCGGGGTGCTCGGCGGCGGGGGCCTCGGTGACGGTGTACGAGCCGTCGTCCCTTGCGGCCCAGCGGACCGCGGGCGCGGCGGCGTCCTTCGCCGACCGCGAGGTCACGGTGATGACCGACGCCACGGTGAAGCAGGCGAGCAGGCCGATCCCGAACTGCCCCAGGAAGTCCCGGCGGGCGCCCTCGATCTCTTCATCCCTTTTGGATGATCCGCCGATCGTGGCGAGCAGCTTGTGGACCTCCGCGAGCGTCAGGCCCACACCGGGATCGGTGATCCGCAGCCGCCGGCCGTTCGTCTCGATGCGCACCGCGGCGGCGTCGGCGTCGAAGCCCGGGTCGGCCAGGCGGCGCGCGGTGATCGCGTCCACGGCGTTCTGCAGCAGCTCGCGCACGTACACCTTCGGCGAGGAGTACAGGTGGTGCGACAGGAGGTCCACCAGGCCGCGCAGATCCACTTGGAACGTATGGGAAGTCGGCGTTGTCTCAGACACGGCGCGTCCTGCTCTGATCGGAGGTCGTTCAGCGTCAGTCAGACTAGCAAACCGCCGCTCCCGGGGAGCGCCTGAAAACCCCGCTCCGAGCGGACCCGGGGACGCGACCGCATCCGGTAGGGTGACCGCTACCGAACTCCCCCTGACCGCGAGGATTCCGCCCGATGAGCTTCCCGCCCCCGCCGCCCGACCGCGCGCACCTCCAGTACCAGCCGCCGGCCGCCGGACCGGCGCAGTCGGGTCCCGCGGGCGCGTACGGACCGGTGCCGCAGCGGCCGGACCAGATCCTCCCCGGGCAGGCCCCGCCCCTGTCGATGGCGAAGCCCGGCAGCATCACCGGGATCCAGGCGATCCTGTGGATCCTCACGGCCCTCGCCGGACTGGGCGACATCGCCTCGGCGATCGGACTCGTCCAGTACTTCAGCGTGTTCGGCCTCATCGGCCTCGCCTGGGCCCTCTACTCCACGGTCCAGGCCCTCGCCAGCGGCGTCCACATCACCCGCGGCAAGCGCTGGGCGTGGATCTGGTCGCTCGTCTCCGCGATCCTCGGCCTCGTCGTCAGCGCCGCCGCGATCGTCTTCGGCATCGTCTACATCGAGACCGGCTGGGTCGCGCTCCTCGTCGGCGTCGTCCTCGGCGGCCTCTACGGGACCCTGCTCGGGCTCCTGTGCGCCAAGTCGGCCCGCCAGTGGATCCTCATGCACCGCATCCAGCGAGGCGAGGTGCGGCTCCCCGGCGGGTTCGCGCAGGCCGGCCCCGGACGGCCCGGCCCGGCGGACGGCCCGCAGCGGCCCGAGACGCGGCCCGGCTCGGTCGCGCTCGCCGCGGGCGCGATCCTCCTGCTCGCGGCCCTCGCCGCCTGGGGCGTCGTCAACCAGTTGCGCATGATCGGCGACTTCGGCGCGGCCGAGACCGCGACGCTCCTCGGCCGGCCCATCGGCGGGATGCTGCCGCCGTGGGTCCACCTCGTCGCGAACACGATCGCCTTCATCGGCGCGCTCATCACCGCGCCGCTGATCCTCAAGGGGCGCTTCGGCGGACGCGTCTTCGGGAACATCTGGGGCTCGATCACCCTGCTGGGCTACGGCGTGATCCTGCTCGGCACCGTGCTCGACCACGCCGACGGCTACTACGACTTCGGCGCCCTGCCGGGCCAGGTCGACCCGGTGATCCCCGCGTTCGGCTGGGGCATCGGACGGGCCGTCCTCGCGGCCCTCGTGCTGGTGCTTCTGCTCGCGCCCGGCGTGCGGGCCTGGACGCCGCCGCGGCCCGCCTCGGCGCTCATCGTGGTCGTGCCGCAGGCCCAGTACGGGGCGCAGCCGCAGTACGGCCCGCCGCAGCAGGGCCAGTACCGGCAGCCGTACCCGCCGCAGAGCGGGCCGCAGCCGCCCTTCGGCGGCTGAGCGCCGCGCAGCGGCTCCGCCGCGACGGCGGGCTACTCGACGTCGTACCAGCCGCAGACGCTCGTGCCGAGCGACTCGGCCGTCTGGTCGACCTGGACGACGATCGCGATCTCCGAGCCGTCGGCGAGGCGGACCCTGACGTCGACGTCGTCGAACGCGAGCGGCTGGACCTCGGCGCTGGCCGGGTCCCAGGACTCCCACTCGGGCACGTACTCGCCGGCGGGACGCTCGCGCAGGTCCTCGCAGAGCATCGCGTAGGCGGCGTCCCAGTCCTCGTCGGCGAGCTCGCCGACGAACTCGGCGGCGGTGTCCTGGACTTCGTCGCTGATCGAGTTCGCGAACGTCACGAACGCCACGACGACCGCGATGATCACGGCAGCGGACAGCAGCACGCCGCCGCCGATGCCGAAGCCGAGCTTGAGCGCGAGCTTGGCGCCGTTGCGCTCGGTCGGCGGGGCCGCGAACGGGACCGGGACCCCGGTCGGGGGCGGCGGCGCGGAGGGCGCGGCCGCGGGCGGCTCGACGGCCAGGGTGGTCGGCGGGAGCGCGAGCGTGTCGGCGGTGCCGGGGTCGGACGCCGCGGGGGCCTCGGCCGGTTCGGGCACCGACGGCTCGGGCTCGAACGGGATCGGGGCGGCGCCGGACTCGGGCGCGAGCTGCGCGGGGGCCGCCGGCTCGGCCACGGCCTCCACGGACGTGTGCGACTCGACCTCGATCGGCTCGGGCGCGTGCTGCGCCGGGGCCTCCGGCTCGGGGGCCGGCGCGAGGTCCGGGATCGGTTCGAGCGGCGGGTCGAGGTGCTCGACCAGCTCGGGACCCGGGTCGGTGCGCTCCGGCGGGTCGCCGAGCTCGGGTGCGGGCCGCGAACCGGTGTGCTCCAGCGGCGGGGTCTGGTCGGCGATCGGCTCGCCGGCCGCGGCGTCCGGGGCGGCGTCGGCGTCCCGGTCGGGCCGCGCGGGGTCGCGGTCGGTCATCGGGCGGCCTCTCTGCGGGCCGCCTCGGGGTCGGCCTCGCGGTCGGAGCCGGTGCGGTGCGGCGACTCGCCGGGACCGCACTCGGCGAGCACCTCGAAGCCGGAGGCCTCGGGGAGCGCCCGCGACAGCAGCGGGGTCGCCATCTTGACCTGGAAGTTCGACAGCGACCGGCGGTAGGAGCCGACGTCGTTCCACTCGGTCCACAGCATCCAGACCGCGTCCTGCGCGTCGAAGTCGTCGACGGCGCGGCCCAGCCCCCCGCGGACGAAGCCGCCGCAGGAGGCGAGCGCGGCCAGGGCGTCCTCGGCGTCGCGCGAGAAGGTCTCCGTCTCGCCTTCGGTTACGGCGAAACGATATACAACCAGCACGCTGCCCAGCCTACTTGGAGCAGTCGGCGCACAGGCCGTGGAGTTCGAGCGTGTGTCCGACGTCGGTGAAGCCGTGCTCGGCCGCGACCTTGTTGGCCCAGCGCTCCACGGTCGGCCCGGCGACCTCGGCGGTCTTGCCGCAGGAGCGGCACACCAGGTGGTGGTGGTGCTCCTCGGCGGCGCAGAGCCGGTAGAGGTGGTCCCCGCCGGGCAGGCGCATGACGTCGACGATGTCGGCCTCGGCGAACGCCTGGAGCGTGCGGTAGACGGTGGTCAGGCCGATCTTGGACCCGGCGTCGCGGAGGATCGCGTGGAGGTCCTGGGCGCTGCGGAACGCGTCGTCGTGCTCGAGCAGGTCGAGGATCGCGGTCCGCTGCTTGGTGGACCTGGCCATGTTCTCGGCCGGGGGCTTGGTGGCCACTAGTGCTCCTCCCGGGCGTGGTTGACGGCGTCGGTGACGATGTGCGCGATGTGGTCGTCGATGAGCGAGTACGAGATCTCGCGGCCCGACCTGGTGCCGCGGACGATGCCCGCGCCGCGCAGGACCCGCAGGTGCTGGGAGACCAGCGGCTGCGTGACCCCGAGCGTCTCGACGATCTGGTGCACGTACTTGGGGCCCGCGGCCAGCTCCATCACGATCGCGATGCGCAGCGGCGCGGCGAGCGCGCGCAGCAGCTCGCCGGCCGACTCGTAGTCGGCGGGCGCTTCGGTCGGATCAACTTCGGTGCGCACCCCGCAAAAATATCGCGTCGCGCGCCCCGGCGAGGTCCCAGGTGGCCGCGCCGTCATGCTTTCGCGGGCAGCTCGACCTCGAGCGGCTCCCCTTCGGGCGGCAGGTGGCCCCGGCGGGTGCGGCGGACGCGCCTGGTCAGGGCCGCGACGACGGCGGTGGCGACGAACGCGGCGACGCCGATGAGCACGATCGTGGCGCCGGGCGGGACGTCCTGGGCGGCCGAGGTGAGGACCCCGGCGCCGGAGATGAGGAACCCGGCGCCCATGGACGCGAACATCGTGGCCTTGAACGAGCGCGTGAACTGCTGGACGGTGACGACCGGGATCACCAGGAGGGCGCTGACGAGGAGGATGCCGACGGCGCGCATCGACACCGAGACGGTGACGGCGGTGGTGACCAGCAGGAGCAGGTTGAGGGCGGCGACGGGCAGGCCGGAGGCGCGCGCGTACTGCTCGTCGGCGCAGATCGCGGTGAGCCAGGGGCGCAGGACCAGCATGAGGGTCGCGACGGCGGCGCCGCCGATCACGATCGTCCACACCTCGGACCAGCCGGCGGTGAGGAGCGACCCGAACAGGTACTGCTGGAGGTTCGCGACGCCCTTGTCGGAGGCGATGCCGGTGAGGTAGACGCCGCCGGCGAGGCCGCCGTAGAAGAGCATGGCGAGGGCGACGTCGCCGGAGGTCTTGGACTTGCTGCGGAGCAGCTCCATGACGACGGCGGCGGCGACGGTGACCGCGAGGGTCGTCCACACGGGTTCGGCGCCGGTGAGGAAGCCGATCGCGACGCCGGTGAGGGCGACGTGGCCGAGGCCGTCCCCGATGAGCGCGAGGCGCTTCTGGACGAGGAACACGCCGACGGTGGGCGCGCAGAGTCCGACGACGAGCGCGCTGAGGAGGGCGCGCTGCATGAACTCGTACTGGAAGTACTCGAGGATCACTTGCCGCCCCAGAGGTCGTCGGAGTCGCCGTGGCCGTTGGCGTGCGGGTGCGCGTGCTCGTGGGCGGGGTCGGCGTGCTCGCCGACGGGGCGCGGGGGCGCGCCGTCGTGGACGACCTTCCCGTCGGCGAGGACGACGGCGCGGTCGAGGCGGTCGGTGAGCGGGCCGAGCTCGTGGGTGACGAGGAGGACCGCGCATCCGGCGTCGACGCGGTCGGCGATCACGGCGGCGAGCGCGGCCTGCGTCTCGGCGTCGACGCCCACGGTGGGCTCGTCCATGATGAGCAGTTCGGGGTCGGTGGCGAGGGCGCGGGCGATGAGGACGCGCTGCTGCTGGCCGCCGGAGAGGGTGTCGACCGAGCAGCGGGCGTGGTCGGCGAGGCCGACCTCGGCGAGGCTGCGGGCGACGGCGTCGCGGTCGGCGCGGCGCTGCGGCATGCCGAGGGCGCGGTGGGCGAGGCGGCCCTGGGAGACGACCTCGGCGGCGGTGGAGGGGACGCCGGAGGCGGCGCCGGTGCGCTGGGGGACGTAGCCGACGCGCCTCCAGTCGCGGAAGCGCCTCTGCGGGGTGCCGAACAGCTCGATCTCGCCGCCGGCGAGGGGGACGAGTCCGGCGACGGCCTTGATGAGTGTGGACTTCCCGGAGCCGTTGGCGCCCATGAGGGCGACGGCTTCTCCGGGGGCGACGGCGAGGTCGGCGCCGCGCACGACGGCGCGACCGCCGTAGGAGACGGTCGCGCCGCGGACGTTGAGGACGGGCATTCGGCTAATGCTGCCTTACGCCGCGCCGAGGGCGGTCTGCAACGCGGCCAGGTTCTCGCGCATCACAGTGAAGTAGTCGTCGCCGTCGTCGGACTGCTCGTCGGTGAGGCCTTCGAGCGGGTTGAGGACGGCGGTCTGGGCGCCGGTCTCGGCGGCGAGGGTCTCGGCGATGTCGGGCGACACGAGGGTCTCGAAGAAGACCGTGGTGACGGCGTTGTCCTCGACGTAGTGGGCGACCTCGGCCATGCGCTGGGTGTCGGGCTCCTGGTCGGGGCTGAGGCCGGAGATGGCGACCTGGGTGAGGCCGTAGCGGTCGGCGAGGTAGCCGAAGGCGGCGTGGGAGGTGACGATCGCGTCGCTCGTGCGGCCGGCGAGGGCGTCGGTGAGCTCGGCGTCGAGCTGGGTGAGGTCGGCGGTGAACGCGTCGGCGGCGGTCGCGTAGGCGTCGGCGTTCGCGTCGTCGATCCCGGCGAGGCCGTCGGCGATGGCCTCGCCGATCTGGGCGTAGCGGACGGGGTCGAGCCAGATGTGGGGGTCGGTGCCGGAGAGCTCCTCGTCGTGGGCGTGCTCCTCGCCTTCCTCCTCCTCCGCCTCCTCCTCGTGGGCGTGGTCGTCCTCGAAGACCTGGGTGGCGTCGTAGCCGATGGTGTCGACGGCGGTGGTCACGTCGAGGGCCTTGTCGGAGGCGTACTCCTCGACGGCGGCGTCGAGCTCGGGGATGAAGCCCTTGAGGTAGACGACGTAGTCGGCCTCCTCGATGGCGGCGATGTCGGAGGGGGCGAGTTCGAGGTCGTGGGGCTCCTGGCCGGCGGGGGTGAGGTTGGTGACGGCGACGTCGTCGCCGCCGACCTGCTCGGTGGCGTAGGCGAGGGGGTAGAACGCGGCGACGACGCTCAGGCCGTCGGCGTCGGAGCCGCCTTCCCCGCCGCACGCGGCGAGGGTGCCGGCGGCGGCGAGGCCGGCGATGGGCAGGATGAGCAAGCTGGAACGGCGCATCTCTGAACCTTGCTCCGTCATGACAATCATTGTCAACATCTAATATGAGCCGGGCGCGGGTGGGGACGGGCGCGAACTGCGGGAACGCCTCACTTCGGCGGCCGCGGGCGCGGGAATCCATGACCCGGATCACGCGTTCGGGTGAGGCCGCTACTGGTACTCGTTGTCGGGGGCCTCGATCGGGGTGACCGACTCGACCTCGATGTACGGCACGAGCTCGCCGTTGATCTCGTCGCGGCCCTGGCGCGGGGTGTACGTGCCGACGACCTCGATCCACTGGTCCGGCGCCAGGTCCTCGGGCACGTCGCCCTCGAAGCCGATCTTGACGGGCCGGGCGTCGGCGGCGCAGCAGGAGACGACCATGCGCGCGAGCTGCGGCTCGTCGCCGTCGTAGAGGACGAACCCGCGCAGCTGGATGCGGTGCCCCTCCAGGGTCTCGCCCTCGTCGAAGATCGCCCGCGCGGCGTAGTCGAGGAGGGTGAGCGGCACCGGGTCGACGTCGTCGGGCAGCGCCGGGTAGTTCGACCGGGACTCCTCGGCGCCGACGACGGTCCCGGTCCGCTCGGCCTCGTAGGAGCCGAGCGCGCCGGGGGCCACGAGCAGCATCCCGACGACGGGTGCGAGCAGGAGCCACGCCACCTTCGGTTCGCCGTGGCCGTGGCCGTGCCCGTCGTCCGCGTCGGCGCGGTCCTGCCACGCCTGGACGCCGGTGATCGCGGCGACCGCCACGAGCAGGACGCCGGCCGGGACGATGAGCCAGAACGCGTACGGCTTCACGTAGTCGAGGTAGGCGCCGGTCCAGGCCAGGCGCAGCATCCCGCCGCCGACGAGGAGCAGGATCACCGCCTGCGCATCGCGTCTCACAGCCAGACCGCTCCCATCAGGACGGCGGCGGCGACCGCCGCGATGAACGCCGCCGGCGCGAACCGGGCCGCGAAGCGGCGGCCGAAGGTCCCGGCCTGCATGGCCGCGAGCTTCACGTCGATGAACGGGCCGACGACCATGAACGCGAGCTTCGCCGTGGGCGAGAACTGGGTCAGCGAGGCGGCCACGAACGCGTCGGACTCCGAGCAGATCGACACGAGCACGGCGAGGACCGCCAGCGCGAGGACGCCGAGGACGGGGTCGTCGGCGATGGGCGCGAGCCAGGTCTCGGGGACGAGCGTGTTCAGGCCGGCGGCGATGGCGGCGCCGATGACGAGGTAGCCGCCGGCGTGGAGGAAGTCGTGGCGGATCGCGGCCCAGAACGCGGCCCACTTGCCGTCGTCGTGGTGGCGGTGCTGCGGGAGGCGCAGCCACTCGGTCTTCCCGAGCTTGGCCCAGAGCCAGCCGATGGTGACGGCGGCGAGGAGGGAGGCGGCGCCGCGGGCGCCGACCATCTCCGGGGCGCCGGGGAAGGCCACGAAGGTGGAAACGACGACGATGGGGTTGATCGCCGGGGAGGCGAGCATGAACGTGAAGGCGGCGGCGGGGGCGACGCCGCGGCGCACGAGGGCTCCGGCGACGGGCACGGAGGCGCATTCGCAGGCGGGCAGGACGGCCCCGGCGACGCCCGCGACGGGGACGGCGAGCGCGGTGCGCTTGGGGACGGCCCGGTGGAAGAAGTCGGCGGGCACGAAGGCGGCGATGGCGGCGGAGAGGGCGACGCCGAGGACGAGGAACGGGAACGCCTGCACGCAGACGGCGACGAACCGGGCGGACCAGGCCTGGGCGGCGGGGGCGGCGAAGAGGTCGGTGAGGCCGGGGCGGGCGGTGAGGCCGAAGACCAGGAGGAGGGCGAGGGCCTCGATCGAGGTGAGCCCGCGGCGGCGGCGGGGCCGGGGCGGGGCGTCGGGGGCGGCGGTGTCGGCGAGGTCGGCGCTCACGGCCCCATTGTGCGGCATGGGGGCGGTCGGGCGCGTCACCGGCCCGCTCACCTCCGGGGTCGAGGAGTGTTCGCACTTACTACGCTTGGCCCGTGCGCGTCCCCACACTCGGTACCGACCCCAGCCGCATCCCCGCTGCGTGCAGAGCCCTCCTGGCCCACCGGCGGTTCCAGGTCGTGTCCATGTCGGTGATCGTGCTGAACGGCGCGGTGCTGGGGGCGATGACGTTCAAGCCGGCGGTGCGGGTCGCCGGGGACTTCCTGCACTGGGTGGACTACGTGTGCCTGGTGTTCTTCACGCTGGAGGTCGTGGCGGGCCTCCTGTCGTTCGGGCGGCGGCCGTGGCGGTACTTCAAGGACGGCTGGAACGTCTTCGACTTCGTGATCGTGGTGGCGTCGTTCCTGCCGGGCCTGCGCGAGAACGTGACGATCCTGCGGCTGCTGCGGCTGGCGCGGATCGTGCGGATCTTCCGGTCGCTGCCGTCGCTGCGGCTGATCCTGGTGGCGGCCGGGAAGGCGCTGCCGAAGTCGGCCGGGGTGATGGCGCTGACCGGGCTGGTCATGTACCTGTGGGCGATGATCGGGTGGATCGCGTTCAACCGCACCGATCCCGAGCACTTCGGGTCGGTCGGGAAGGCGCTGCTGAACCTGTTCCAGCTGGTCGCGTTCGACGACATGGGGAACGTGATCCGCGACAGCATGGCGCACGACATGTGGACGCTGCCGTACTACGTGGTGTTCATCCTGTTCGGCGCGTTCATCCTGGTGAACCTCATGATCGGCGTGGTGCTGGCCTCGATGGAGGAGGCGCAGAAGATCGACGACGAGGACGGCGAGATCCACGCGGACACCGCGCTGCTGCTCGACCGGATCGAGAAGCTCCAGGTCGCGGTCGACAAGATGGCGGCGGACCAGGAGCGCGGGCGCGACTACTCGCCGTTCCGGTAGCCGCGGGCGCGGCCGGGTTCGGCTCCGCCGCGGTGGCCGCGGTCCGCTAAGCCGACACGGGGTTCGGCTCGGCCCCTCCGAAGCGGCGGTCGCGGCGGGCGTAGATCTCGCAGGCGCGCCACAGGTGGCGGCGGTCGAAGTCGGGCCAGAGGACGTCGAGGTAGACCATCTCGGCGTACGCGGACTGCCAGGGCAGGAAGTTCGAGGTGCGCTGCTCGCCGGAGGGGCGCAGGAACAGGTCGACGTCGGGCAGGTCCGGGTTGTAGAGGTACCGGGCGAACGTCTTCTCGGTGATCCGGTCGGGGTTGAGCCTCCCCGCCGCGACGTCGCGGGCGAGGGCCGCGGCGGCGTCGGCGATCTCGGCGCGGCCGCCGTAGTTCACGCAGAACTGGAGCGTGATCTTGTCGTTGCGCTTCGACAGCTCCTCGGCGACGCGGAGTTCGTCGATGACGCTCTTCCACAGCCGGGGGCGGCGCCCGGCCCAGCGGATGCGCACGCCCATGGCGTGGAGCTCGTCGCGGCGGCGGTGGATGACGTCGCGGTTGAAGCCCATGAGCCACCGGACCTCGTCGGGGCTGCGCCGCCAGTTCTCGGTCGAGAACGCGTACGCGGAGAGGGTGCCGATGCCCATCTCGATGGCGCCCTCGATGGTGTCGAAGAGGGAGGCCTCGCCCATGGTGTGGCCCTCGGTGCGCTTGAGCCCGCGCTCCTTGGCCCAGCGGCCGTTGCCGTCCATCACCAGGGCGACGTGCCGCGGCACGAGGTCGCGCGGGAGCTCGGGCGGCACCGCGCCCGAGGGGTGCGGCTTCGGCGGCTCGTAGGTGCGGCTCACTGGACCTCCAAGGCGATTCCACTGCGATTCCACTGCGGCCGCCCCGCGGCGGCGGCTCCGATCGTAGTCCCGCCGGGTTCGAGCCGTGGCGCGGCGGCGGCGGCTCTGTTACGTTCGGCGCGTGGAACCTCTCAACGTGGAGCACCGCGGCCGCACGCTTCGCGGCGTCCTCCACCTCCCCCATCCGCATCGCGAACCCGTGCCGGCCGTGGTGCTGTGCCACGGGTTCGGCGAGAACCGGATGGGTTCGCGCGACGAGTTCGTGCGCCTCGCCCGCGACCTGACCGGGAAGGGCGTCGCGGCGTACCGGTTCGACTTCGCCGGGTTCGGTGAGTCCGACGGCGACCCGGTGGAGTTCTCCATCTCCGACCAGGCGTCCCAGCTCGACGCGGTCCTCGACCAGCTGGAGCGGAACCGGGCGCTCGTGCCGGAGCGGATCTCGGTGCTGGGCTTCAGCATGGGCGCCCTGACGGCGGTCCTCGTCGCGGGCGGGCGGGCCCTGCCGGGCCTGGCGCTGTGGGCGCCCTCGGGCGGGCCGCTCAACCTGCCGTACTGGAACCGCGGGCCGTACCGGGACCAGATCCGCGACTGGGGGTACGCGGACTACCGGGGCGTGCGGTTCGGGAGCGCGTTCCTCGACGACCTGCCGGGCCTCGACCAGTTCGCGGCCGCGCGGCGGCACGCCGGTCCCGCGCTCATCGCGGGCGGCACCGAGGACGGCCTGATGCGGGCGGAGTTCCTGGAGCCGTACCGGGAGGCGTGGGGCGACCGGCTGGAGCTGCACACGGTGGCGGGCATGGGCCACAGCCCGGGGACGCTCGCGGAGCGGCAGGAGCTGCTGGACGTGACGGCGGCGTTCCTGCTGCGGAGCGTGTGACGGCGCAGCGCGGGACGGCGGTCCGGGAGGCCTAGTGCGGCACGTACTTGAGCGTGCGAAGCGGTCGCTCGGAGTGCCATTGGAAGTGCGCGGCGATGAGGCCGGCGGCCTCGCCGCGCTGGCGCTGGTCGGCGGCGACGGCGCTGGCCCAGTCGCCGGATTCGAGGGCGCGCATGAGCTCCAGCGACGCGGTGGCGGGCACGGAGGCGCCGCCGGGGCGGCAGTCGCCGCAGACGGCGCCGCCGGCGGCGACGGCGAACGCCCGGTGGGTGCCGTCGGCGCCGCACACGGCGC
Organism: Glycomyces endophyticus; assembly: GCF_039531525.1. Lineage (NCBI taxonomy): Bacteria > Bacillati > Actinomycetota > Actinomycetes > Glycomycetales > Glycomycetaceae > Glycomyces > Glycomyces endophyticus. Next base: position 234,442 of record NZ_BAAAQF010000006.1, read on the forward strand.
ACTGCTCCAGCGAGGGCGCCCAGCCGGCGGACTTCATGCCGCGCAGCAGGTACGAGTCCATGACGAGGACGGGCGGCAGCTCGGTCTCGGCGAGGGCCCGGAAGGCGCCGAGGGTGAGCTGGAAGACGTCGAGGTCGGGCTGGTGGTCCTCGGGGACGAGCCGCTCGGCGGCCTCGGCGATGACGCACGCGGCCGTGTACGCGGCCCAGTCGCCGCTGATGGCGCCGCCGGAGAGGTGCAGGCCGACGGCCTGGGTGACGGTGTGGAGCTCGGCGCGGCCCTCGATGAGCTGGAGGTCGACGTGGCTGAAGGGGGCGAGGCGGGCCCCGAACTTCGAGGAGGTGCGGCGCAGCCCCTTCGCCATGGCGCGGTAGCGGCCGCGGGTGCGGCCGAGGACCGAGACGATCGCGTCGGCCTCGCCCAGTTTGAAGGTGCGCAGGACCACCGCGTCGTCGCGGAACAGCTTCCGAGTGCTCACCCCCACGCCGCAAGCGTAGCCGGGGCCGCCGACACCGCGAATCGGGTTGAGCCGCCCGCGGTCCGCCGCTAGGCTCCGGCTCGTGGAGATCCTCTCGGTCAACGTCGGCCGCCCTCGCCCGAACCCGTGGAAGGGCCTCGCGGCCACCTACATCGACAAGCGGCCCGTGGCGGGCCCGGTCGCGGTGGCCCCACCGGGCCCCAAGGGCGACGGCTCGGTCGGCCTGGCCGGGGACCGGGTCGGCGACGTCCAGCACCACGGCGGCCCCGACCAGGCCGTGTACGCCTTCGCGAGCGAGGACTACGCGCACTTCGGGGCGCTCGTGGGCCGGGAGTTCGCGCCGGGCGCGTTCGGGGAGAACCTGACCGTGCGCGGGTACGACGTGAACGCGGCCCTCATCGGCGAGCGCTGGGCCGGGCCCGGCGGGCTGGTGCTCCAGGTGACCGGCGCGCGCATCCCGTGCGGCACGTTCCGCGGCTGGATCGACGAGCGCGGCTGGTTGAAGACGTTCACGCGCGAGGCCCGGCCGGGCCCGTACCTGCGGGTGGTCGAGCCGGGCCACGTCGAGGCCGGGGCGGCGCTCGAGGTCGTGCACCGGCCCGACCACGGGGTCACGGCCGCGATGTTCTTCCGGGCGGGCATGGGCGAGCGCGACCTCGTGGAGGAGGTCGCGTCGATCCCGGACCTGGCGCCCGGGGACGCCGAGTGGCTGCGCGGGCGGTAGGGCCTAGGCGGCGGCCGGTTCCAGTGCGGGCCGGCGGAAGTAGGCGTTGGCGCTGGGGCTGAACATGACGATCGTCGCGAGGAGCACCGCCGCGATGTGCAGCATGCGCGCCACGAAGATCCCCATCATGAGGTCGCCGTCGCCGCCGAACGCCTCGATGAGCGGCGTGCCGTCCATGAGGAGCCGGGCGGGCTCGACGACCAGTGAGGCGAGGCCGACGACGGACAGGAGCCCGGCGAGGGCCCAGCGGGCCCAGCGGCGGCCGGACGCGAAGGTCAGGATGAGGGCCATGACGGCGAGGTAGATCCCGCCGCGGACGGCCAGCGCCGTCCACGTGCCGGAGTCGATCCCGCCGTCGCGGTGCATCTCGCTGACGACGAACAGGGCTTCGATGACGCCCGCGACGACCGCGGTGGTCCACAGCAGGGCGGCGTTCGTGACTGACTGGGGTTTCTCCATGGTGTCGACACTAGGGCCCTGGCCCCCCGGATTCGATCCGGCGAGCGGGCCGGTCCGGGGTGGGGCAGGCCCTACCCCGCCGTCGGCGCGGCCGCGGCGAGTCGCTTGCGCCCCAACTGGTCCGCGGCGCGGATGGGCTCGGGCAGGCGGTAGCGGGGCGCGAGTTCGAGCACGAGGTCGCGGGCGGTGGCGAGGGTGGCGCGGTGGCCCACGGAGACGTACACGGGCTTGACGCCGTCCTGGGTGCGCAGGGCGCAGCCGACGGTCTCCTCCCCCGCCTCGATGGGGGTCCAGTCGCCGCGCGCGGCGCCGGGCGCCTCGACCGGCAGGTGCGGCGGGTTCTTCGCGACGCCGATCGCGGGGGCGTCGAGGACGACACCGAGGTGGCAGGCCAGGCCGAAGCGGCGGGGGTGGGTGAGCCCGTACCCGTCGCACACGTACAGGTCGGGGGTCACGGTGAGCGCTTCGATCGCCTTGAGCAGCAACGGGAGTTCGCGGAACGCGAGGAGGCCGGGCACGTACGGGAAGTCGGAGGTCCCGCGGACGACGGCCTCGTCGAGCACGGCGAGGTCGGTGCGGCGCAGCACGACCGCGGTGGCGACGGCGGCGTCGGAGTCCTTGCCGTAGGCGATGTCGAGGCCCGCGACGGTCTCGGCGGGCCGGTCGCCGTCGGCGACGACCACGCACCCGGCGAGCTCGGTCTGCATCGCGACGGCCTCGGCCTCGTCGCGCGGGAGTCGGGCGTAGGCGGCGCGGTTCGGGGGTGCTTCGGAGTCGCTCACACCGGAAGACTAACGAAGCGGCCGCCGGACGGGCCCGGTACGGGCGCGCATGAGTGCTGAAGGCCGTGAACCCCATCCCTAACCCCCACCCGCCCAGGGGACCGTAGCGGCCAGCATCCCCCTCGGGTCCGACAAGAACCGGGGCTGGCGGCCGCGCTGTCACCCGAAAGGCGACCACTAGCGTTCGGACGCGGCGGCCCCGCGGCCGGTCGCCCGGTCACCGGTCACCGAAAGTTGACAGCAGGCGCCTCGGGGCCCGCGCCTGGTCAGCCCTCGCCGCCGAGGTCGAAGGGGAAGTCGTCGGCGTCGAACTCCTCAGGGGCCTCCGGGTCGCCGTCGGCGGCGCCCTCGTCAGCGCCGTCGTCGGCGGCGTCGGTCTCGAAGCTGCCGTCGCCCTCGGACTCGTACAGGAACTCGTCGGGGCCGTCGGCGCCGTCGAGGGCGCCGAAGGCGTCGGCGTCCGGGGCGGCTTCCAGGGAGGCGAAGAAGTCCTCGCCGAAGTCCTCCTCGCCCGTCCCGCCCGCTCCGGCGGCGTCCCATCGATCGGTCATGGCGGCCTCCCCGCGTCTCCTTCCAGCATATTGAGCCGCCGCGGCCCCCGCCGCAAGTCCGCCCGCGCGCCCGCCTCCGCCGAGAGCGGATCCGCCGTGGGCGAACGGGGCTTGCCCGCCGACCGGCAGGCGGCCATGCTCAGGGCATGACCTTGCAACCGAAGCGCCTCCTCGTCCTCGGCGGAACCGTCTACCTCTCCCGGACCATCGCGCAGCTCGCGCTCGCGCGGGGCCACCACGTCACCGTCGCCGCGCGCGGCTCCAGCGGCGAGCCCCCGGAGGGCGCCGAGTTCGTCCCCATCGACCGCAGCGTCCCCGGCGGCGTGGAACCCCTGCGCGGCAGGGAGTTCGACGCGGTCTTCGACGTCGCGCGCATCCCCGCGCACGTCGGGCCCGTCCTCGACGCCCTCGCCGACGGCGCCGGGCACTGGTCGTTCATCTCCTCGATCTCGGCGTACGCCGAGCACGCCGCGGTCACCGACGAGGTGTTCGAGCCGGCCGCCGACGACTCCACCGACCCGTCCGTGGAGGTCTACGGAGCCAGCAAGGTCGCCATCGAGAACATGGTGCGCGAGCGCCTCGGCGACCGCGCGCTCGTCACCCGGCCCGGCCTCATCGTCGGCGCCGGCGACCCCGTCGACCGGCTCGGCTACTGGCCGCTGCGGTTCACCGAGGGCGGCGAGATCCTCGCCCCCGGACCGCAGGAGCGCCCCGTCCAGTGGATCGACGTCGAGGACTACGCGAACTGGCTCCTCGACGCCGCCGACGCGGGCCTCACCGGCACGTTCGACGCCATCGGCGACCACATCGGCATGGCGGCGTTCTTCGAGGGCATCGCCGACGCGCTCATCGCGGAGGGCGTCCTCAAGGAGCGGCCGGAGCTCACCTGGGTCTCGCAGGAGTTCATCCTCGAGCAGGAGGTGACCCCCTGGGCCGGGCACGAGTCGCTCGGGTTCTGGGCGCCCTCCCCCGACTACGACGGGCACGGCAGCCGCCCCTCCGGGCCGGCCGTCGCCGCGGGCCTGCGCCTCTCGACCCTCGCGACCACGATCGGGCGGTGGTGGCGCGCGAACGCGGCCGCGCCGACCCTGCGGGCGGGCCTGAGCCGCCGGCGCGAAGGCGAGCTCCTCGCGGCCTGGCACGGCACCGAGGCCGACACCGAGGCCCTGGAGCGGTACGACCGGGAGCGGGCCTTCGCGGTCCCGCCGCCCACCGCGCCCCCGGGCTAGGGCCGGTCCTGCGAGACGACGAACGGCCCCGCCTCTCGGCGGGGCCGTTGCCGTTGCGGCGCTACTGGGCCGGCGGCGGGGGCGGCTGCTGCCCGTAGGGCGGCTGGCCAGGCTGCTGGCCGTAGGGCGGCTGCCCGCCGTACGGCGGCTGGCCCTGGTACGGGCCCGCGGCGAGCTCCTCCTTGCGGAAGAACTCGTTCGAGGCCGGCACCGCCAGCAGGATGATGATGACCAGCGAGCCGGCGATGAACATGATCAGCGTGATCCAGTCCAGGGCGTTGACCCACGCCGGGGTCGCGTCCTCGACCGCCTGCGTCATCTGGTCGTTGTACTCGGTGTCGTTCATGGTGTAGGTCGTGGAGCCGACCTGGCCGATGAGGCCGCCGAGGCCGCAGCACGCCAGCGCGATGCCCGACAGGACCCACGAGAGGACGCGCCCGGGCCGGTTGCCCTTGTTGTTCAGGATGCCCAGGACGACGTAGAAGACCGCGAACAGCAGGTACACGCCCGCGGTGGCCGCGAAGACGATCGTCATGAGGGAGTCGACCTGGTCGGCGGTGATGCCGGAGCCTTCGAGGGACGGGTCGTTCAGCAGCTCGTCGCGGACGGCGTCGCCGACCGCGGACTGGACCATGAACATGCCGATGCCGGTGATCACCAGGAGGGCCGCGGTGAGGAACTGGGTCCACACCACCGCGGTGACCGATCCGGGCCTCGTCTTCGGCCCCGACGGCGGCAGGGGCTGCTGCGGGTACTGCGGCGCTGGCGGGTACGCCATGGCGGCCTCCGATTCAGATATAAGCAAGTGGTGCGTTCGGGCTCCCTCATCGTACAAAGGGAAGTCCGCCGCCGCACGTCCGTCACGCTTCGAGGTTCAGGCGGTACCCGCGCTTGATGACGGTCTCCACACAGGACCGGAGGTGGACGGCGTCGCGCAGCCGCGTCACCGCCATCTCGACGGCGTGGCCGTCGGCGCCGCGGGGCAGGTGCCCGAGGAGCTCGGTGCGGGAGAGGACCCGGCCGTTCGCGGTGGCGAGGGCCCGGATGACGGCCATCGGCGCGGGCGGGAGCTGGAACGGCTGGTCGTCGAGGAGCACCATGTGGCCGCGGAGCTCGATCTGGTGGCCGGTGGCGAGCTTGAGGCGGCGCGACCGCTTGGGGAGCGCCGAGGCGACGGCGCGCACGAGCGAGCCGAGGCGGGCCCGCTGCGGCTGGACCGTCTCGACGCCCAAGCGCTCCAAGGGGGCCGCGGTGACCGGGCCGACCGCGACGGGGAGGACGCCGTTGTCCTCCGCCGGCGCGCGGAGGGCCTCCAGCAGGTCGGCGGCCTGGTCGCCGGCGATGCGCAGGAGCGCGTTCGCGGCGGGCGCCGACGTGAAGGTGACCGCGTCGATGCGGCGGGCGCAGATGGCGTCCACCAGGCGCTGGACCGGGGTGATGTCGGTCGGGAGGGTCCACCGGTAGACCGGGACGGGGACGGCCGCGCCGCCGCCGGCGCGGACGGTGCGGATGAAGTCCTCGGCGGGGTCGCCGTGGAGCTGGATGGCGACGCGCTGCCCGCCGACGCCGCGGGCGCGGAGGTACTCCACGACCTCGTCGCCGGTCTCGGAGGGCGCGGTCCACTCCTCGGTGAGGCCGGCGGCGCGCACGGCGCCGAGGGCCTTGGGGCCGCGGCAGAGGATGCGGGCGCGGGCGAGGACGTCGAGGAGGTCCTCGCCCATGCCCCAGCCCTCGGCGGCCTCCAGCCAGCCGCGGAAGCCGATGCCGGTGGTGGCGACGACGAGGTCGGGCGCCTCCCTGATGAGTTCGACGGTGGCCGCGCGGAGGGCCTCGTCGTCGGGGAGCGGGACGATCCGCAGCGTCGGGGCGACGATGGTGCGGGCGCCGCGGCGCTCCAGCAGCGTCGAGAGCTCGTCGGCGCGGCGCTGCGCGGTGACGGCCACGGTGTAGCCGGTCAGCGGCGCGAGCGTCGTCTCGGCCTCGCGGACGGGGGCTCCGGCGGCGGCCATCAGGCGACCGCTTCCACTTCGGAGCGGGCGCCGACGCGGATCTCGCCGTCGAGGACCTCGACGGCGTAGACCGCCAGCGACACGGCCTCGTCGTCGAGGCAGGCGCCGGTGGTGAGCGAGAACGCCTGCTTGAGCAGGGGGCTGACGACGACGGGTTCGCCGCCGCGGTCGCCGACGAGGCCCCGGCTGAGGACGTTGGCGCCGGTGAACGGGTCCTGGTTGGACACCGCGTGGAGGCTGTCGTCGACGAGCCGGAACACGGCGACCTGGGCGCCGTCCGGCAGGAGGGCGGCGACGCCGCGGCCGGGGACGAGCCGGTCGAATGCGCAGATGGGTTCCATTCGGATCACTTCCCTTGGGACGAGCGGATGACGGGCGTGCCGAGCAGGACCGGTCGCGAGCGCTCGGTGCTCCCGGCCGGGAACTTCTGGCCGCGGACCTCCTCGAACTCGATCGAGGGGTCCGGGGTCTCGGGGGCGTTGACGAAGGAGACGAACCGCTGGAGCTTCTCGGGGTCGTCGATGACGCCCTTCCACTCGTCGGCGTAGGTCTCGACGTGCTTGGCCATCATGGCGTCGAGGTCCTCGCAGATCCCGAGCCGGTCGTCGACGACCACCTCGCGGAGGTAGTCGAGGCCGCCGTCGAGGGCCTCGACCCACTTGGAGGTGCGCTGGAGCCGGTCGGCGGTGGAGATGTAGAACATGAGGAACCGGTCGATGGTGCGGACCAGCGTCTCGGAGTCCACATCGGACAGGAGGAGGTCGGCGTGGCGGGGCGTGAAGCCGCCGTTGCCGCCGACGTACAGGTTCCAGCCGTGCTCGGTGGCGATGACCCCGAAGTCCTTGCTCCGGGCCTCGGCGCACTCGCGCGCGCAGCCGGAGACGGCGGACTTGAGCTTGTGCGGGGACCGCAGGCCCCGGTAGCGCAGTTCGAGGTCGATGGCCATCTTCACCGAGTCCTGGACGCCGTACCGGCACCAGTCGGTGCCGACGCAGGACTTGACGGTGCGCAGGGACTTGCCGTAGGCGTGGCCGGACTCGAAGCCCGCGTCCACGAGCTTGCGCCAGATCTTCGGCAGGTCCTCCACGCGCGCGCCGAACATGTCGATGCGCTGGCCGCCAGTGATCTTGGTGTAGAGGTCGAACTCCTTGGCGACCTGGCCGATGACGATGAGCTTGTCCGGCGTGATCTCGCCGCCGGGGATGCGCGGGACGACCGAGTAGGTGCCGTTGCGCTGCATGTTGGCGAGGAAGTGGTCGTTGGTGTCCTGGAGCGCGGCCTGCTCGCCGTCGAGGATGTGGCCGTTGGAGAGGCTCGCGAGGATCGACGCCACGGTGGGCTTGCACAGGTCGCAGCCGGTGCCGGCGCCGTGGCGGGCGATGAGCTCGGAGAAGGTCGTGATGCCGGTGACCTTGACGATGTCGAACAGCTCGGCCCGGGACTGCGTGAAGTGCTCGCACACGGCCTTGGAGACCGCGACGCCGCCTTCGGCGAGGAGCTGCTTGAGCATGGGGATGCACGAGCCGCAGGAGGTGCCGGCCTTGGTGCAGGTCTTGAGTTCCGCGACGTCGTGGCAGCCCTCGTGGATGGCGCCCATGATCTCGCCCTTGGTGACGGCGTTGCAGGAGCAGACCTGCGCGCCGTCGGGGAGGGCGCCCTCGACCTCGCCGCCGCCGAGGAGGTCGGCGAGCGTCCCGGGGACCTTCCCGCCGACGCTGGCGCGCAGCAGCGGGTAGGGCTCGGCGTCGCCGACCAGCATGCCGCCCAGCAGGGTCTGGGCGTCGTCGGAGAGGACGAGCTTCGCGTAGGTGCCGTTCGCGGGGTCGAGGTAGGTGGTGGCGAGCGGGCCGTCGAACGCGCCGAACTGGGCGACGTCGACGCCGAGGAGCTTGAGCTTGGTCGACATGTCGGCGCCGGGGAAGGTCGCCTCGCCGCCGGCGAGGCGGTCGGCGACGACCTCGGCCATCGCGTAGCCGGGGGCCACGAGCCCGTAGCAGACGCCCTCCACGGCCGCGACCTCGCCGATGGCGTACACGTCGGGGTCCGAAGTGGCGCAGGAGAGGTCGGTGACGATGCCGCCGCGCTCGCCGACCTCGATCCCGCAGTCGCGGGCGAGCTGGTCGCGGGGGCGCACGCCCGCGGCGAAGATGATGAGGTCGGTGTCGTAGGAGACGCCCTCGCGGTTGGTGTCCATGCGCAGGCGGCCGTCGACGGCCTCGATGCGGGTGCCGCCGGTGCCGCAGTCGACGCCGATCCCGAGGGACTCGATGTGCTGCTTGAGGACCCCGCCGCCGGCCTCGTCGAGCTGGCGGGCCATGAGCCACGGCGCGAACTCGACGATCTGGACCTCCAGGCCCAGCAGCTTCAGGGCGTTGGCCGCCTCCAGGCCGAGGAGGCCGCCGCCGATGACGGTGCCGTGGCGCCGCCCCGCGGAGTGGGCCTTGATGCGCTCGAGGTCCTCGATGGTCCGGTACACGAACACGCCGGGGAGGTCCTTGCCCTCGACCGGGGGCACGAACGCGTACGAGCCGGTCGCGAACACGAGCTTGTCGTACGGGTACTCGCCGGAGGCGGAGCGGACCGTCTTCGCGGCGCGGTCGACCTCGGCGGCGGCCTCGCCGAGGCGGACCTCGACGCCGGGCAGGTCGGAGGCGAGGGAGAGCTCCTCGGCGCTGACGCCGTCGAAGAACGCCGACAGGCGCACCCGGTCGTAGGCCGGGCGGGGCTCCTCGCACAGGACCGTGACGTCCCAGGAGGGGTCGCGCTGGGTGACCGCCTCCAGGAAGCGGCGCCCGACCATGCCGTCGCCGATGACTACGAGTTTGCTCATGCTGACACCTCATCGAGTTGTTCCGCGGCCCGGCCGAGGCCGGCTACGGTGCTGTTCAGCCACTTGCAGAGTCCGGCGACGTCGTCGGTGCAGGTCCCGCAGCCGGTGGAGGCCTGCGTGGCGTCGGACAGGGCCTCGGGAGTGCGCGCGCCCTCGAAGAACGCGTCGCTCAGCTCCCGCTTCGTGACGTTGTTGCAGCGGCAGACCACGACCTCGTCGGGCATGGACGCCGGCGTTTCGGGAGCCACCGAGACGGACTCGCCGGGGCGGCCCATGAGGAGGGTGCGGCGGTCGTGCGGCACCGGGTCGCCGGTGTCGAACAACTGGACCACCTGGCCCACCATGGGGTTGTCGCCGAGCATGACCGCGCCCGCGAGCCGGCCCTCGGCGTCGATGACCAGGCGCGCGTACGTGCCGCGCGCCGGGTCGGCGAAGGAGACGACCTCGTCGCCCTCGACCTCGCCCATCGCCGCCAGCTCGATGCCGGAGGCCTTGAGGCGGGTGACGAGGCGCGAGCCCTCGTAGGCGGCGTCGGGGTTGACGCCGGAGAGGAGGTCGACGACGACGTCGGCCTGCTCCCACGCGGGGCCGACGAGCCCGTACGGGACGCCGCGGTGCTCGGCGCAGTCGCCGACCGCGAACACGTCGGGGCTGGAGGTGCGGCACTGGTCGTCGATGACGACCCCGCGCCCGCACTCGATCCCCATGGCGCGGGCCAGGTCCGTGTTCGGGCGGATGCCGCAGGAGACGACCAGGAGCTGCCCGGTGACGGTGCGCCCGTCGGCGAGGACGAGGGTGAGGCCGTCGTCGCCGTGGATGACGCGGGTGGTCTGCGCGTCGACGACGGCGTCGACGCCGACCTCGGCGTAGGAGTCGGCGAGGACCCGCGCGCCGAGCGGGTCGAGCTGGCGGTCCATGAGGTGGCCAGCGGCGTGGACCACGGTGACGTCCATGCCGCGCTTGGCGAGTCCGCGGGCGGACTCCAGGCCGAGGAGGCCCCCGCCGAGGACGATCGCGGAGGCGCGGTTGGCGGCCTCGTCGAGGATCGAGCGGGCGTCCTCGATGGTCCGCAGCACGTACGCACCGGTCGGGAGCGGGGCCAGGCCCGGGATCGGGGGGACGAACGCCTCCGCGCCGGTGGCGAGCACGAGCTTGTCGAACGGGACCCCGTTGACGGTCTTCGCGTCGAGGTCGACGGACTCGACGGTCTCGCCGAGCCGCAGCTCGACGTGGTCGGGCGGGACCGGCAGGGCGATCTCGGCCTCGGTCTGCTTGCCCGCGATCATGCTCGAGAGCAGGATGCGGTTGTACGCGGCCTCGGACTCGGCGCCGAACACGGTGACGTCGACGCCGCGGCGCCCGAGCTCGCGGGCGATGCGGGCCCCGGCCATGCCGTAGCCGACGATGGCGACCTTCACGCGCTGGACCTCCAGGTGCTGGGCTGACTGCGGACGCGGCCCCGGGCCGCGCCGTCGGAGCGACGACGCTGTCAGCCCCCGACTGGCGTCTAGGTTCGCCCGGGCCTGTTTCGCGATCGAGCGGCCAATGTTTCGCGTGTGCTAAGTAGTCCGCACGCCCCCGCCGCCGCGACTCGACAGCTCGTGCACGGCACCCGACTGGGGGTAGCGGCCGGGCCCGGGAACCCTTACAGTGGAGCCGCCTGCATTCCACCGGTTTCGCCGATAGGGAGCGCTATGTCAAAAAATCACCCGTTCGTGTTGCCGACGTTCTACCTGCCGCATCCGGCGCGCCTGAATCCCCACGTGGAGGGCGCGCGGGTGCACGCGCGCGCGTGGGCGAAGACGATGGGCATGCTCGACGCGCCGGCCGAGGGCGGCGGCGTGGTCTGGGACCTGGCCGAGCTCGACCGGCACGACTACGGGCTGCTGTGCGCGTACACGCACCCCGACTGCGACGCGCCCGCGCTCGACCTCGTCACCGACTGGTACGTGTGGGTCTTCTTCTTCGACGACCACTTCCTCGACGCTTTCAAGCGCACCCGCGACAAGGCGGGCGCGAAGGCGTACCTCGACCGCATCCCCCTGTTCATGCCCCTGGACCTCGGCGAGCCGCCGGAGCCGGAGAACCCGGTGGAGCTGGGCCTGCACGACCTGTGGCGGCGCACCGCGCCGGCGATGTCGGCGGGCTGGCGCGAGCGGTTCCTGGCGTCCACGGTGAACCTGCTGTTCGAGTCCCTGTGGGAGCTCGACAACATCACCTCCGACCGCGTCGCCAACCCGATCGAGTACATCGAGATGCGCCGCAAGGTCGGCGGCGCCCCGTGGTCGGCGGGCCTGGTCGAGTACGCCGTGGGCGCCGAGGTCCCCGCGAAGGTCGCCGCGTCGCGGCCCCTGGAGGTCCTGCGCGACACCTTCTCCGACGCCGTCCACCTGCGCAACGACCTGTTCAGCTACGAGCGGGAGGTGACCGACGAGGGCGAGCACGCGAACGCGGTCCTCGTCTTCGAGCGGTTCCTGGGCCTGGACACCCAGCCCGCCGCCGAGCTCGTCAACGACATCCTGACCTCGCGGCTGCACCAGTTCGAGCACACCGCGCTCACCGAGGTCCCGGTGCTGTGCGCGGCCGAAGGGGTCGCGCCGCCCGAGCAGGCCGCGATCGGCCTGTACGCCAAGGGACTCCAGGACTGGCAGGCCGGCGGCCACGAGTGGCACATGCGCTCCAGCCGGTACATGAACGACGCCGCGGAGCGGGTCCTCGGCGGCCCCAACGGGATCGGCACCTCGCAGGCGCGCATCGCGGCCTCGGCGCTCAAGCAGCACTCGCGCGCGCCGTTCCGCGTCGTCGGACCGACGCCGATGCCGGTGTTCCACCAGCCGTTCGAGCTGCGGCTCAACCCGCACCTCGACGCGGCCCGCCGCCACGGCACCGAGTGGGCCGCCGCGATGGGCTTCCTCGCGCCGGACCCGGCCCTGCCGGGCTCGGGGCTGTGGGACCGGAGGCGGTTCGAGGGCTTCGACTTCGCGCTGTGCTCCGCCGGGATCGACCCGGACGGCACCGCCGAGGAGCTGAACGCCTCCGCCGACTGGCTCGCCTGGGGCACCTACGGCGACGACTACTACCCCGCGGTGTTCGGCCGCGGTAGGAGCGTCGCCGCCGCCGTCGCGCAGCACCGCCGGCTCATGGCGTGCATGCCGCTCGACCTCGGCCCGGCGCCCGCCGCGGCCAACCCGGTCGAGCTCGGCCTCGCCGACCTGTGGCGGCGCACCGCCGCCGGGTTCGAGGACCGCGCCCGCGCCGAGTTCCGGCGGGCCGTGGAGCAGATGCTCGAAGGCTGGGTGCGCGAGGTCCACGCCGAGGCGCAGAACCGCGTGCCCGACCCGGTCGACTACGTGGAGCTGCGCCGCGACTCGTTCGGCTCGGACCTCACGATGTCGCTGGCGCGGCTGCGGCACGGCCGCACCGTCCCCGACGCGGTCTGGCGGTCGCGGCCGCTGGAGTGGATGGAGGCCGCCGCGATGGACGCCGTGTGCCTGCTCAACGACGTGTGCTCGTACCAGAAGGAGATCGAGTACGAGGGGCAGCTGCTCAACGGCGTCGTCGTCATCGAGGAGTACCTCGGGGTCGGCCGCGACGAGGCGGCGCGGATCGCCGCGGACCTCGCGAACGCCCGCATCGAGCAGTTCCGGATGGTCGAGGCGAACGACCTGCCCGGCCTGGTCGCCGAGCACGGCCTCGACGCCGACGCGCAGGCCGCGCTCGCGTCGTACGTGACCGACCTGAAGCACTGGATCGCGGCGATCCACAAGTGGCACCTGGACGGCACCGACCGCTACCGCGAGGACAACCTGCGCCCGCTCGCGTCGGCGGGGCCGGGCTCGACCGCGGCCCACGGGGTCGGGCGGCCCCGGCCGTCCGGGCCCGAGGGGGCCCCGGTGCCGGCGGAGTACCGGGTCCCGGGACCGCCCTCGTGGCGCGACTACCTGCCGGCCCGGCCGGAGAACGCGGACCCGGCGCCCAGCGCGGCGACGAACGCGAACACCGCTGCGGCCATGCGCTTCTGAAGGACCGAGGAGTCCTCGTCCGGCTCCTCCGCGACCACCGCCGCGTCCTCGACCGCGAGCCCGTCGGGCAGCGGGCCGGGGTCCGGCGGCGGCGGGGCGGCGCTGGACGGGGTCGCCTCGGGCGTGGTCGGCTCCTCGCTCGCCGGGGCGGGGGCGGGCGGTTCCGGCTCGGGCGCGGCGGGCGTCGCGACCGGCTCGGACGGGGCCGGCTCCGTCGGCTCCGGCTCGGGGGACGGCGGCGGCGGAGGCGGCGACTCCACCGCCGAGGTCGGCGCCGGCTCCTCCGGGGCCGAGGTCGGCTCCGGCGGTTCCGGCGACGGGGAGGGCGGGGGCGTCGTGGGGCACTCCAGCAGTGGCGGCAGGTCGGGGAGGTCGATGATGGGGAGCTCGATGCAGATCGTGAGCAGCAGCTCCACGCCGACCGCCCCGTGCTCGGGCTCGGTCTCCGCGGCCTCGGCCTCGGGTCCGGCGCCCGAGGCCAGCGCGAGGCCGGAGGAGACGGTCAGGGCCCCGGCCGCAATGACCAAAGCCACTAGGCGGCGCACGTATCCCACCACAATCTTCTGCGTTGTTCATCACGGTTCATACTCTTTATTCTGCTTTACGAAGTCTGGTGAGATCAATGGCCATCTGGCTCCAGGGACTCCTGTTCACCCTTACGGTCGTAGCGGCGGCCTGCGTGGTCATCGCGCTGCTCCAGCGGTTCGCCCCGCCGACGGACCGCGCCCACAACAACGAGCTCGGGACGACGATCTTCGAGCTCCTGACGGTCCTGTACGCGATCGTCCTCGCGTTCGTCCTCATCACCGCGTGGGAGAACAAGGAGGAGGCCGGGCAGGTGACCTTCCGCGAGGCGAACGAGCTCGTCGACGTGTACTGGGCGGCCGCCGCGCTCGAACCCGACCAGCGCGACGAGGTGCGGGAGGCCGTGCGGGCCTACACCGAGGAGGTCATCGAGGAGGAGTGGCCGGCGATGCGCGACCAGGAGCCGGTCTCCTCGGAGGGGCTGATCCTGCTCGACGCGATGCGCGCGCCGGTGGCGGGGGCGCAGACGGACGACGACGTGGTCCAGGCGCGGCTGACGGCCGCGGAGGACGGGGTCCTGGCGATCACCGAGTCGCGCACCGACCGGCTGCTGCAGGCGCAGCGGGGCCTGAGCGCGGCGATGTGGACGGTGCTGGTGCCCGGCGCGATCCTGGTGTTCGCGGTGATGCTGACGCTGGGGACGCCGACCCGGAAGTACCAGTACGTGCTGGTGGGGCTCATCTCCGGGATGGTGGCGCTGATGCTGTTCGCCACGTACCAGCTGGAGTACCCGTTCAGCCGGAGCGGGGCGACCGACCCGGTGGCGTACGAGACCGCGGTGGAGCGCTTCGACTACATCGATGCGAACTATGCACACGATGAACTCTTTTGAGTGATTTATTGAGGTTTTCGACCTCAACGGCAATATGATGCTCTTCGAGACTTGACTGCCTCGAAGTGAGACCTCGTAGCAAGAAGGACGTGTTCGCATGACCGACTCCGTCGTCGTCCCCCAGCAGACCTCCAACGGACAGCACCCCCAGCCCCAGACCAGCCTGAGCACCGCCGCCGCCCGCAACCTCGCCACCACCACCAAGTCCGTCCCGCAGATGCAGGAGATCACCTCCCGGTGGCTCCTCAAGGTGCTCCCGTGGGTGCAGACCCAGGGCGGGGCGTACCGGGTCAACCGGCGCCTGACCCACACCGTCGGCGACGGCCGCGTGGAGTTCAGCACCGAGGGCGACGCCGTCCGCGTCATCCCGACCGAGCTCGGCGAGATCGCGCACCTGCGCGGCATCGACGACGAGGAGGTGCTGGCCGCGCTCGCCGACCGCTTCGAGCAGCGCGAGATCCGCGCCGGGGAGCACCTGGCGCAGCAGGGGGTGCCGATCGACGGCCTGCACCTCATCGCGCACGGCCGCGTGGAGCAGTTCGGCGAGGGCAAGTTCGGCGACCGGTTCTCCATGGGCGTCCTGGTCGACGGCGACCACTTCGGCGACGAGGTCCTCACCGAGACCGCACCCGCGTGGGACCACGACGTCATCGCCGCGACCCCGGTCACGGTGCTGACGCTCCCGGCCGCCGCGGTCGCCGAGCTCGTCGACCGCATCCCGTCGCTCGGGGCGCACCTGGCCCGGTTCCGGGCCGGGCGCTCGGCGAAGACGAACAAGCACGGCGAGTCCGCGATCGACATCGCCGCGGGCCACACCGGCGAGCCGGACCTGCCGACGACGTTCGTGGACTACGAGCTCGCGCCGCGGGAGTACGAGCTGGCGGTGGCCCAGACGGTCCTGCGCGTCCACACGCGCGTCGCCGACCTCTACAACCAGCCGATGAACCAGATGGAGCAGCAGCTCCGCCTCACCGTGGAGGCCCTCCGCGAGCAGCAGGAGGACCAGATGATCAACAACCGGGAGTTCGGGCTCCTGCACAACGCCGCGCTCAACCAGCGCATCCCGACCCGCTCGGGCCCGCCGACGCCGGACGACCTCGACGAGCTCGTCTCGCGCCGCCGCGACACCCGCGTGATCCTCGCGCACCCGAAGGCGATCGCCGCGTTCGGCCGCGAGCTGAACAAGCGCGGCCTGTACCCGCCGCTGACGAGCTTCCAGGGCGGCGAGGCCGTGGCGTGGCGCGGGGTGCCGGTCCTGCCGTGCAACAAGATCCCGATCACCTCCGCGGGCACCACCTCGATCCTGGCGATGCGCCTCGGCGAGGACAACCAGGGCGTGGTGGGCCTGCACCAGACCGGCCTGCCCGACGAGTACGAGCCCGGACTGTCGGTGCGCTTCATGGGGATCGACGAGAAGGCCGTCATGTCGTACCTGGTGAGCGCCTACTTCTCGGTGGCGGTGCTCGTGCCCGACGCGCTCGGCATCCTCGAGCACGTCGAGATCGGACGCTAGCCAGTCCCGGGCGGCCGCGGTCCGCACCGCCGCGGCCGCCCGGGCCCGAACCCGGGGCGCGCGAGACGCCCCGGACGCCATCGAGAGGGAGGCCCCCGCATGACCGTCCTGACCGACCAGTTCACCGCCGAGCGCGAGGCGATCGACGCCGGGCTCCGCGCCGCCGCGGGCAGGCTCCCCGGGCCGGCCGCCCGGATCGCGGCCTACCACTTCGGATGGACCGACGAGGCCGGCGCCCCGGTCGAGGCCAACTCGGGGAAGGCCCTGCGCCCGCTCCTGACGCTCCTGGCCGCCAAGACCGTCTCGGGCGACTGGCGGGCCGCCGTGCCGGCCGCGGTCGCGGTGGAGATGGTCCACAACTTCTCCCTCGTCCACGACGACATCATCGACCGCGACGGCCTGCGCCGGCACCGCGCGACCGCGTGGAAGGTCTACGGCGTCAACGACGCGATCCTCGTCGGCGACGCGCTCCACGCGCTCGCGTTCGAGGTCATCGCCGAGGCCGGGGGCGACCGCGCCGCGGCCGGCGCGGGGATGCTCGCGCAGACCGTGCGCGCCCTCATCGAGGGCCAGCTCGCCGACACCCGGTTCGAGGACCGCGACCACGTGGACCTCGCCGAGTGCGTGGCGATGAGCGAGGCGAAGACCGCGTCGCTCATGGGCTGCGCGACCGCGCTCGGGGCCCTGTTCGGCGGCGGCACCCCCGAGCAGGTGGAGGCGCTGCGGGACTTCGGGTTCCGGCTCGGCCTCGCGTTCCAGCACGTCGACGACCTGCTCGGGATCTGGGGCGACCCGGCCGTCACCGGGAAGGCCGTGTACTCGGACCTGCGCAACCGCAAGAAGTCCCTGCCGGTGACCGCGGCCCTCGGCTCGGGTCACGCCGACGCGGCCGAGCTGGCGCGGCTCTACCGCGCCGACGGGCCCCTGGACGAGCAGGGCCTGCGCCGCGCCGCCGACCTGGTGGAGTCCTGCGGCGGCCGGGTCGCGAGCCAGCGCGCCGCCGAGTCCCTGACGTCGGCGGCCGCGGGCGGGCTCGCGGACCGGCGGCTGCACGGCGAGGCCGTGGAGGCGCTCACGAGCCTGGCGGCGAGCACCGTCGGCAGGGTGTGGTGACCGCGGTCCGCCGGGTCCTGCTGCCGTCGCCGCGGTCGTTCTGCGCGGGCGTGGAGCGCGCCATCGAGATCGTGGAGCGCCTGCTGGAGCGGCACGGACCGCCGGTCTACGTGCGCAACCAGATCGTCCACAACGCGCACGTGGTCGCGGACCTGGAGTCGCGGGGCGCGGTGTTCGTCGGGGAGCTCGACGAGGTCCCCGAGCACGCGCTGGTGGTCTTCAGCGCGCACGGGGTGGCCCCGGCGGTGGAGGCGGAGGCCGCGCGGCGGGGGCTGGACGCGGTCGACGCGACGTGCCCGCTGGTCGCGAAGGTGCACGCGGAGGCGAAGCGCGCCGCGGACGCGGGCGACACGGTGCTCCTCATCGGACACGAGGGGCACGAGGAGGTCGTCGGGACGATGGGCGTGGCCCCGGGCCGGACGGTCCTGGTGCCGAGCGCCGCGGCGGCCGCGTCGGTGCGGGTCGAGGACGAGGAGCGGGTGACGTACCTGAGCCAGACGACGCTGTCGGTGGCCGAGGTGGAGGACATCGCGGCGGCCCTGCGGCAGCGGTTCCCGCACGTCAGGGGCCAAGGGGCCGAGGACATCTGCTACGCCACGAGCAACCGCCAGGCGGCGGTCGCGGCGGTGGTCGGCGAGGCCGACCTGGTGCTGGTGGTCGGGTCGGCGAACTCGTCGAACTCGAACCGGCTGGTGGAGCTCGCGGCGGCGAACGGCGTCGCGGCGCATCTGGTCGAGGACGCGGCCGCGGTGGACCCGTCCTGGCTGGAGGGCGCGGCGGTGGTCGCGGTGACGGCGGGCGCGTCGGCGCCGCCGCGGCTGGTGGACGAGGTGGTGGCGGTGATCGCCGCGGCCGGCCCGATCGAGGTGGTCGAGCGGCCCGTGGCGGAGGAGACGCAGGAGTTCCTGCTCCCCCAGCGGCTCCGGGGGTCGTGATCTTGCGGCGGCCGCGCCTCCGGGCGCGGTGGGGCCTGCGGGCATGAGGTCGCCCGGGCGCGCGATGCGCGGCCGGGCGTTCTGGTTTCCCTTGCGGGTCTTCGGTTCCGGTGGCGTCGCCGCCTGCGCTCGTGCTGCCGGATGCGGCCGATGCTCCGGGCGCTTCCGCTCCGGCGCCGGCTGCGCTCGCGGCGCAGTCGATCCTTCGGCCGGGCTCCCCGGCCGCTCGCGGCACCGCCGGGAGGCGGCGCGCCCCGTTGCTCGGGCCGCCTCCCCGTTGTCGCGCTAGTACTTGTGGAACTGGAGCTCGGGCCAGTCGCCGCTCGGGTCGAGGACCGGTGCGGACTCGCCGCGCAGGTGCGCGTCGACGAATCCGACGACGAGGGCGCGGGCGATCTCGTCGGAGCGGAAGCCGTCGAGCTCGTCGAGGTTGAGTCCGGCCTGCTCGCCGAGCGGGCCGAAGTCGGTCAGGGAGCTGTGGGTCGTGCCGTCGACGGTGATCCACCGCTTCCAGCCGCACAGCTTCTTCCACGCCTTGCCCCAGGAGTCGTCCTCGCCGGGCTGGCCGTGGACTTCGGCGCCGACCATCATGAACGGCCGGTCGAGCTTGCGGGGGTCGAGCGCGAAGAAGGTGCCGTCGAGGTTGAACCCGGCGTCGAAGCGGTCGTCGGCGACCATGGCGCGGTGGCTGCCGGCCCCGCCGATGGAGTGCCCGCCGACGGCGACGCGGCCAGCGTCGATGACGCCCGCGTCCTCCCAGGCGGCGTCGTCGCCGGTGAGCTCGTCGAGCACGAACGACAGGTCGTCGCCGCGGGTGCGGGCGACGGTGTCGACGTCCTGCTCGACGCAGGCGAGGCATTCGGTGGTGCGGCCGTCGGGGAAGGTGATCGGGGCTTCGTAGTTGTGGCCCACGGCGGCCACGGCGTAGCCGTTGCTCGCGAGCTCCTCGGCGAGGCCGGTGAGGGTGGCGCGCGGGAACGAGAAGCCGGGCGAGAGGACCACCAGCGGCAGCGCGCCGTCGTCGGCGAGCGGTTCGGCGTCGAGCACCGAGTTGGTCTGGACCTGGGCGAGGAGGTCGGCGGGGACCTGGAGCTGGGCGCCGAACAGCGCCGACTCCTCGGCGGTCATGTAGGGGGCGGTCGGCCCGTCGGTCTCGGCGGTCGGATACCACATGGTGACCATGAGCTCCCGGTCCGTGCCGGGGACCCACGGGTCCTCGCGGTCCTCGTCGACGAGGTGGAGCCGGGTGGTCCCGGTGGCGGACCCGCCGCCGGGCGCGGGGACTTCGAGGACCGGTGCGGCGGCGTCCGCTCCGGTCGTCTCGGCGTTCGCGGCGGAGGCGGTGAGGGCGCCCGTGACGGCCAGCGCGGTGGCGGCGAGGAGTGCGCGTTCGAGGTGTCGGTGCAAGGCTCGGTTCCTGTTCGGGTGCGGTGGTCGGCCGGGCGGGGAAGCCCGGCCGCCGTTCAACCGTAGGAGCCGGAGTGCTTGTCCCGCATGGGTCTTTCGACCGAAGGGCCTCCGTCCGAAGACCGATCTTTCACGGCCCGGAACCCTGTCGGACGTCAGGTCCGGGGCCGCGGTGCGCGGCCGGACCCGCCGGTTCAGGTCGGGTCCGGCGCGGCGTACTACCGGGGCGCGGGGGCGATCTTGACGGCGCAGACCTTGAACTCGGGCATGCGGCTGACGGGGTCGAGGACGTCGGAGACGGCGGCGTTCGCGTTCGCGGCGCCGGGGAAGTGGAAGGGGCTGAAGACGGTGTCGGGCCGGATGTCGGCGCTGAGCCGCGCGGGCGCGGTGTAGGAGCCGCGGCGGGAGGTGACGCGGACGAGGTCGCCGTCGGCGACGCCGTGGCGGACCGCGGTGTCGGGGTGGATCTGGAGGAACTGCTCGCCGTCGAGGGAGCCGATGCGGCGGGTCTGGGCGCCGGACTGGTACTGGGTGAGGATGCGGCCGGTCGTCAGGTACAGCGGGTAGACGGCGTCGCGCCGCTCGGCGGGGTGGCGGTGGTCGACGGCGATGAAGCGGGCGCGCCCGTCGGGGGTGGGGAACACGAGGTCGGTGAACATGCGGGGGGTGCCGTCGTGGTCGGGGGCGGGCACGGGCCACTGGAAGGTCCGCTCCTCGAGGCGGTCGTAGGAGAGCCCGGAGTAGTCGGCCTTGCCGCCCGCGGAGGCGCGGCCGAGCTCCGCGAAGATCGCCTCGGGGTCGGTGGAGTACGCGCCGGGGGCGTCGAGGCGGGCGGCGAGCTCCTTCATGATCCACAGGTCGGAGCGGACGCCGCCGGGCGCGGGCCGCAGGGAGCGGCGGCGGATGACGCGGCCTTCGAGGTTGGTCATGGTGCCGTCCTCCTCGGCCCACTGGGTGACCGGGAGGACGACCTCGGCGAGCTTCGCGGTCTCGGACATGACGAAGTCGAGGGAGACGAGGCAGTCGAGGTCCTTGAGCCGGTCGGCGATCCGGGCCGCGCGCGGCGCGGACACGACCGGGTTGGAGCCGAGGACGAACAGCATCCGGACCTCGTCGCCGCACTTGCGGAGCAGCTCGACGGCGGAGACGCCCGGACCGGGGAGGGTCTCGGGGTCGACGCCCCACACGGCGGCGACGTGCTCGCGCGCGGCGGGGTCGGTGATCATCCGGTAGCCGGGGAGCTGGTCGGCCTTCTGGCCGTGCTCGCGCCCGCCCTGGCCGTTGCCCTGGCCGGTGAGGCACCCGTACCCGGAGGAGGGCCGGCCGGGGAGCCCGAGCGCGAGGGCGAGGTTGATCCAGGCGGTGACGGTGTCGACGCCCTTGGCGTGCTGCTCGGAGCCGCGCGCGGTGAGGATCGCGGTCCGCTTCCCGGCGATGAGCCGCGCGGCGGCGTACAGGTCGGGGACGGACACGCCGGTGATCCGCTCGACGAACGCGGGCCAGTACCCGGCGGCGGTCTGGCGGACCTCGTCGAACCCGGTGGTGTGCGCGGCGATGTAGTCGCGGTCGAGGTAGCCCTGCTCGATCGCGATGTGCAGCAGGCCGTTCGCCAGCGCGAGGTCGGTGCCGGGGGCGGGCTGGAGGTGGAGCTGGGCGGCCTCGGCGGTGGCGGTGCGCCGCGGGTCGACGACGACGAGCTCCGCGCCGGTGAGGTACCGCATGAACGGCGGCATGGTCTCGGCGGGGTTCGCGCCGACGAGGACGACGACCTCGGCGTCCTTGAGGTCCTCGGCGGGGAAGGGGAGGCCGCGGTCGATCCCGAAGGAGCGGTTGAGGGCCGCGGCCGCCGACGACATGCAGAACCGGCCGTTGTAGTCGATGTGCTTGGTGCCCAGCGCGAGCCGGGACCACTTGCCGAGCTGGTAGACCTTCTCGTTGGTGAGGCCGCCGCCGCCGAAGACGCCGACGGCGTCCTTCCCGTGCTCGGCCTGGACCCGGCGGACGCGCGCGGCGACGTGGTCGAGGGCGGTCTCCCAGGAGACGGGCTCGCCGTGCAGGAGCGGCTCGGTGATCCGGTCGGGGTGGTCGAGGAGCTCGGGCGAGGTCCAGCCCTTCTTGCACATGCCGCCGCCGCGGGGGGCCGCGGTGACGGTCCCGTCGGCGTCCTCCTCGAGCCGCATGCCGCACTGGAGGGCGCAGTAGGGGCAGTGCGTGTCGGCGCTGCGGAGCACGGGGAGCCTGGTGCGCGCGGGGTCCTTCCCGGCGGCGCCGCTCGGGTCCGCGGTGGCGGGCGGAGCGGGCGGCTGCGCGGGGCGTCGGGTGCTGGCCATGGGGCGAGTGTGCCCAGGGGTCGTTTCGGTGCCGCGAGGGCGATGTTTCGGGAATGCTAAGTGGCCCGCAATCACCGCGGGGCGGTGATTGCGGGCCGGGGCCGGGGGTCAGACCTTCGCGTAGGCGAGGCTCGGGGCCTTCGCGACGAGGACGGTCCGCTGGTAGCACCACCAGTTGAGGACCAGGAAGAACGCGTACGCGCCGACGAACGCCCACATCGCGGGGACCACCGAGCCGGTCGTCTCGTTCGCGATGCGGAAGCCCTGGTTGATGAGGAACCCGCCGAACGCGCCGATCGCGGAGATCCAGCCGAGCGCGGCGGCGGTGATCTTCTTCGCCTGGAGGACCTCGGCCTCGCTTGCCTTGCCTCCGGCCGCGGCGGCGGCCTCGGCCTGGAAGATCGCCGGGATGGACCGGTACGTGGAGCCGTTCGCGATGCCGCTGGCGACGAACAGGACCATGAACGCGGCGAAGAACAGCGGGAACGACCCCGCGTTGATCCCCCAGATCGCGCCCATCGCGCCGGCGGCCATGAGGACGAACGCGCCGGAGGTGATGGGGGCGCCGGCGAGGCGGTCGGCGAACCAGCCGCCGATCGGGCGGACCAGGGAGCCGACGAGCGGGCCGAGCGCGGCGATCCAGATGGCGCTGAACTCGGGGAACGCGAGCTTGATGACCAGCGGGAACGCGAACGAGTAGCCGATGAACGAGCCGAACGTCCCGATGTAGAGGACGCTCATGATCCAGGTGTGGCGGCGGCCCAGCGCGGGCAGCTGCTCGCGGATCGAGGTGCGCGAGACCGCGAGGTTGTCCATGGCCCGCCAGGCCATGAACGCGGCGAACACGGCCAGGAGCAGCCACAGCAGCGGCACGTTGTGCAGGTAGAACGGCTTCCCGGCGTCGTTGCTGCCCTGGGAGGTCCCCAGGATCGCGGCGCCGATGACGAGCGGCCCGAAGAACTGGACGGCGGCGACGCCGATGTTGCCGCCCGCGGCGTTGACGCCGAGCGCGGAGCCGCGGTGGCGCTCCGGGTAGAAGTAGGAGATGTTCGCCATCGACGAGGCGAAGTTCCCGCCGCCGAACCCGGCCGTGACGCCGGCGACGACGAACATCCAGTACGGCGTCCCCGGGTTCATCACGCAGTAGGCGAGCAGCCCGGTCGGGATCACCAGCAGGCCCGCGGAGATCATCGTCCAGTTGCGGCCGCCGAACACGGCCACGGCCGCGGTGTAGGGGATGCGCAGGAACGCGCCGACCAGGTTCGGCACGGCGGTGAGCCAGAACAGCTGGCTGACGCTGAAGTCGTAGCCCGACGCGGCCAGGAACGGGGTGATGATGCTGAACATCGTCCACACCGAGAAGCCGAGGTGCTCGGCGAGCACCGACCAGACCAGGTTGCGGCGGGCGGTCCTGCGGCCGGTCGACTGCCAGAAGCCCTCGTCGTCGGGGCGCCAGTCGCTGATCCAGCCTCTGCGGGGGGCGGCCTTCGCGGCCGGGGGCGTCAGTGTCGAAGTCATGGGGCCACCCTCCGCGAGCGGCGTTGCCTGGACGTGCGGCGTCCGTACCGGCCCCGTGAAGTTCGGCTCACGGTCCTGTTACGGACGGTGTGAACGGGTGGGGCCGAGAACCCGGTCACATCGCCCGATCCTCTAGATTCGCCTGTATGGACGCCGCCATCGAGGTCGCCGACCTCCGCAAGACCTACCGCGGCCGCCGGACCGGCGAGGTCCGCGCGGTCGACGGCGTGAGCTTCCGCGTCGAACGCGGCGAGTTCTTCGGCATCCTCGGCCCCAACGGGGCGGGGAAGACCACCACGCTGGAGATCGTCGAGGGCCTGCGCCGCCCCGACTCCGGCGAGGTGCGCCTGCTGGGGCGGTCGCCGTGGCCGCACTCCCCCGACCTCACCCGCCGCCTCGGCGTGCAGCTCCAGGCCTCCGCGTTCTTCGAGTTCCTGACCGCGCGCGAGCAGATCGAGACGTTCGCCGAGCTGTACGGGGCCTCGAAGACCCGCGCCGGCGACATGCTGGAGACCGTGGGCCTCGGCGAGCACGCCGACGTGCGCTGCGAGAAGCTCTCCGGCGGCCAGCAGCAGCGGCTGTCCCTCGCGTGCGCGCTCGTCGGCGACCCCGAGCTGGTGTTCCTCGACGAGCCGACCGCCGCCCTCGACCCGCAGGCGCGCCGCAACCTCTGGGACCTCATGCGCGCCGTCAACGCCGAGGGCCGCACCGTGGTGCTGACGACCCACTACATGGAGGAGGCCGAGGCGCTCTGCGACCGGGTCGCCATCATGGACGCCGGGCGCATCAAGGCCGTCGACTCCCCCGCCGGGTTCGTCCGGGCCCTCGACGCCCCCACCCGCGTCACCGTCGCCTCCGGGCAGCTCAGCGACGCCCGCATCGAGGAGCTCGCCGCGGGCGAGACCGTGACCGGCGGCGACGCCGCCGTCGTGTTCGAGACCCGCGACCCGCGCAAGCTCCTCACCGCGCTCGCGTCCGACGGAGCCCTGGAGGGCCTGGCCGTGCGCACCGCGAACCTCGAGGACGTATTCCTGCACGTGACCGGACGGGAGTGGCGCGGATGACCGCGACGGCGGAGCGCGAGGTGCAGCACGGCACGCGCGGACGGGCGTTCCTGAGCCTGTTCAAGGCCCTCGGCCGCGGATGGCTCCGCGACCGCAGCCAGATCTTCTTCACGATGCTCCTGCCGCTCATGTTCATGGTGCTGCTCGCGAGCGTGTTCGGCTCCGGCGACACCGCGGCCTCGCGGATCGTCGCGGTCGGCGGTGTCGCGGTCCTCGACGGAGCCGACCCCGACGAGTTCGACGTCGCCGCGGCGTCCGACCTCGACGCGGCGCTGGCGATGCTCCGCGACGGCGACGCGGACGCCGCGGTCGTCCAGGACGGCGACACGGTGCGGATCTACCCGTCGCCGACGAGCTCCACCGCGGGCGCGATCGCCCAGGGGCGGCTCTCGGCGCTGATCGACGACGTGAACCTCGAGGTCCTCTCGGCGGCGGCGCCCGGCGAGCCGGTGCTCCGGACCGACGTGGAGGAGGCCGACGGCGGCGCGCTCCAGCCGATCCAGTACCTGGCGCCGGGCATCCTGGCGTGGGGCGTGGCGATCGCGGGCGTGTTCGGCGCGGCCGGCACGATCGTGGACTGGAAGCGCGACAAGCTGCTGCGGCGGCTGCGGCTGACGCCGGCGTCGGTGCAGACGTTCCTGGGCGCGAAGGTCTCGGTGAACCTCGTGGTCGCGATCGCCCAGACCGCGGTGTTCCTCGCGGTGGCGGCCCTGGCCTTCGGGCTGCGGCTGTCGGCGTGGACGTGGTTCGCGGCGCCGCTGGTGCTGCTGGGCACGTTCGCGTTCCTCGCGATCGGCGTGGTCATCGGCGGGATCGCCCAGACGAGCCCGGCCGCGGCGGGGCTGAGCAACCTGGTGACGATGCCGATGGCGTTCGTCTCGGGCGCGTTCTACCCGCTCGCGCTCTCGCCGCAGTGGGTCCAGTGGCTCTCGTACGCCTCGCCGATGCGCTACCTCAACGAGGCGCTCCAGTCGGTCGTGGTCTACGGCCAGCCGCCGTCCGCGGTCCTCCCGCAGATCGGCTTCCTGGCGGCCTTCGCGGCCCTCGTCGGCCTCGTCGCATGGAAGACCTTCAAGTTCGACGAGTTGTGAGCGCGTGTCGCGGTACCGGCGGACACGAATCGAT
Source organism: Glycomyces endophyticus (assembly GCF_039531525.1). Lineage (NCBI taxonomy): Bacteria > Bacillati > Actinomycetota > Actinomycetes > Glycomycetales > Glycomycetaceae > Glycomyces > Glycomyces endophyticus. Next base: position 259,948 of record NZ_BAAAQF010000006.1, read on the forward strand.
AGTTACGATTGATTCATGTCCGACCTCATGCTTCATGACATACCCGAGGACGAGCTGGAGCTCATCAAGGCCGAAGCCGACGCTCAACAGAAAACCGTCCAGGACTATCTGCTCGAGCGCGTACACGAACTCGCCATCGGGGCGAAGCGCCGCCGCAAGCTCGATGAGATCACTGCTCAGCTCAAGACGATGCCCCCGTCCACCTATACCGTAGAGGACGTGCTCGATGCCAAGGACGCGCCGAGGCGCGGCCTCGCATGATCGTCGTAGACTCCAGCGCCCTCGTCTGGTCTCTCACGGATGACGGAAAACTCAGCGAGCGCATTCGTTCGCTGCTGTCCATGCATACGCGTTGGATCGCGCCCGCCCATCTCGCCGCCGAATTCGGACATGCGGTACGCGGTATGTGCTTCGGCGGATCGAGCCGCAGAAGGCCCAATTGGCCATCGGCGCATTCCTAGATCTCGGAATCGAACTCGTCGAGCCCGATCAGACCGCACTCGATCGCGCATGGCAGCTTCGTCAGAACCTCAGCTTCTACGATGCGCTGTATGTCGCGCTGGCGGAGCAGACCAGTACTCCGCTGCTCACTACAGATGCCCGAATCGCCGCATCGGGTACGGCTCGCTGCGAGATACTGGTCGCCGCCCTCGACGACTGAACAGGCTCAGCCGGCTTCGATCACCGCGTCGTAGACGACCCGCTTCGGCGTACCGAAGCGGGTCGCGACCTCCTTCATCGCGGCCTTGCGGTCGGCGCCGGCGGCCTCCAGGGCGGCGACGGCCGCGGCCATCGCCTCGGGGGTGGCGTCGCTCGCGTCGGGGCCGGTCCAGCCCGAGACCACCAGGGTGATCTCGCCGCGCGGCGGGTCGGCGTCGGCGCCGTCGGCGAGGTCGCCGAGGCCGCCGCGGCGGACCTCCTCGTGGGTCTTGGTCAGCTCGCGGCACAGCGCCGCCGGGCGGTCGGCGCCGAGCGCCTCGGCCATGGCGCGCAGGGTGTCGGCCACGCGGCGCGGCGACTCGAAGAACACCATCGTGCGCCGCTCCTCGGCGAGCTCGCCGAACAGGCGCCGCCGCTCGCCGTCCTTGCGCGGCGCGAAGCCCTCGAAGCAGAACCGGTCGCACGGCATCCCCGAGAGCGCCAGCGCGGTCGTCACCGCGCTCGCGCCGGGCGCGCAGGTGACCGGGACGCCCGCGTCGATCGCGGCGCGCACGAGCCGGAAGCCGGGGTCGGAGACCGAGGGCATGCCGCCGTCGGTGATGACCGCCACGCGCTTGCCGTCGTGCAGCTGTTCGAGCAGGGCCGCGGTGCGCCCGGTCTCGTTCGCCTCGAAGTACGAGGTGATCTGCGCCCCTGGGACCACATCCAGCTCACTGAGCAGCCGGCGGAGCCGCCGGGTATCCTCTGCGGCGATGACGTCGGCCAGGCCGAGCTCGGTCCGCAGACGTGATGAGGCGTCCTCTGGATTTCCCAGGGGCGCACCGAGAAGCACCAAAACGCCCGAAGTTGTTGTCGACACCAGGCCAGTATCCCCCACCGACGGCGCCGGGGGCGCGGGCCGGTGATCGCGCCGCGACGGGCCGCACATGCAATCTGCCGCGTCATGCTGTCGGGTACCGGACATTGCCCTTACGCGTGAGCGAACGGTAACGGATACTTATAGTCACAACACAGGCGACATAACGCTAACCGCAAGCCCTCTGAACCCAATGGAGGCCGCCTTGTCCGTGATCCTCAGAGTCGGAGCGGGTCTCGCCGCTCTCATCATCGGTTACTACGTTCTGGGATTCATAGCGGACCATTGGGCATGGTTCGCGTCGGTGGCGATCCTGTTGGGGGGCACCGCACTCGCGGGCTGGTTCCTCTTCCGCAGCCGCGGCCACGAGCACCGGGACCGCGCGCTCACCGCCGAGCGGCACGAGATCATGCGGGGCGTCGACCGCATGAACATGCCGACCTTCGACGCGATGGTCGGCCAGCTCCTGGTCGGTCTGGACGCCAAGCGCGTCAAGAAGTTCGGCCACCGCAAGAACGACCTCGGCTGCAACTTCGTGGTGACCTTCACCAACGGCAAGCGCATCATCGTGCGCGCCAAGAAGGACGACAAGCAGCTGCGCCGGCGCAACGGGAACCGGCACGTGCAGATCCTCGGCGGGGAGATCAAGGCCCGCTGGGACTGCGACGCCGGCGTCATCATCACGAACGCGAACCTGCACTGGATGCACCACGCCGCGCGCAACGAGGCCGTCGCGCGCCAGCTGGGCGTCCTCATCGTCGACCGCGACCGCCTGGCGGAGTGGATCGACACGGGCCAGCCGCCGCCCGAGCTGCGCCCGGTGCGGGCCGCCATCCAGGCGGGCACCGGCGCGGCGCAGTAGAGTCGCCCCAGCAGTGATGCGAACGCGGCCCCGGGCTCTCGCCCGGGGCCGCGTCGCGTGCGGTGCGCGTCAGGAGGCCGCGAGGGTCGCGCTGGTGCTGCCCTCCTGGCCGTCCCGCGTGTAGGTGATGGCGACCTCGGTGCCGGAGGCGGTGCCCTGGACCGCGGCGACCACCTCGGAGGCGCTGGTGACGGGGTTCCCGTCGACGGCGGTGATGATGTCGCCCTCCTGGAGGCCGGCGGTCTCGGCGGGCGAGCCCGCCTCGACGCTGAGGACCATCGCGCCGTTGCCGTCGGTGTCGGCGACGGAGACGCCGAGGTAGCCCTGCTCGACCGAGCCGCCCTCGATGAGCTGCTCGACGACGCTCTGGACGGTGTTGGAGGGGATCGCGAAGCCGAGGCCGATCGAGCCGGAGTCGGTGGTCGCGATCGCGGTGTTGATGCCGATGAGCTCGCCGTCGCCGTTGACGAGCGCGCCGCCGGAGTTCCCGGAGTTGATGGCCGCGTCGGTCTGGATGAGGCCGGTGAGCGTCGAGCTGGACTGCTGCTGGAAGCCCTGGGACTCCTCGCCGGCGACGGTCATGGACCGGTCGAGGGCCGAGACGATGCCGGTGGTGACGGTGCCCTCGAGGCCGAGCGGGGAGCCGATGGCGACGGCGGCGTCGCCGACCTGGATCGAGTCGGAGTCGCCGAAGGCGATCGGCGTGAGGTCGTCGACGCCGGAGACCTGGATGACGGCGAGGTCCTGCGTGGAGTCGGTGGCGATGATCTGGGCGTCGGCGGTGGTGCCGTCGGAGAAGCGGACCTCCACGGTCTGGGCGCCGTCCACGACGTGGTTGTTGGTGACGATGTAGCCCTCGTCGGAGTACACCACGCCCGAGCCCTCGGCGGAGTCGGTGACGATGGTGACGACCGAGGGGCTGACCTTGTTGACGATGTCGGTGTAGGTGAGGCCCTGGCCGGCGTCCATGGAGACGGACTCGACGACGGTGGTGCCGCCGTCGCGGTCGGCGAGGAACCAGCCGCCCACGCCGCCGGCGCCGCCCGCGATGAGCGCGAGGGCGAGCGCCCCGGCGACGAGCTTCCCGCGGCCGCCGCGGCGCGGCGGGGCGACGGCGGCGCCGTGGCCCTGGTACATCGGCGGGACCTGCGAGGGCTGCCAGCCCGGGGCCGGGGCGGCCATGTGCGGCGCGCCGGCCGGGGCGGGCGCGGGGGCGCCGGCGGGCAGGACGCGGGTCTGGTCGGTGGCCGGGCCCGGGTGGGCCGCGGCCGGGTGGACCGGCGCCGGGTGGGCCTGCGGCGGGTGCGGGGCGTGGACCTGGCGCGGGTCGGCATGCGGGGCCGGCGCGGCGGCCGGGGGCAGGCTCGGCTCGGGCTCGCGGCGCTCGGGGAGCGGCTGGCCGGGGTCGTCGTCGGACGCGGCCGGGAGGTGGGGAGCCCCGTCGGGGCCCTGCCGCGCCCCTGCAAAGCCCTTGGGTTCGTCGGTCCCCTCGGGGCCCGTGGTGCTCTCAGTGTTGCTCATGTAAGGCAGCATGCAGGGCCCAGCTCTCGGTCCGCTGCGAAAACGCCTTAAAACCCTTTAATGATCAGCGTCCCGCCCAGAGGCGGGCGCACTGGTCAGCGGGGTCGGCCGGGGACGCGCGGGCGCGGTCGGCGGCCGTGGACCTCAGAGGTTCCTCAGGATCGGTCCGGCGCCTGCGGGTCGTCCTCGGGCTCGTCGGCCGGCTCGGCGGCGAGCCGGACCGTGAACGCGGTGCCCTCGCCGGGCCGCGAGGCGACCTGGACGGTGCCGCCGTGGGCCTTGACGATGGCCGCGACGATCGACAGGCCGAGCCCCGAACCGGGGTGGACGACCGCGTCGGAGCGGAAGAACCGCTCGAAGACCCGGTCGGCGGTCTCCTGCTCCATGCCGGGCCCGTCGTCGGCGACGGTGAGGAGGACCGTGCCGTCCTCGGAGGCGAGGCCCACGCGCACGTGCGTGCCCGCGGGCGTGTGCCGGAGCGCGTTCGACAGGAGGTTGTCGAGGACCTGCCGCATCCGGGCGCGGTCGGCGGCGACGACGGTGGCCGACCCGGGGGCGCACGTGAAGCTCAGCTCGTGGTCCTCGGCCATGACGGCGTGCGCGGTGACCGACTCGTGCGCGAGCGGCGCGAGGTCCACCGGCTCGGTCTCGACCGGCCGCTCCTGCCCGAGGCGGGCGAGGTGCAGCAGGTCGCCCACGAGCAGGCCCATGCGCTTGGCGGCCTCCTCGATCTGCCGGATGTAGTGCTGGCGGTCGGCCTCGGGCATCTGCGGGTTCGAGCGCACCAGCTCGGCGTACCCGCGCACGCTGGTGAGCGGCGTGCGCAGCTCGTGCGAGGCGTCGGCGATGAACTCGCGCATCCGCTCCTCGGAGTCGTGCGCGCGCTGCTCGGAGTACTCGCGGGCCCGCAGGGCGCTCTCGACCTTGGTGAGCATCGAGTTGATGGCCCGGCCGACGCGCCCGACCTCGGTGGCCGGGTCGTGCTCGGGGACGCGCCGCGAGTAGTTCCCGGCGGCGATCATCGCCGCGGTGTTCTCGATCTGCCGCAGCGGCGACAGGCTGGCGCGGACCAGGCCCACGCCGATCGCCGCGAGCCCGGCGAGGACGCCGGCGCCGATGAGCAGGTCGACCCACACCAGTCCGGCGACGGTCTTGTCGAAGTGCGCGAGCTTGTACGACAGCACGTAGTAGGCGTCACCCTGGAGGTTGTGGTCCTCGGGGTCGTACTCGGGGTCGTTCGTGCCGACGTTCGAGCCGGACAGGCCCAGGACCCGCCACCGGGTGGTCCCGTCGGCCGAGAGCGCCGTGAACGCCTCGCCGTCGGCCGCGACCAGGTCGTCGTAGTCGAACACCGGGTAGTCGGGGCGGTCGGTGGGCCGGTCGAACCGGTTGCCCTCGCTGTAGAGGATCGAGAAGACGTACTGCTCGGGCCGGACCGCGGGCGTGCCGTCGTCGTCCTCCATGTCCTCGGGGTCGAACACGTCGGGGCTGAAGTTGAGGAGCTGCGCCTCCAGCTCCTCGTCGACGGTGCCCAGGAAGTAGGAGTGGAGCGCCAGGATCGTGGAGACGCTGATGAGGATGAGCGAGCCGGCCACGAGCACGAGCACGGCGGCGGTGAGCCGCACCCGCAGCGGGGTGCGGTCCCACTTGTCGCGGACGCCTTCCATGACGCGGGGCGTGCTCAACGATGCTGCTCTCGCAGCACGTACCCGATCCCGCGGAGGGTCTGGATGAGCTTCGGCTCCCCGGTGTCGATCTTGCGGCGCAGGTAGGAGACGTAGGACTCGACGATGCCGTCGTCGCCGCGGAAGTCGTAGCGCCACACGTGGTCGAGGATCTGCGCCTTCGACAGGACCCGCCCGGCGTTGATCATGAAGTACCGCAGCAGCTTGAACTCGGTGGGCGACAGCTGCACGGCCTTGCCCGCGCGCCACACCTCGTGGGTCTCCTCGTCGAGCTCGAGGTCGGCGTACTGGAGGCGCGAGGGCCGCGGCAGCTCCCCGGAGGAGCGGCGCAGCACCGCGCGGATGCGCGCGACGACCTCCTCGAGCGCGAACGGCTTGGTGATGTAGTCGTCCCCGCCGACCGACAGGCCGGTGACGGTGTCGGCGGTGTCGTCGCGGGCGGTGAGGAACAGCACGGGCGTGTGGTCGGAGCCCGAGCGCATCCGCCGCACCACCTCGAAGCCGTCGAAGTCCGGCAGGTTCACGTCGAGGACGACCAGGTCGGGGCGGTGGCGCGCGATCGAGCGGAGCGCCTCGTCGCCGGAGCCGACGGCGTGGACGGCGAACCCGGCGTACCGCAGCGACGTGGCGAGCAGCTCGCAGATGTTCTCGTCGTCCTCCACGACCAGGAGGGTCGCTTCGGTCTCGGCGCTCGGCTGGCTGGTCGAAAGCGGCATGGCCTCATCTTCACGGTCGGGGCGGACCGGCGCGACGGCCGGTGCTCCGCAGGTCGCAAGTGATTCCGAAGCATACGCCCGACCCCCCGGCGTGCCAAGCCGTCGCGGCGGGCCGGACCGGCGCGGCGCGGCAGGTGACGGCGCGCACGGGTGCAGATCACGATCGTGTGACCTTTTTCTTACATGTGCGTGGCTTTGCGCGAATCGGGCGCGCGCGAGCTGTGTTCCGCCGCGGCGGTCGGATAGACTTTGTGTCGCAGCCGTGCACGTCGAGTGCGCGGGCAGGGAACCCTACCGGATCAGGTGAGTTCATGACGCTGTCAATCGAGACCGCCACGACCGACGCCGGAGTCGTGACCGTGGAGCTGGCCGGCGAGGTCGACTACGCGACCGCGCCGCAGATCCGCGAGACGATCACCAACGCCCTCGAGGCCGGCGGCGCCACCGCCATCCGGGTCGACGTCGCCAAGGTGACGGTCCTCGACTCCACCGGCATCGGCACCATCGTGGTGGCCTACCGCATCGCCCGCGAGATGGGCGTGGCGCTGGCCGTCGTCAACCCCAACCGCTTCATCACCCGCCTCTTCACCGTCGTCGGCGCCGAGGAGCTCCTGGAGGAGCCCACCGAGACGTTCTCCGGCAAGGAGCGCAGCGCGGCGGGCTAGGGCCCGCCGTCCGCAACCTCAGTGTTCCCGCCGGCCCGCGCAGGGCGCGAAACGCCGGTGTGGCGAACCAGACTTCCACCCGTATCCACCTGCTGCGCAGCACGTTCGCGCGGGTCCGAGTGACCGGCCCCGCAGAGTCGTTACCGGTACTACACTTTCTCCTCCCCCCGGTTACCCTTGAGTCCGGGGACTGCCGTCCCCGTCCACGCAGCGTCAAAGAAGAGGCGATTCAGCCGTGTCGAGTGCGACTCCGGGCAATCCGTTGACCGATTTCGGTGCCAATGAGTGGCTGGTCAACGAGATGTACGAGCGATACCGCGAAAACCCCGACAGTGTGAGCGCCGGGTGGCGCGAGTTCTTCGGCGGGGATCCGACCAACACGCCGCTCGTCGACGAGCACGAGGCGAAGGCCGCGCCGAAGGCGGAGGCCGAGCCGGCCCCCGCTCCGAAGCCCGCGCCGGTCCCCGAGCCGGTCGCGGCCGCGCCCGCCCCCGTGCGGGCCGAGCCCGCGCCCGCTGCCGTGGCACCCGAAGCTTCGACCGAGAAGGCGACCCCAGCAGTGAACGATTTCGGTACCAAGCCGCTCAAAGGCGTCGCGGCCAAGGTAGCCCAGAACATGGACGCGTCCCTGGAGATCCCGACGGCCACCTCGGTCCGCGCGGTCCCCGCGAAGCTCCTGTTCGACAACCGGATCGTCATCAACAACCACCTGAAGCGCGGCCAGGGCGGGAAGGTCTCCTTCACGCACCTCATCGGCTACGCGCTGGTGCAGGCGGTCAAGGCCCACCCGGGCATGAACGCGTCCTACAAGGTCGTCGACGGCAAGCCGCAGCTGGTCACGCCCGAGCACGTCAACCTCGGGCTCGCGATCGACCTGGCCAAGCCCGACGGCACCCGCACGCTCGTCGTGCCGTCCATCAAGCACACCGAGACCATGGACTTCCGCGAGTTCTGGCAGGCCTACGAGGACCTGGTCCGCAAGGCCCGCAACGGCAAGCTGACCATGGAGGACCACGCCGGGGCGACGCTCACGCTGACGAACCCGGGCGGCATCGGCACCGTCCACTCCGTCCCGCGCCTGATGAAGGGCCAGGGCCTCATCGTCGGCGTCGGCGCCATGGAGGTGCCCGCCGAGTTCGCCGGGGCCTCCGACGAGACCCTCTCCGACCTGGGCGTCTCCCGGATCATGACGGTCACCTCGACCTACGACCACCGGATCATCCAGGGCGCCGAGTCCGGCCAGTTCCTGGCGACGCTGCACAAGCTGCTGCTGGGCGACGGCTTCTTCGACGAGGTCTTCCGCTCGCTGCTCATCCCCTACGAACCGGTCCGCTGGGTCCGCGACGTGTCGAAGACCCACGAGGGCCAGATCGACAAGAACGCCCGCGTCATCGAGCTCATCCACGCGTACCGGGTCCGCGGCCACCTCATGGCCGACACGAACCCGCTGCACTACGAGATCCGCCGCCACCCCGACCTCGACATCCTGTCGCACGGCCTCACCCTGTGGGACCTCGACCGGACGTTCCCCGTCGGCGGCTTCGCGGGCCAGCAGCGCATGAAGCTCCGCGACATCCTCGGCGTCCTGCGCGACTCGTACTGCCGCCGCATGGGCGTGGAGTACATGCACATCCAGGACCCGGAGGAGCGCGCCTGGCTCCAGCGGCGCATCGAGGTCCCCTTCGAGAAGCCGAAGGTAGAGGAGCAGAAGCACATCCTCGGGCGCCTGAACGCCGCCGAGGCGTTCGAGACGTTCCTGCAGACGAAGTTCGTGGGCCAGAAGCGCTTCAGCCTCGAAGGCGGCGAGTCGCTCATCCCGCTGCTCGACCGCATCCTCAACGAGGCCGCGGGCGCCGAGCTCGACGAGGTCGTCATCGGCATGCCCCACCGCGGGCGCCTGAACGTCCTCGCCAACATCATCGGCAAGAAGCTCTCCAAGATCTTCACCGAGTTCGAGGGGCACATCGACCCCAAGAGCATCGGCGGCTCCGGCGACGTCAAGTACCACCTGGGCATGACCGGGAAGTTCACCTCCCCCGACGGCAAGGGCGAGACCACGGTCTCCCTGTGCGCCAACCCGTCCCACCTGGAGGCCGTCAACCCGGTCCTGGAGGGCGTGGTCCGCGCGAAGCAGGACCGCCTCAACCTCGGCGAGGACGGCTTCACCGTCATGCCGGTCGCCATCCACGGCGACGCCGCGTTCGCCGGCCAGGGCGTGGTCGCCGAGACCCTGAACCTGTCGCAGCTGCGCGGCTACCGCACCGGCGGCACCGTGCACGTCGTCGTCAACAACCAGGTCGGCTTCACGACCGCGCCGACGCACTCGCGCTCGTCGCTGTACTGCACCGACGTCGCCCGCATGATCCAGGCGCCGATCTTCCACGTCAACGGGGACGACCCCGAGGCCGTGGCCGAGGTCGCCAAGCTCGCGTTCGCGTTCCGCCAGCAGTTCCGCAAGGACGTCGTCATCGACATGGTCTGCTACCGGCGCCGCGGCCACAACGAGGGCGACGACCCGAAGATGACCAACCCGCAGATGTACCAGGTCATCGACGGCAAGCAGTCCGTGCGCAAGCTGTACACCCGCGCGCTCATCGGCCGCGGCGACATCACCATGGAGGACGCCGAGGAGGCGCTCGCGGACTACCAGGCCCAGCTCGAACGGGTCTTCCGCGAGACCAAGGAGGCCCTGGCCGGGCAGACCGGCCCGCTGCCGTGGCGCCACCAGCCCGAGCCGGTCGCCGACATCGACACCTCCGTCGACGCCGAGACGATCGCGATGATCGGCAAGGCCCACACCACGCTCCCCGAGGGCTTCGTCCCGCACAAGGCGATCCGCAAGGTCCTCGAGAAGCGCAGCGAGATGTCGACCTCCGGCCACGTCGACTGGGCGTTCGGCGAGATCCTCGCGTTCGGCTCGCTCCTCATGCAGGGCAAGGCCGTCCGCCTCGCCGGCCAGGACTCGCGCCGCGGCACCTTCGTGCAGCGCCACGCGGTCGCCATCGACCAGGCCACCGGCGACGAGTACACGCCGCTGGGGCACCTGGGCGAGCACACCGCGAAGTTCTTCATCTACGACTCGCTGCTCAGCGAGTACGCCGCGCTCGGCTTCGAGTACGGCTATTCGGTGGAGAACCCCGACATGCTCGTCGCGTGGGAGGCCCAGTTCGGCGACTTCGTCGACGGCGCCCAGACGATCATCGACGAGTTCATCTCCTCGGGCGAGGCCAAGTGGGGCCAGCACTCCGGCGTGACCCTGCTGCTGCCGCACGGCCACGAGGGCGCCGGCCCGGACCACACGTCCGGGCGCATCGAGCGCTTCCTCCAGCTGTGCGCCGACGAGAACATGCGCGTGGTCAACTCCACGAGCCCGGCGAACTACTTCCACCTGCTGCGCCGCCAGGGCCTCGACCCGGTCAAGAAGCCCCTCGTGGTCTTCACGCCGAAGTCGCTCCTGCGCCACAAGGCCGCTGTCAGCCACCTGGACGAGTTCACCAGCGGCCGGTTCCAGCCGGTCCTGCACGACCCGGCGCTCGCGTCCGGCGAGATCCGCCCCGAAAACGTCAAGCGCGTCCTCCTGTGCTCCGGCAAGGTCTACTACGACCTGGCCGCCGCCCGGACCGCCCGCGGCGTCACCGACACCGCGATCCTCCGCGTCGAGCAGCTGTACCCGCTGCCGGCCGAGGAGCTCAAGGCCGCCCTCGGCGCGTTCCCGAACGCCGTCGAGACCGCCTGGGTCCAGGAGGAGCCGGCGAACCAGGGCGCCTGGTCGTTCATCGCGCTCAACCTGCTGGAGCAGCTCGGCGGGGTCCACCTGCGCCGGATCTCCCGCCCGGCCGCCGCCGCGCCGTCCACCGGCTCGCCGAAGGTCCACGAGGTCGAGCAGCAGGCGCTCATCGACGTGGCGGTCCCGCAGCCGCAGTAAGCGAACGAGACCGTAAGGGGGAGGGGCCGCGGGCCCCTCCCCCTTCGGCGTCCCCTCGCGGCGAACCCACGAGAACCCACGAGAACCGAAGTGGCGGGAGCGCACCACCAGCACCTCTGTTCGCAATCTGCACAGTGGTACCGATATCTATGCCCCGGTCCTCTTGACTCCCCCTGTGATAGCGATAACAATGTCAGAACGGCTCACCCTTCCACCGGCCGCCCCGACAAAGCTCACATTGGAGTGATGCATAGATGCGGAACCCTCCCTCGCCACCTGGAGCGCTCTCCAGGCGGGCGCTCCTCACCGGGACGGCCGCCGCCGCCGGACTCGGACTCGCCGGCTGCGGCTCGATCACCGGCGGCATCGGCGGCGGCACCACCGTCAAGCAGTGGAACCTTCTCGCCGGCTCCGACGGCGCGATCATGACAACCATGCACGAGCAGTTCATGGAGGAGACCGGGGTCGACCTCAAGGCCACCACCTTCGCGTGGGGCACCCCCTTCTACACCAAGCTCGTCATGGGCGCCTCCGGCGGCAACGCCGCCGACGTCGCCACCATCCACCTCTCGCGCCTCCAGAGCCTCTCCCCCTCGACCCTCCTCGACGCGATCGAGATCGACGAGCTCGTCGACGCCGGGCTCGACCCCGAGGACTTCACCCCCGACATCTGGGACCGGTGCTTCTCCGACGACCGGCTGTACGCCGTCCCCCTGGACACGCACGCCCTCGTCAACTACTACAACCGCACGATCTGCGAGCAGGCCGGCGTCCTCAACCCCGACGGCACGCTCCTGGAGACCCACGGCGTCGAGGAGTACTTCGACCTCCTGCGCGCCGTCAAGGACGTGACCGGCGAGTACGGCACCTCCCTCGACACCAACGCCGGATGGCGCCAGTTCTGGGCCTGGTACCGCCAGCAGGACGGCGAGTGGATCTTCCACGAGGACGGCTTCGAACTCGACGACGACAAGGCCCTCAACGCCATCGACACCATGTGGCGCATGGCCGACGAAGGCCTGTGCCCGCGCATCTCCGACGGCGGCGCGACCGCCGCGAACTTCGAGAACGGCGCCGGCGGCCTCGTCCAGGTCGGCAACTGGGAGATCACCCGCTTCCGCGCCTTCAACGAGGCCCAGGGCCTCGACTTCTCCATGACCGAGATGCCGGACTTCTTCGGCAACCGCCGCACGCAGGGCGACTGCCACGCGTTCGTCCTCCCCCGCCACAACAGCTGGAACGCCGACGTCAGGAAGGCGACGGTCGACTACGTCGCGTTCATGCTCCAGAACAGCTTCCAGTGGGGCGCCGGCGCGGGCCACACCCCCGCCTACCTGCCCGTCACCGACAGCCCCGAGTACCAGGACCTCGAGCCGAACGCCGAGTACTCCGGCGTGGTCGACAACGTCCAGTTCGACCCCGACGTGTGGTTCGCCGGCTCCGCCGCCCGCCTGCCCGACGAGGTCGGCCGGGTCTTCGCCGGGGTGTACTCCGGCGCCAACGACCCCGAGACCGCGCTGGCGGCCATCAAGGACGTCGCCCAGACCATGGTCGAACTGCCCAACCCGATCGACTGAAACGATGCAAAGGGACCTCTCTGATGTCTACTGACACCGCGACGCCCGAAGCGGCGTCCACGGCGGACCGGCCGCCGTCCCCAGCGCCCGCGCGGGCGCCGAAGCGTCGCTCCTGGCTCGGGCTGTGGTTCGTCCTGCCGTTCGTCGCCGTCTACGCCGTCTTCATGATCTGGCCGATGCTCCTCGGCCTGTACTACTCCTTCACCGACAAGAGCCTCACCGGCCGCCCCGTCGAGTGGATCGGCCTGGAGAACTGGATCGAGGCCTTCGGCGACCCCGCCGCGATGGACTCGCTGTGGAACACCGCCTGGTTCACGATCCTGTCGACCCCGCCGCTGGTCGTTCTCGGCCTCGCGTTCGCGCTGCTCGCGCACCGCGCCCGCCGCCTCGGCTGGTTCCTGCGGCTGTCGTTCTTCGCGCCGTTCGTCATCCCCGTCTCCGTGGTCACCATGGTCTGGCTGTGGATGTACCAGCCCGCGGGCGGCCTCTTCAACCACTACCTCGGGGAGTGGGGCCTCGGCGGGGACCACCTGTGGGCGTTCCAGCAGGACGCCATGGGCTCGGTCGTCGTCACCACGGTGTGGTGGACGCTCGGGTTCAACTTCCTGCTGTACCTCGCCGCCCTCCAGACCATCCCGGCGGAGGTGTACGAGGCCGCCGACATCGACGGCGCGAACTCGCTCCAGAAGCTCTGGTCGATCACGCTGCCGCTGCTCAAGCGCACGACCGCGCTGGTGATCGTCCTCCAGCTCATCGCGTCGCTGCGGATCTTCGACCAGTACTACCTGATGGCGGGCGGGGCCTCGAACCTCGCCACCGAGAACGTCTTCATCCAGTACATCTACAACTCCGGCTTCGTGGGCTTCCGGATCGGCTACGCCTCGGCGCTGTCGTACATCCTGTTCGCCTGCATCATCGTCATCGCCCTGATCCAGTTCCGTCTGCTGTCGAGGAGGGAGGACTGACATGACCGCCGTGCAAACGAGGCCCGAGGCCTCCGAGCGCGCGCCCCGCGCCGTCAAGCGCCGGTCGCGCATCCGCGTCACCCCCGGCTCCGCCCTGGTCTACTTCGCCGCCTTCGTGCTGGCGCTGCTGTGGCTGGTGCCGCTGCTGTGGGCGCTGTCCACGTCGTTCAAGCCCGAGACCGAGGCCAGCCTCGGCCAGCCGATCCACTGGCTGCCGCAGGAGTGGTCGCTGGAGGGCTACCGGACGCTGTTCGAGCGCGGCGACCACGTCACGTGGATGATCAACTCGACCGTGGTCTCCACGATCGTCACCGTGCTGACGCTGGCGCTGTGCGTCCTGGCCGCCTACGGGTTCTCGCGCCTGGACTTCCCCGGCAAGAAGATCGTCTACGGCGTGGTCCTCGCCGGGATCATGGTGCCCTCGCAGGCGCTCATCATCCCGCTGTTCGACGTCGTCAGCGCCCTGCGGATGGTCGACACCTACTGGGGCCTGGCGCTCCCGCAGGTCGTGGCGCCGGTGATGATCTTCATCCTGAAGCGGTTCTTCGACGCGATCCCGCGCGACTACGAGGAGGCCGCGCGGATCGACGGCGCCGGCCACCTGCGGGTCCTGTGGAGCGTCATCCTGCCGCTGTCGGGGCCGATCCTCGCCGCCGTCGGGATCTTCACGTTCATCGGGGCGTGGAACAACTTCCTGTGGCCGCTGCTGGTCGCCAACGACCCGTCGATCATGACCCTCCCGGTGGGCCTGGGCGTGGTCGCGGGCGGCTACGGCCTGCTGTACGCGCAGAACATGGCCTCGGCCGTCCTCGGCGCGCTGCCGCTGCTCATCGTGTTCCTGATCTTCCAGAAGCAGATCGTCAAGGGCGTCGCAGGCGTCGGCCTGAAGTAGTCGCGACATGGGGCGGGACGCGGCTGTCGCCGCGTCCCGCCCGTACGTCTTCTCTGCAGCGGCCCTCTCAGACCGGGGCCGCTCGTTCCGGCACTGCCGTCGGGTTCGCTGCCGTCATAGCACCCCCTCCTTGACGAGGCACGAGGCGGGCGCGTAGCCGACGGTGTCGCCGGACTGGACGCGGATCCACTCGGTCTCCCAGCGGAGCCCCGCGCAGCCGATCGTCCTGCCGCCCTGGACGGCCTCGCAGGCCCCGTGCACCTCGGTCTTGTTGTGCAGGCGCAGCAGCCGCCGCGCCCCCATGTCGGTCTCGGTGAACACCGAGACCCCGAACGTGGCCTTGACGGCGTACGTGCACGACAGGTCCTGCTCGTGGGTCCAGCCCTCCGAGAGGATCGCGTGCTGCGCCGCTATCGGGCGGGCCTCGGTGCCCGAGACGCCCGCCGCCTCGGAGGCGGCGCTCTCCCCGTTCCTCGCCAGGGCGATGGCCACGACCATGATGGCCGCCGCGATCGCGATCCTGACCAGGAGCTTCTTGGTCACCGTCCACGTGCTCCCCGCGGCGGACTTGACGCCGCCCCTGACCCGTCCCAGTACCGACATGGCCGCTTCCCCCTGCCCTCGGCGCCCGTCTGGTCAAGGCGCTCGGCGTTCGATGCCGGGGCCGTGGAGCGGCCCGTGAGTGACATCCATTACAGGGTGAGGGCAGGCGGGGCCGGCCGGAGGGCGAACCCGCCAGAAACCGGCCCCACTGTCGTACTTACGACGCTGTCGCGGGGCGCTAGGACGCGGTGACGACGACCTTCCCGAAGGCGTCGCCCGAGGCCAGGCGGCGCAGGGCCTGCTCGGCGTCGGCGAGGGCGTGGACGGAGTCGACGACGGGCCGCAGGCCGCTCTCGGCGCAGAAGAGCAGGAGTTCGCGCAGCTCGGCGAGGGTGCCCATGGTCGATCCGACGAGCTCCAGCTGCTTGAAGAAGACGTGCCGCAGGTCGACCTCGGCGATCGGCCCGCCGGTGACGCCGCAGTTGACGAGGCGCCCGCCGGGTTTGAGGGACTTGATGGAGTGGGCCATGACCGGCGCGCCCACGGAGTCGACGACGACGTCGACGCGCTCGGGCAGGCGCCCGCCGGCCTCGACGGGGACGGCGCCGAGCTCGGCGGCCCGCTCGCGGCGCTCAGGCGTGCGGGAGGTGGCGTACACGCGGGCCCCGAGGGCCCGGGCGAGCACGATCGCGGCGGTGGCGACCCCGCCGCCGGCCCCCTGGACGAGCACGGCGCTGTCGCCGGCGGCGCCGAGGCGGCCGCGGCTGGTGAGCATCCGCCAGGCGGTGAGGTAGGCGGTGGGCAGGCACGCGGCCTCGGCGGCGCTCCAGCCCTTCGGCGCGGGCACGAGGTTGCGCGCCGGGACGGCGACGGACTCGGCGAGGGTGCCGGGGTGGAGCTCGGACAGGAGCGTGCGCTTCGGGTCGAGCGTCTCGTCGTCGAGCGAGGGGTCGGCGATGACGGGGTAGACGACGACTTCGTCGCCCTCGTCGGTGCGGCCGACGGCGTCGGTCCCGAGGATCATCGGGGTCTGCTCGGCGCGGAGGCCGACCCCGGCGAGCGACCAGAGGTCGTGGTGGTTGACCGAGGCGGCGACGAGCGAGACGCGGACCCAGTCCTCCGGGACGGGCGGCGGCTCGATCTCACCCACCGAGAGGGCGTCGAACGGGTCCTCGGGGTTCACGTTGCGGGCGTATGCGGCGAGCATCGGGACTGACCTCCGTCTCGGGTGTTTCACTGGCCGACATGCGGTTCCGTGAGGAGCGTCGTCGGCCTCCCAACTGTAGGGGCCGGGCCACTCGGGGCCACCGGAGAGGTAGGGTCGGCGATGGAATCACAACCCACTTTAGGAAGCTGGAGGGGCACATGATCAAGCCTCTGTTCACGCGGCTGCTGCCGCAGATCACGGCTTCCGCTCACTGCGACCTGCCGTGCGGGGTTTACGACCCGGCGCAGGCGCGCATCGAAGCGGAGTCGGTCAAGGCCATCTGCGAGAAGTACCAGGCCAACGAGGACCCGGAGTTCCGCACTCGCGCCCTGATCATCAAGGAGCAGCGCTCGAACCTGGTCAAGGAGCACCTGTGGGTGCTCTGGACCGACTACTTCAAGCCGCCGCACTTCGAGAAGTACCCGCAGCTCCACACCCTCGTCAACGAGGCCACGAAGCTCGCGGGCGCGTCGGGCGCCAAGGGCTCCGCCGACCCGAAGGTCGCCGAGGAGCTCCTCGCCAAGATCGACGAGATCGCGACGATCTTCTGGGAGACCAAGAAGGCCTAGCGGCCCCGAATCGTGCGGAGCGCCCTGTCCCGAGCCGCGGGACCGGGCGCTCTTCCGTACCGGGGCGTCCCCGCGGGTGGGAATTCGGCCGGGGTGGTCAGCGCCCGGGCCGGGGTCGGATTATCCTTTGCAGCGAGAGGGGTCCTCGCTTGGGCTCCCCCGCAGGGCTACGGGAAGCGGTTATGCCGGTGAGCGATGAGCGCGACGACGTGCTGCTGCTCGACGTGCCCTCGTCGGGCGACTACCTGTCGGTCCTGCCGACCGCCACGGCGGCGGTGGCGACCCGCCTCGGGTTCTCCCTCGACGAGATCGAGGACCTGCGCGCGGCGGTGAACGCCGCGGTCGCGCTCCTGATCCCGCCCGAGCCCGGCCGCCCGCGGCCGTTCCGCCGCAAGAGCGGCGACGAGCCCCTGCACTGCCGCCTGGAAGTGGGCGAGGAGGCCCTCCAGATCGTGCTGAGCCGCCCCAAGGGCGAGCCCCTCCCCGACGCCGGGTCCTACCAGTGGCAGGTCCTCAAGGCGCTCACCGACGAGGTCGAGTCCGAGGTCGAGGGCGCGCTCACGACGATCCGCATCCGCCAGCGCCGCCCCGCGACGGAGGCCGACGCCGACACCGAGCGGCACCGGATCCACTAGCCGGGGCCCGCTGTCGGACCCCTCGGGCATCATCGGGTCAGAAGGCCCTGCCCGGCGGCTGCGCCTGCGGTGCGCCCGGTCCGGACAAGCTTGAAGGCCCGGCGTCGCCACCGGGCCTTCCAAGCTTCTGTCGTCACAAATTCGAGGGATGGGTGATCAAGGGATTGCGTGGTCCTAGCCGACGACCTGGGCGGCGAGCGTGCGCATCGCACCGGAGCGGCGCTTCAGCTCGCGGCGCTCGATCTCGCTCATGCCACCCCACACGCCCGCGTCCTGACCGCTCTCGAGCGCCCACCGCAGGCACTCCTCGGTCACGGGGCAGCGCCGGCAGACGTTCTTGGCCTGCTCGATCTGTACCAGTGCCGGACCGGTGTCCCCGATCGGGAAGAACAGCTCGGGGTCCTCGTCGCGGCAGATGGCCTCGTGGCGCCAATCCATCAAAACATCTCCTTGCTAAGCATCAAGCATCTTGCTTTCACGGTGTTATGAGTTCTTAAGGTTTCGGGCGTCGCGGACCGCTGGGGTCCTCGCGCCGGGCGTTCAGGCCGCGCTCCGCTGGCGCGCCGATCCGTGTTCCGCCGCTGTGGTCGCGGCGGCGCACCCCACGGATGGCGCAGGCGGGCACTCAGGGCGGTTCTCGTCTCCCTGCAAAGGGAATCGTTGTCACCGCGAGCGTGGAGTGCCCTCGCGCAGCGCCAGCTCCGTTGCTGAACGCACTGGGCCGGGGAGGCACACACCCGCCTACGGCGTCGGCCGCCCGAATGGCGACTGCAAACGTACAGCTCCGCGAGCGGATCTGCGACTAGTCCGCACCGTGACCCGGGCCCTTGTGAATACTTTCACAAGGTCGTGATTTGTCAAGGGTTCGACTCCGGAATTCAGCACGAAGTGAGTGAACTCACCGTGCTACCTCGAAGAAGACTCGGGGAACGCAATCCTCGGCACCGCCGGGACCCCTACCGCGGGCCCTCGTGCGATACCCGCCACACGATCCCTCCGCGCGGCCCGAAAACCGTTGTCCGGCTTGCGGGCTTCGTAAAGGAGGGGGTCGGTGACAGCGAGTCGAACCGGTTTGACACACTGGTACTCAAGGTTGGCAGACACACCTTACGAGAAGTCCGCCAGGGCAGAAGTACCCACGACGCCCGGTCTATAACGCACCGAAAAGACGATATTCGGTTGTAAGTCTCGCGCCGTCCCGGTAGGGATGGCGAAATCAACCTTGCCTGCTCACGGGCGACTTGTCAACACCCACCTAGAGGTTTTCCCAAGTTGTTAGCAGGCCACCCGCAGCGCCTTCGGCACCGAGCTGAGTTCGAGTTCGGTGCGCTCTCCCAGATAGTCCCCGTCGAGCTGGAAGGCCTGCGGAAGCGACGCGCGCAGTCGGATCCTGGAGAGATCGTGATGCGTCACCGCGTGCTTGCCGTCGGGTCCATCGCGGCCCACCAGCAGTGAAGCGGCGGTCCGCGCGGCGTCCGACAGCCCCAGTTTACGCAGAATCAGGACATCAAGTCCAGCATTAAAGGACGCCCGCGCGTTGAGATTCACCGGAAGGGCGCCGAGATAGGTCCACGGTGCGCAGTTCTGCACGACGACCATCCCTGTCGAGAGGACCTCTTCGCCGGTCGATAGGGAAACTTCGATCGAATCCCCTTCCACGCCATGCTCATTGAGTTCCGCCATGACGGCGCGTGCGTAGTGCGCGCCGAGATTGCGCTTCTTGCGGTACGACTCGACCTTCTTGATGATCGACGCGTCCCATCCGAGTCCGGCGCAGAACGTGAAGAGGCGGTCGACGCCGTCGCCTTGCGCGCGTCCGAGACTGACGGTGCGGGTGCGCGGCGAGTCGGTCAGCGCCGCGACGATCGCCATGGAGGCGCGGCGGCGGTCCCACGGCAGCCCCAGGGCCCGCGCGAACACGTTCGTGGACCCGGCGGGGATCGGCGCGAACAGGGGCGCCTCGTCGGCGGGGCGGCCGTCCGCGACCAGGCCGTTGACGACCTCGTTGACGGTGCCGTCGCCGCCGAGGCTCAAGACCACGTCGTACCCCGCGTCGGCGCCGCGGCGGGCCAGCTCCTCGCCGTGCCCGCGGTCGCCGGTCTTCTCGACGGTCAGGTCGAGCACGCGGTCGAGCTTCTTGACGACCCAGCGCGTGCGCCGGCGCGAGCCGGTGGAGGCCTTCGGGTTCACGATGAGCAGGCCGCGCTGTGGCGCTGCTTTCAGGTCGCGCATAGGCGCAGAGTAGCCCGGGATACGGTTGAGGGGTGAACGAAACCGACGCCGACATGGGCGCGGTCACCGAAAGTCGCGGTGACGGCGCACGTCCGTGGACCCTGACCGCTGCCGCGGGCGTGTTCTGGCTCCTCGCAACGGGACTCGTGGCCGCGGGGGCGTGGGCCCTGGTGCAGATCCTCACCGGGGACGTCGACACCGCGGGCGGCGCGGCCGGGATCGCCCTGCTGGCGTGGCTGGCGGCGCTCTACTACTGGTTCATCGGCCGCCGGCTGCTGCAGCGCCGCGACATCGTCGCGCAGGCGGTCTTCCAGTCGCTCCTGTGGCTGCCCGTGGGGTACTACCTGCGGGAGGCGGCGCACCCGGTCGTCGGGGTCGCGGCGTGGGCGCTCGCGGCGGTGATGCTGGCGCTGGTGCTGTGCGGCCCGAGCCGCCGCGCCGTCGGGTTCGGCGAACGCCGGCCGTTCGGGGAGTGACCCCGGGAGCCGCCGTCGGGGATGCCCCCGACCGGGTCAGGCCTCGGCCGCGCGCTGCGCGATGACGTCGAGGAGTTCGGGTGCGGCGCCGAGCGGTTCACCCGCATGGACGATGCCGGCGGCGCGGGCGGATTCGAGGGCCGCGTCGCACAGGATGCCCGGGGCTATGAAGTAGCAGACGGCCGCGATGCGCTGCGCGCCTTCGGCTTTCAGGCGCTCGACGGTGTCGCCGGCCTTCGGGCCGGGGCCCGAGGCGAAGCCGGGGCCGGCCGGGACGCCGAGCAGGCGGCCCGCTTCCTCGGCGACGGCGGCGACGTGGGCGCGGCCCTCGTCGACGCGGGTGCCGGCGGCGCAGACCACCAGGCCGTCGATCCCGTAGGGCAGGTCCCGCACGAGGGCCCGCGCGAGGGACAGGTCCCCCACCGGCCTGGCGACGGCGACCGCGAGGCCCGGACGGGCCTCCTCGGCGCGCTTCGCGACCTCGGGCAGGTCGGTGCGGGTGTGGTAGGCGTCGGTCAGCAGGAGCGGGAGGGCCACGGCGGCGCTCACGCCGGTGTCGGCGATGCCGCGCAGGACCTCGACCGGGTGGGGCTCGTTGAACTCCAGGAAGCCCGCGTCCGCTCCGGCCGCCCGCGCTATCGCGCGGACGGCCTCCGGGGAGCGCGGGTCGGGGCTGCCGTGGGCGACCAGGACGATCGGCCGCGGCGGTCCCGAAGGCGCCGTCCCCGCCGCGGCCGGGGCCGCGGCGGTCTCGGGCGCCGGCCGGTCAGACATGCAGTCCGCACTCGGTCTTGTCGAACGCGGCCCAGCGGCCCGCGCGCGGGTCCTCGCCCGGCGCGGTCCGGCGGGTGCACGGCCAGCAGCCGATGGAACGGAATCCGTCCTTGAGCAGCGGGTTCACCGGGATGTTGTACCGCTCGATGTACGCCTCCTGGTCGGCCTCCGTCCACTTGGCGATCGGGGAGACCTTGACCTTGCGGCGCGAGAGGTCGAAGTCGACGACCTTCGTGTTCGCGCGGGTCGGGCCCTCGTCGCGGCGCAGGCCGGTGGCCCAGCCGTCGTAGTCGGCGAGGGCGGCGTTGAGCGGCAGGACCTTGCGGAGCGAGCAGCACTCGTCGGGGGCGCGGTTGAACAGGCGGGGGCCGAACTCCGCGTCCTGGGAGAGGACGCTCTGGTCGGGCTGGATCGAGCGCACGTTGACGTTCATGGTCGAGGCGACGAAGTCGCGGACCTCCAGGGTCTCCGGGAAGTGGAGGCCCGTGTCGAGGAAGACGACGTCGATGCCGGGGGCGACCTCGCTGGCGAGGTGGACCACGGCGGCGTCGGCCATGGAGGAGGTCACGCAGAAGCGCTCGCCGAACTCGCCGACCGCCCATTCGATGATCCGGTGGGCCGTGGCGTCCTCGAGGCGCTTCCCCGCCGCCATGGCGAGGTCACGGAGTTCGAATGGGTCTCTTCCTATCCCGTTGCTGCTCATGCTGCTTCACTCCGATCGGGGTGTTCGCTCCGGCTGGGTGCCGGTGGGGGCCGGCGGCGCGATGACCTGCGCCGCCGCCATCCCGTGGTATGTGACGGCGAAGACGCGGGTGCAGTCCGCGCAGTGCCATCCGCCCTTGATCTCGACGTCGCTGTCGGATTCGGGCACGAAGGGTCGAAGGTCTTCCTCCCCGCAGTACGGGCAGTGGTAGGGGACGACGCGGCCGCTCACTGGAGCTCGGCCTCCTCGGCGCGGTGGACCCACTGGGCGAAGGTCTCGCCCTCGGTGCGGCCGCCGAGGTAGCGGCGGGTGACGCGCTCGACGTAGTCGCCGAGGTCCTCCGAGGCGACCTTGAGGCCGCGGGACTTGCGGCCCAGGCTCGCCGCGGCGGCGTGGCCGCCGCCGAGGTGGACCTGGAAGCCCTCGACCTGGGCGCCGTCCTTGACCACGAGCTGGCCCTTGAGGCCGATGTCGGCGGTCTGGGTGCGCGCGCAGGCGTTCGGGCAGCCGTTGACGTGGATCGAGACGGGGGTGTCCAGTTCGGGGACGCGCTTCTCGAGCTCGGCGACGAGGTCGCGGGCGCGGTCCTTGGTGTCGACGATGGCGAGCTTGCAGAACTGGATGCCGGTGCAGGCCATGGTGGCGCGGCGCCACGGGGACGGGTGCGCCTCCAGGCCGATCGCGCGCAGGTCCTCGACGGCGTCGTCGACCTTGTCGCCGGGGATGTCCAGGAGCAGGAGCTTCTGGAGGGGCGTGGCGCGGACGCGGTCGGAGCCGTACTTCTCGGCGATGTCGGCGAGCTGGTCGAGCACGGTGCCCGAGACGCGGCCGGCGACGGGTGCGACGCCGATGAAGTAGTTGCCGTCGCTCTGCTTGTGGACGCCGATGTGGTCGAGGAGCTTCTCGGGGACCGGGGGCTGGGCCAGGTCGGGGAGCTTGCGGCCCAGGTAGGCGTCGGACTCCAGGACCTCGCGGAACTTCTCGGCGCCCCAGTCCTTGACGAGGAACTTCAGGCGGGCGCGGGTGCGCAGCCGCCGGTAGCCCCAGTCGCGGAAGATGCGCACGACGTTGACCCACACGTCGACGATGTCGTCCTGGGCGACCCACACGCCGAGGCGCTGGGCGAACATCGGGTTGGTGGAGAGGCCGCCGCCGACGTACAGGTCGAAGCCGGGGCCGAGCTCGGGGTGGTGCGCGCCGATGAGGGAGATGTCGTTGGTCTCGTACGGGCTGTCGGGGAGCCAGCCGATGGTCGACTTGAACTTGCGGGGCAGGTTCGAGAGGCTGCGGTCGCCGATGAACCGGTCGTAGATCTCCTGGATCTGCGGGGTCGCGTCGATGACCTCGTCCACGGCGACGCCGGCGACCGGGGAGCCGAGGATGACGCGCGGGCAGTCGCCGCAGGCCTCCTGCGTGTCGAGGCCGACCGCCTCGAGGCGGCGCCAGATCTCGGGGACGTCCTCGACGCGGATCCAGTGGTACTGGACGTTCTCGCGGTCGGTGACGTCGGCGGTGTCGCGCCCGAACTCCTTGGAGATGCCCGCGACCGTGCGCAGCTGCGCGAGGTTGAGCTGGCCGCCGTCCATGCGCACGCGCATCATGAAGTACTTGTCGTCCAGCTCCTCCTCGTCGAGGATGCCGGTCTTGCCGCCGGCGATGCCGGGCTTGCGCTGCGTGTACAGGCCCCACCAGCGGAAACGTCCGCGGAGGTCAGCCGGGTCGATCGAGTCGAAGCCGCCGTGCGCGTAGATGTTCTCGATGCGCTGCCGCACGTTGAGCGGGTTGTCGTCCTTCTTGGACTGCTCGTTCTTGTTGAGCGGCTCCCGGTGGCCCATGGCCCACTGGCCTTGGCCTTTGGGGCGGGACGGTTTGCGCGTTGGCGTTGGCACGGTACTCCTCATCGCGGACACAGGTGTGGCGTGGAATTCGACGGCGGAAAGCCGGAGGCGAATTAAGCGCACATGAGACACATGGCGCTGTACACACGGCAGAGGTCGACGTGGCGGCGTGCCACCAGTCGGAGCCCGTGTGCGCGAGACATGCCAGCAAGCATGACACACGTTCCGGATGCGCGCACCGATCGTCCCGCTCCCTGGACGGCATGTCACATGAAGGTGACACGCGTACGGCCGGACCCCGCGGTCGCGGGGTCCGGCCGTACCGGTAGGCGGGACGGACGTTACGTCGTCTGCATGTCGCGGTGCCGCGTCTCGGGCAGCGCGAGGATGCACAGGAGGTTCACCACGGCGATGCCGCCGAGGAGCCAGCCGACGCCGGTGGTCCCGGAGGTCGAGGCGATCTGGGCGACGAGGAGCGGGGTGATGCCGCCGCCGAGCAGGCCGCCGATGTTGTAGGCGAGGCCGGCGCCGGAGTAGCGGACCTTCGTCGGGAACAGCTCGGGCAGGAACGCCCCCACGGGCCCGTAGATGATGCCCATCGCCAGCAGCGCGCCCGAGAGCGCGATCGCGATGAGCACCAGGTTCTTCGTCTCAAGGAGCGGGAACAGGGCGAAGCTCCACACGATGCCGAACACCGCGCCGGCGATGATGAGCCGCTTGCGCCCGACCCGGTCGGAGAGCCGCGCGACCAGGAAGGTGCTGACGCCGAGGACGACGACGGCGATGAGCGTCAGGCCGAGCATGGTGTTGCGCGGGATGCCGAGGGTGGTCGTCGTGTACGTCAGGCAGTACGTGGCCGCGGTGTAGAACATGATGTAGACGACGAGGACCGATCCGGCGCCGAGCAGCAGCTCCTTGGGGTGGCGGGTGATGACGGTGAGCAGCGGGACCCGGTTGGCCTCCGACTTGTCCATCGCGCTGGCGAACGCGGGGGTCTCGGCGACCTTGAGGCGGATGACGAGGCCGACGGCGACGAGCGCGAACGAGATCAGGAACGGCACGCGCCAGCCCCAGCCGGTGAACGCCGCTTCGGGGAGCCAGGCCGAGAGGGCCCAGAACACGCAGGTCGCGACGAAGTACCCGACGGGCGAGCCCATCTGCGGGGCGGCGGCGTACAGGCCGCGCTTGTCGGCCGGGGCGTGCTCGGTCGACAGCAGGGCCGCGCCGCCCCACTCGCCGCCGAGGCCGATGCCCTGGCACACGCGCAGGAGCACGAGGATGATCGGCGCGGCGACGCCGATCGAGTCGTACGTCGGCAGCAGGCCGATGAAGGCCGTGGACAGGCCCATGAGCAGCAGCGACACGACCAGGGTGGCCTTGCGGCCGATGCGGTCGCCGAAGTGGCCGAAGAGGATCGCGCCGAGGGGGCGCGCGACGAACCCGACGGCGAAGGTGCTCAGGGCCGCGAGCGTCCCGGCCAGCGGGGAGAGGGTCGGGAAGAACAGCTCGTTGAGCACGAGCGCGGCGGCCGTGCCGTAGATGTAGTAGTCGTAGAACTCGATCGCGGTGCCGATGAAGCTGGCGGTCGCGATCCTGCGCATGTCCTTGGGCGGGGTGGTCGTGGTACTGCTCATGGTCGTCCTGTCGACGGGGGCGGGCGTGTCGCTCGCGGTCGGGACGGGGCGCCGCCCGTCCCGGGCCGGGAGTAGGGCGAGCCTATGAGCGCGGTCGCTCGGAAGGGCTTGTCGAAACGGCAAAATCGCGGCGGGCGGGCTTGTCCGCCGCGACAACGCGTCAGTCGGCCAGGCGCAGCTGGAGCATCGCCAGGAGCCGCTGGTCGGGGTCGTCGAGGTCGATCCCGGAGACCTCCTTGATGCGGCGCAGGCGGTACCGGAGCGTGTTCGGGTGGACGTGGAGCGCGGCCGCGGCGGCGCCGACGTCGCCGAACGCGTCGAGGTGGGCCCGCAGGGACTTCGCCAGCTCGGGGCTGAGCGCGTCGGCCGCGCCGCGGAGCCCGGGCACGGCCGCGACCGCGTCGAGCGCCTGGCGCAGCAGCAGCTTCGAGCGGACCGCCGCGACCGGGACGACCGGCACGCCGGACCCGGCGACCGCGAGGAGCACCTGGTAGGCCTGCTCCTTCGCCGCGGGGATCTCAGCGACCTTCGGGACCGGGTCGGCCAGCGCCGCCTGCGCGGGGCTGCCGAGGTTGTGCCGCAGGGCCGCGACGAGGCCGCCGAGCCAGTCCTCGACGCCGTCCCCGTCGCCGGGGACCATGAGGTAGACGAGGCCGCACGCCTGCGTGAGGTACACGTCGTGGCGGTACGCGGCGGCGTAGACGGCGGCCACGTCGAGCGCCTGGGCCAGGTGGAGCTCGCGCGCGGCCGAGTCGGCCTCGGGGTCGTTGAGGTCGACGGCGGCGACGGTCATCGCGGTCTCGGCGTCGAGGCCGAGCTGGCGGGCGAGGAGCGCGGAGTCGACGCGGCCGGTGAGGAGCCCGTACGCGAAGTCCGGCGGGACGGCCATCGTGGACTGGCCGCCCGGGGAGGCCATGCGGAGCGCGGCGAGGCGGCTCGCGCCGCGGAGCACCTCGGCGGCGTCGGGGCCGAACGGCGTGCCGGTGTGCTGCACCCAGATCGAGCCGAGCGGGCGGTTCCCGGCCTGGATGCCGACGGCGAGGCGCTCGTTCGCGCCGATCGCGGGGTGCGCGGGGATCGCGATGACCTCGTCCGGGGGCCACAGCCGCCGGAAGACGCCCTGTTCGCGCAGGTGGTCGCGGTAGGGGATCGGGCAGCGGCGGCCCATGATCGTCTCGCGGCGGACCCAGTCGGCGTCGTCGCCGGTGTGGGAGTAGGCGACGACCTGGTGGGCGGCGTCCTCGATGGTGACGAGGCCGCCGATGAGGGTGGCCACGGTCTCGGCGAGCGCGGGCAGGCCCGTCACGGAGGCGTCGTCGCTCCAGGAGCCCTCGACGGCGGTGCGGGCGAGCATCTCGACCTGGTCCCAGCGCACGCCGTCGTCGATGTGGACCACCGGGAGCGGGGGCTCGGCGTCGTCGGCGGGGCCCTTCACGACGAGCGCGGCCGCGCCGGCGCGGGCGGCGTCGGCGGCCATGGCGAGGGCCTGCTCGCCGCGGGCGCCGACGGCGAGGACGAGCTGGCCGGGCTCGGCCCGGTCGCCGGGTTCGAGGAGGGCCACGCCGGTGACGGCGGGGGCGGCGCCGGCGGGGAGGCGGACGGCGCGCACGACCGTGTCGCCGAAGGCGGCGAGCACGGCGTCGAGCAGAGTTGGTCCGGACATGCGTCCGATGTTATTGCAGGCCGGACGGCCGCCGGAGCGCCCCTCGCGTTCCGGCGGCCGGTCGGGTCACTCCTCGGCGGCCCGGCGGCTGGCGGCGAAGGCGGCGATGGCCCCGGCTGCGGCGAGGGCGGCGCCGATGCCGAGCGGCAGGGCGAGGCGCTCGCCGGTGCGGGTGAGCCCGCCGGTGTCGCCACCGCCGGAGGCGGGTGCGGCGGGTTCGCTCGTGGTGGCGGATTCGCTCGGTCCGGTGCTGGTGGGCTCGTCCGAGGTGGGTCCGTCGGTGGTGGGCCGGTCGGTCGTGGGTCCGTCCGTCGTCGGTTCGTCCGTCGTGGGCTGGTCCGTGGTGGGTTCGTCCGTCGTGGGCGGCTCCGGGTCGGGGCCGGTGCTGTTGATCGGCACGCTCGTGGGGTCGGTGTCGTCGCACTCGGGCAGGTCGCCGTCGAACGGGTAGGCGTGGATCTCCTGGCCGGAGCCGGCCTGGGAGCTGGAGCCGTGGACGAGGTTCCCGGTGAGGAGCATGCGGCCGTTGGTGCCCGACATGGTGACCTCGGTGGTGCTCGACTGCTCCCCCGCCAGGACCGAGCCCTGGAACTGGGTGGTGCCGCGCAGGTTGACCTCGGCGGCGTCGGGGAAGTTCCACAGCAGGCGCTGCCGCAGCTCGGTGGCCGGACCGGAGTTGATGTTCAGGGTGCGGGCGTCCCCGTAGAGGTTGACGAGGACGGTGGCGCCGGCGGGGATGCCGGTGAAGCGGAGCGCCTGCTGGCCGCCGGTGCCGGAGACGAGGTCGGCGTCGACGGCGAAGACCTGGAGCGCGGAGGAGCCGTCCCCGGTGAACAGCGTCTCGTAGCCGAGGTTCTGGACGGTCCCGGTGGTGGCCCGGCGCACGCCGTCCTCGGGGTAGGCGTAGCAGTGGCTGGCGGCGGAGAGGTCGTCGCGGAGGAGGGTGTACTCGTCGATCGCGGTGGCGTCGAGGACGGCGTCGGGGTCGACCTCGCCGGTGGCGGTGCCGCCGACGCGCACGACGCCGGAGTGGGCGCCCTCCTCGGCGAGGAGGCGCTGGCCCGCGGCGATCGTGAGGTCGCCGCCGGTGACGAGGTAGTCGGAGCCGTCGGGCGGGGGCACGCGGGAGCCGACGCCGGCGATGCCGACGTTGTAGACGGCGCCGCCGCCGGTCTTGTTCTGGGCGAAGGATCCGAGGACGACGTTGCGGCCCTCGGACTCGGCGGCGGTGCCGGTGACGTCGAAGTCCCCGCCGACGAAGACGTTGACGGAGTCGTCGAAGCCGATGACGTCGTCGTTGTTGTTGTCGTCGGGGTACTCGTCGGGGCAGTCGGGCCCGGCGCAGGGGCCGATCTCGCCGGGAAGCGGCGCGGCGGCGGCTCCAGGGAGCCAGAGGGCGTAGGCGGCGGTCGCGACGGCGACGGCGGCGGTCGCCACCGCGGCCCGCAGGCCGGCGGTTCGGGTCGCGGGCATGGCCGCCTCCAGTCCACAGTAGTCGCTACTGGAACTGTTCTAGCAGGTTCGCGGGCCGATTCGGTGGAGAACGGCTCGCGATCCTCCTGTTCGGACGTGCCGCGGCGTCCGGGCCGGGCGGCGCGCCGTCACTGGAGGGCGAAGTCGACGACGGCCTCCGTGCCGCCTTCGGCGCGGGGGCGCATGTCGATGGTGCCGCGGAGCTCGCCGGTGACGAGGGTGTGGACGATCTGGAGCCCGAGGCGGGTCGAGTCGGCGATGCGGAACCCCTCGGGGAGGCCCTTGCCGTGGTCGGAGACGGTGACGCGGAAGTGGTCGCCGTCGCGCTCGACGCCGATGACGACCTCGCCCTCCTGGCCGGGCGGGTAGGCGTGCTCGACGGCGTTCTGGATGAGCTCGTTGACGACCATGACCAGCGGGGTCGCGTACTCCGAGGGGAGGACCCCGAAGGTGCCCTCGCGGCGCAGCGTCACCTTCGACTCGGCGACGGAGACCTCCACGGCCATGGAGGCGACGCGGTCGACGATCTGGTCGAAGCCGACGGACTCGTCGGAGGACTGCGAGAGCGTCTCGTGGACGAGCGCGATCGAGGCGACGCGGCGCACCGACTCCTCCAGGGAGAGCCGGGCCTGCGGGGAGCCGACGCGGCGGGCCTGGAGGCGCAGCAGCGCGGCCACGGTCTGGAGGTTGTTCTTGACGCGGTGGTGGATCTCGCGGATCGTGGCGTCCTTGGTGACCAGCTCGCGGTCGAGGCGGCGGACCTCGGTGATGTCGCGGACGAGGACGAGCGCGCCGGCGGCCTTCCCTCCGGGGCGCAGGGGGAGCGCGCGCATGAGCACGGTGGCGCCCTTGGCCTCGATCTCCTTGCGGCGCGGCGTGCCCCCGGCGAGGGCGTCGGCGATGCGGCGGGCCGCGTCGGCGCCGATCTCGGGCGTCGACGGGAGGCTGCGGGTGAGCTCGGCCAGGTCGCGGTCGCGCAGGTGGCCGGTGACGCCCATGCGGCGGTACGCCGAGAGCGCGTTCGGGGAGGCGTACCGGACGAGGCCGTCGGCGCCGATGCGCACCAGGCCGTCGCCGATGCGCGGCGCGGTCGTCGGCTCGCCGGGCAGGAGCGGGGGCGGGAAGCCGCCGTCGGTGAGCATCTGCACCAGGTAGTCGGCGGTCTTGAGATAGTTCAGCTCCAGGTGGGAGGGGCTGCGCGTGTCCGAGAGGTTGGTGTCGCGGGCGGCGACGGCGATGACCTGGCTGCGGTCGCGGCGGCGCACCGGGATGGCCTCGTGGCGGGCGGCGACGTCGCCGCGCCAGACCGGGTCGCCCTCGCGGAAGATCCGGCCCTCCGTGTAGGCGACGCTCAGGTGCTTCGCGTCCTCGCCTTCGAGGATGCGGCCGACCTGGTCCTCCTCGTAGGCGGTCGGGCCGGTCGTGGGCCGCACCTGGGCGAGGCACACGTACCGCCCGGGGTGGTCCTTGACGGCGCCCCAGAGCAGGAAGTCGGCGAAGGAGAGGTCGGCGAGGAGCTGCCATTCGGCGACGAGGCGCTGGAGGTGGGCCGCGGAGTTCGACGTGAGGTCGGTGTGCGCGCTGATCACATCACGGAGTGTGGACACCGGGCCAATGGTACCGGCGGGTCGGGCGGACCACCCCGTGCTCGGGCGGGACCGGCGCTAGGGGAGGGTCATGTCGGGCTTGTCGAGCTCTTCGACGTTCACGTCCTTGAACGTGAGGACGCGGACGTGCTTGACGAAGCGGGCGGGCCGGTACATGTCCCAGACCCACGCGTCGCTCATCTCGACCTCGAAGTAGGTCTCGGCCTCGGCGCCGCGCACGTGGACCTCCACCGCGTTCGCCAGGTAGAACCGCCGCTCCGTCTCGACGACGTAGGTGAACTGCCGCACGATGTCCCGGTACTCCCGGTACAGCTGCAGCTCCATGTCGGTCTCGTACTTCTCGAGGTCCTCGGCGCTCAACGCTCCTCCTTCTCATGCGACTGTTCCACGATAGTGCGCGCATGCCCCGCCGCGGACGCGGCTTGCCCCACGGGCCCCGGATTCACCCCGGGAGGCCCCGGCACGCCCGGTTCACGCGGCTGCGGGTACGGCGCTCGCGGCCACGTTGGCGTACGAGAGCCGGTGCTGCTCGCACGGCCCCCAGCGGCGCAGCGCCGCCTCGTGAGCGGCCGTGCCGTATCCCTTGTGGACGCCGAATCCGTATTCGGGGTGGCGTCCGCCGAGCTCGGCCATGATGCGGTCCCGGGTCACCTTGGCGACGACGCCCGCGGCGGCCACGCACGCGGCCGTGCGGTCGCCCTTGACGACCCCGAGGCTCCCGGGCAGGCCCGGGACCGGGAACCCGTCGGTGAGCGCGTAGCCGGGCCGCTCGGGCAGGCGCGCGACGGCCACCCGCATGCCCTCGAGGTTGCACACCGCGATCCCGCGCCGGTCGATCTCGCGCGGCCCGTAGCTCACGACCGAGATCAGGGCCCGGGACCGGTGCAGCCGCTCGAAGACGCGCTCGCGCGCGGCCTCGGTGAGCAGCTTCGAGTCGTTCAGCTCCGCGAGCCGCGCGCTCGGCGGCAGGATCACCGCCGCGACCACGAGCGGCCCGGCGCACGCGCCGCGGCCCGCCTCGTCGGCGCCGGCGACCGGGCCGAGGCCCCGCCGGACGAGCGCCGCCTCCAGCGCGTACAGGTCGCCGTCGCGCCGCATGCGGGAAGGGGTGGGGCGGAGCACGGTCAGGAGGGCTCCGGCACGTCGCCGAAGGTCTCGGGGATCGAGAACCAGGTGAAGTCGCTGAAGGGCCAGAACAGGACGAACGCCTTGCCGATCACGGCGTCGACCTCGATCGTGGAGGCGTCGACGTTCCCGCCGGTGCGGATGAACCGCTCGCGCGAGTCGCCCGAGGCCGAGCGGTGGTCGCCCATGACCCACAGGCGGCCCTCCGGCACGACCACGTCGAACGGGTCCTGCGAGGGCTTGTCCTGCTCGCCGGTGAGCGGGTTGGTGAACAGGTACGAGTCCTCGTCCAGGGCCACCCCGTTGACGGTGATGCGCCCCTGGTCGTCGCAGCAGACGACGTGGTCGCCGCCGACCGCGATGACCCGCTTGATGAACTCGTCCTCCTCCATGACCGACCGCCACGACTCGGGCGCGGTGAAGACGATGATCTCGCCGCGCTCGGGGTCGGAGAAGTCGTAGACGAGCTTGTTGACGAGCACCCGGTCGTTGATCTGGAGGGTGTTCTCCATCGAGCCGGAGGGGATGTAGTAGGTCTGGACGACCCAGGTCCGCACCACGATCGCCACCAGGATCGCGACGCCCAGGAGGATGGGCAGTTCCTTCCAGAACGACCCCTTCTTCTTGGGCTGCTGGTTGTCGGAGGTCTCCTCGGCGCCCTCGCCGTCGGCGCCGGGCGCCTGCCCTTCTTCGATCACGGTGCGAGTCTACGCGCTCGCGCTCCGGTGGCAGGGGCGGTGGTCGCGGTGGCGGGCAACGAAGGCGGTGCGTCCCAGGCGGTGCCCCACGACGCGGGCAGGCCGTCGCCGGCGGTGCCCGAGGCCGCCTGCGCGCCTTCGGGGCCGGTGGTCCCGTCGAGCACGTCGAACGAGGACGGGATCACCAGTTCGGTGGCCCGCTCGGTCGGCCACACCAGCGCGATGGCGCGGCCGATGATGTTCTCGACCGGGACCGGGCCCTGGCAGCGCGAGTCCTTCGAGTTGCCCCGGTGGTCCCCCATCACCCACACCTCGCCCTCGGGGACCAGCACCTGGTCGAACCGGCGCGAATGGCAGGTGCCGGGCTCGGGCTCGAGCGGCGCGTCGTCGTAGACGTACTCGCCCTCGTGGAGGGACACGCCGTTGACCACGACGTTCCCGTCGGCGTCGCAGCACATCACGGTGTCGCCGCCGACCGCGATCACCCGCTTGATGAAGTCCTTCTCGTCGGGCTCGGCGAGGCCGATGAGGTCGAGGACGCCGGTCGTCAGGTCGGACAGGACCGAGTCGGAGCCGCCCGCGGGCCGGTACTCGGGGTCCCAGGAGTCGGTGCCGCGGAACACCACGACCTCGCCGCGCTGCGGCGTGCGCAGGGTCGTGGTGAGCTTGAGGACGAGGACCTTGTCCCCCTCCTGGAGGGTCTGCTCCATCGAGCCCGACGGGATGTAGAAGGGCTGCACCGCGAACGTGCGCAGCAGGACCGCGGCCGAGAACGCGACGACCAGCAGCAGCGGCAGCTCGATCCACAGCGACAGGTACTGGCGCTTGTGCGGCTGCGAGAGGCGGCTCTCCGCCTCCTTCCGGGGCGCGTCGTCGGGGGTGTCGCCGGGCGCGGTCGGGGCGCGGCCCGCGACGCGGTCGTGCACTCCGGAGACCCGGTCGCGGGCGCCGGACGCCCGGTCGGGCGTGACGCGGTCGCGCGCGGCGGTCGGGCCCTCGGGGCGGCGCGGCGGCCGCGCCGGTAG